>DATJBA010000280.1:0-25730 GCA_035515675.1 Mycobacterium sp.
TGTGCTTTCCGAGCCCATTCGTGTGCTTCGTGGGCTCTGCGAGCGGCAAGCCCCACATTTTCGGGGTTGAACGGCTGATGGGTCTGAAGCTCGATTTTTCGCCGCCTAAGTTCTGCCGCCCGTTCGGCCGCATGTGCGCGAGGTACTTTTTCGTTACCCCGATCGGATCTATCCATAACCCCTATGTTGCCCTGTCGTGTCGGATGGCGTCGGCTCGTTGGCGCGTGCTGGCTGCGCATTGGCGGGTTTGTTCGGCGACCCAGCGGGCATGTTGGGCGCGAAGGGATGTCTCTGCGGCTTCTCGCAAGACTTCGTAGACTTCGTCCTGCAGCACAGCCACAAATCGATAGGCGGCGTTGGGATCCATAGCTTGCCTCCTCGTCACTGACGTGGGTTGACCGCGGCGGCCTCTGCCAAACCCCTTTGCTCCCAGCGGTTTCTGTTCTCTACAATTTAAGCCCACGCCGACCCCTCGCCGGTAGAGGCAGGTCCGCGCGGTGGTGCGGCGGTTGTCAGGGCTCGGCCCGGGGCCGACCGCGTAGCGGCGTGGCCTTGACAATCACCGCACTACCGTTCAGCACAATTCGACGCCAGCACCCAGGCAGGCCATTTCGAAGTTCGAGTCGAGCCGAATCGGGCAAACCGCTTGACCCCCGGCAGGCGCAGCAATGGAAAGCAACATGCAGAAACTGCTTGCCGAGTTGGGGAGATCGAATACGTGCTCCAACACACCCAGCTCGTGGTCGACTGCGCGCACAGGGCGCGTCAGGACTCCACGGAAACCCGCCAGCGAGCGGCTGCGCCGCGCCGAGAAGCGCATCGTCTGCGCGGGCCTGCGGCGGTTGCGTAGACAGTTTTGCCCCCGCAAAGCGGCTGCCGTGGCCGGTGGCAGCGGGCTTGGCTGATCCGGCTGATCCGGAACTGGCGCTGGGCCAGGTGTTGGAGCGGGCGTCCTGGTCGGGGTTTGACCGCTGGTGGTCGAAGGTGACCGGTGTCGGGTTTTGCGCGCGCCCAATCCATCTGGTCGGGGTCGATGGGACGGGCCGGGAGCGCACGGTGTTGGCGCGCTGCAAAAACCGCCGCGGCCAGCGTATGCCCGTCGTGCTCGGATCTGTATGCCGCCGACACCTGGCAGCTGGTCACCGCCGGGGTCAGTGGTAACGCAATGGCGACCGGGTCTGGGCCGCGACAGCTTCCAACAACAGGTGGGAGGCACTGGCGTCGTGCCATGCGCTGATCAGGCCGCCGAGCAGACATAGACTCGCATGCGCCAGCGGAGATTAGTGCGATTGTGCGTCTGCTCGCGCTGGTTATTCGGACAGCCGCTGCTTGAGCGCCTCGAATTCGTCCCTGACGCCGGTCGGCAGTTTCTCGCCGACGAACTCGAGCCACTCCTCGATCAGCGGCAGTTCCTCGCGCCACTCGGCGGGGTCGACCACCAGCGCGCCGGTCACATCGGCCAGATCGGCGTCCAGCCCCTCCAAGTCCAGATCCTCGGTGGCGGGCACGATGCCGATCGGTGTGGACCGCCCGCCGGCCGTCTGCTCGATGCGGTCGACGATCCACTTCAGCACGCGGCTGTTCTCGCCGAAGCCGGGCCACAGGAAGCGCCCCTCCTCATCGCGGCGGAACCAGTTGACGAAGAACACCTTCGGCAGCTTGGACTCGTCGGAGTTCTTGCCGATCTCGATCCAGTGCTGGAAGTAGTCGCCGACGTGGTAGCCCATGAACGGCAGCATGGCCATCGGGTCACGGCGCACCGTGCCGACCTTGCCCTCGGCCGCGGCGGTCTGCTCGCTGCCCAGGGTGGCGCCGATGAACACACCGTGCTGCCAGTCGCGCGCCTGGGTCACCAGCGGCACCGTGGCCCTGCGGCGGCCGCCGAACAGGATCGCCGAGATCGGCACGCCCTGCGGGTCGTCCCACTCTGGGGCCAGGATCGGGCATTGTGACATCGGCGTGCAGTAGCGCGAGTTCGGGTGCGCGGCCATGGTTTCCGTCTCGCGGAAGTACCAGTCGTTGCCCCGCCAGTCGGTCAGGTGCGGGGATGGTTCCAGGCCTTCCCACCAGATGTGGCCGTGGTCGGTGACCGCGACGTTGGTGAAGATGGTGTTGCCGGCGGAGATGGTCTGCATGGCGTTGGGGTTGGACTTCCAGTTGGTGCCCGGCGCCACCCCGAAGAATCCGGCCTCCGGGTTGACCGCGTACAACCGCCCGTCCTTGCCGAACCGCATCCAGGCGATGTCGTCGCCGAGCGTTTCGGCGCGCCAGCCCGGGATGGTCGGCTGGATCATCGCCAGGTTGGTCTTGCCGCAGGCCGACGGGAACGCCGCCGCGATGTAGTACGCCTTGTTCTCCGGTGAGATCAGTTTGAGGATCAGCATGTGCTCGGCCAGCCAGCCCTCGTCGCGGGCCATCGCCGAGGCGATGCGCAGCGAATAGCACTTCTTGCCCAGCAGCGCGTTGCCGCCGTAGCCGGAGCCGTAGCTCCAAATCTGGCGGGTTTCGGGGAAGTGGGTGATGTACTTGGTGTCGTTGCACGGCCACGGAACATCTTTCTCGCCGGGCTCTAGCGGGGCGCCGACCGAGTGCAGCGCCTTGACGAAAAAGCCGTCGTCACCGAGTTTCTCCAGGGCGGCCGTGCCCATCCGGGTCATCACCTTCATCGAGACGACGACGTATTCGGAGTCGGTGATCTCCACCCCCAGCTTGGGGTCGTCGGCACCGAGGGGGCCCATGCAGAACGGCACCACCCACATGGTGCGACCGCGCATGCAGCCGCGGTAGAGGTCCGTCATGGTGGCCCGCATTTCGCTGGGGTCCATCCAGTTGTTGGTCGGTCCGGCGTCGGCCTCCCGCTCTGAACAGATGAACGTGCGGGACTCGACTCGTGCCACGTCGGCAGGATCGGAGAGCGCGAGGTAGGAGTTGGGGTGCTTTTCGCTGTGGAGCCGCGTGAACGTGCCGGCTTCGACCAGGTGCTCGCAGAGTCGCTGCCACTCTTCGTCGGAGCCGTCGGCGAAGGCCACTCGGTCAGGCTGCGTGAGCTCGGCCACCTCCTCCACCCAGGACAGCAGCCCCTGGTGATTTGTCGGCGTGGTGTCCAGACCGGGAATGGTCGCTGACGTCATCGAACTCTCCTGGATTCTTCTGCGTAGCTACGGGCATCTTTTTGCGTATGCAGTCGCCCACACAATTGGTGACATGGTGACGTTAGATGCAGTTTACCGTGAGTAACTTGTCGAGGAAGGCTCGGGCGGGTATAAGCCTCCTCACAACAACGATTCAGAAACTTCAACCAAGCTTCAGAAAATATCGCCAGTCGCGCTCCTTGAAGCCGGTCTACCCTCACCCGCAAGCCTCGGCAGGGCTTTCGGGTATGCCCGGTTCTCCCAGTTCTGCACGCACAGCGTTCAGCGCGGCTTTAACCGTGGGCATCTCCCGGTCACGCGCTGCCGCGGCCCGCGCCGCGGCGATGGCGTACTCGCGCAGTTCGCTGTCGATGACACTGACCCGATCGGCCACCTGTGCGTTCTCGGCCTCATCCCGGGCGATCAGCGCGGTGCTCAGCACCGACTCGGCGGCCAGCACACGGGTGGCGACCAACTCCTCCACTTTCGCCCGCAGCGACGACGTCACATCGCCCGCCCAGCGGTCCAGCAACGCCCGGTCATGCAGCAGGCCGCGGATGTTGATCACCACGAAGGTGACGGCCAGTCCGATCGCCACGCACGCCACGGCCCCGGCGATGGCCAGTCCGGGGCTCAGCCTCGAGGCCAGGCCGCCCACCAGCCGACTGAGCGTCAGCGCGACACCCAGTCCGAACCCGGCGCCCAACAGCATCATCAGCCAGGTTTCCTGCCGCCGCGATTTCAGGGGCGGAGGCGGGACGTCAACCGTCGGCAACTTCTCGAGGTCCGGCAGGGGCGTCGGCACACCCGTCAGCTGCGCGACGTCGGCCAGCTGAGTGGCGGTGCCTTCACTCACCTCGGCGACCACCTGGTCCACCCGGCCGCGCGTGTACCCCTCGAAGCCGGACATGTTCCGCCGGGACAATCCCGCGGCCTCCTCTTGCAGCTCCGTGCGCACCGACGAGCAGCGGTTGCGCGCAAAGTAAGACAGCTGCACCCGAGCTTGCTGGATCTGACCGCGCAGCGTGATGGTGCGCTCGGTTTTCGACTGGCGCCGCTGCCGCAACGCCGAGCTGCGCTCTTCGCGCAACGTGTCAACCCGTGCCCGCCGACCGGCGCCGTCGGCGTCGTGGTCGAACCGCTGCGCAACCTTCCGGAGCCGGGATTCCCACGCCCGCAACCTATTTCGCCGCGCGATGTCGGGATCGGCGAGTTGTCCCGAGACGGTATCGACCAAGTCGTCGACGCTCGGCTCGCCGAGGTCGGGCAAGGCGGCCGCGCCTACCCAGGGCACCTGGGTGTAGCGCAGTGCGTGCGCGGCCAGGACGTCGCGGTTAGCGGTAACCACGTCGCGCCAGGTGCGGTGCACGTCGATCTTGGACACCACACCGACAACGACATCGGCGTGCTCGGCGGCGGCGTCCAGCAGTGCACAGTCAGATCCGGTCAGTTGGGCCGCCGCAGAAACGACAAACACCACCGCCATCGGCGCATCGCCGGGTCCCAGGTCCGCCGACTCGACGAACTCGTGCTGCGGCAGCCGTTCGCGCAGCGCCGCAACCACCGCGCTCACGCCGGCCATCCACGGGCCGGTCACCAACACTACGTCGCGGCGGTGGATGGCAGGCGACTCCAGCCGGGGCCCGATCGTTGCCACCAGCGCGTCCACCCGGGCGGCCGGATCGTCGCGAGCCTCGCCGCTCACCATGACTCCCCAGGCAGCGACCCGCAGGCCTGCGACCACAGCCGTAGCGATCCCCTGGCGATGTCCGCGCCGCAGGCGCGGTGCAGGTCACTCACCGATCCTCGGCTGTAGCGCTGCCATCGCACCGCCCGTGGCAGGTGTGCGGCCGGATCGTCGTAGTTCACATTCACGGGATCGACTTCCAGCCCGGCCGCCTCAGCCAGGTCGACGGCCGCGGCCATCCGGGCGACCACAGTGTCGTCGCGGGATAGGAACCCACTGATTCGCTCGTCGCTGACGGCCAGGGCCTCCAATTCCGCGACGGCCTGAAGCACCCGCTGGTAGCGCACCTCGGCGCCGACCACTGAGACCTTGTTGAGGACGGCATCGACGCCGCTCAGGCTTCGCAGCAAGGCCCGGACTTGTGCTGCTGTCCTGCCTTGTCGGATCGCGGCGATCCCAACCGCGGTGCCGAACAGGTCCAGGCTGTCCAGCAAGCGCAGCCGCACGTCGGTCGGCACCGAATTATCCGCCGCCAGGAACCCGGCAAAGGAACCATCGAGGCTGGCAGCTCCGTCTGGATCGGCGGCCAGCGCCCGCAGGGCCGCCCACAACGCGCTGTCCAGGTCGTCGAGTGCGGCGACCGCGAGCAAACCGATCATCGGCTCCATGGGCACTCCTAGGAGCGCGGAAAAATCCGCGCAGAGCATCCGTGCCGCCGCGATCGGCCCGTCGCCGGCCCGGCCCGACAGAGAGCCGGCCAAATCGGCTTTGTTCAGCACCGCCAATACCGGGCGTCCGGCAGCGGCGATCGCATCGGTGTCCTCGGGTTTGACCACCTCCGTGGTGACGTAGACGACTATGTCGGCCTCTTTGTCGGCGAGGCATGCCGATGGTGTCACCTCGGTTGTGGCCGAGATCCCCGACGCGATTCCAACGCGGTCCAGGGCACGCGCCACCGCGCTGCAACCCACTCCCCGACGTCCGCGGACAACCACACGCAGCGGTGCGGCGGCTCGCTCGGCGATTGCCGTCACGCGCGGGTCAACACTGCCGGCAGCAAATCGCGTCAGCTCCTCAACGAAAATCTGGTGCCCCTGTACTCTCATGTCCTGCCCGTTTGATCCGATTGGCCAGATCGCCCGGCCGGCGTTGCCCCTACCGGATGCAGGGTCGTTGCCGAGGCTAGGTCCGTTTGCCTGGCGGACCCCGCTTGCGCGGCTCTCCCCCGCAAGCGGGTGGTGCCCCCACCACGGACCGCTCGCGCGGGCCGCATTGTCGCCGAGCGCCCACCGAATGGTGGCACCTGCGTCACCGAGATGCGAGTCACCGTTTATCAGTTACCAGGTGAAGGCAACTGTTGGGTATCGATCTGGACCAGGGGCGGCTACATCAGGGGTTCATGGGCCACCATGGACAAATGCATGCACAACCCGGGGTGGGGATATGTCCCGCTTCGGACCGTGCCCAACAGCGCTATCTCCCGGCCACAAGTTTCCGCTCGCGGCGTTCCGCCCTATCTGGCGCCCAGCGCCAGACCTGGGACGGGCTGTGGCCGGAACTGGGCCTATCGGTGGGGACTCCCTCGGGGGCAGGACTCCGTCGTGGGGAGCCGCTGGACCTCGGCGGGTGGTTTGGCCGTCAGGCGCCGGTGGTGCTCGAGATCGGCTGCGGCAGCGGCACGTCGACGCTGGCGATGGCCAAGGAGGAGCCTGATATCGACGTGATCGCGGTGGAAATCTACCGGCGGGGACTGGCGCAGCTGCTGTCCGCGATCGACCGCGAGCAGGTTGGCAATATCCGGTTGATCCGCGGGAACGCGGTCGACGTGCTGGAGCATTTGATCGCACCACGTTCCTTGACCGGGGTTCGGGTCTTTTTCCCCGATCCATGGCCGAAGGCACGCCACCACAAACGCCGGTTCCTGCAACCGACCACGATTGGCCTGATCGCCGACCGGCTACTCCCCGGTGGTGTCCTGCACGCCGCGACGGACCACCCAGGCTATGCCGAGCAGATCGCCGAAGTCGGCATGGGCGAACCCCGGCTGTGTCGTGTCGATCCCGGTAGCCGGCTGCCGATCTCGATCGTCCGCCCGACGACTAAGTACGAGACGAAGGCCCACGAAGCGGGCAGCGCCGTGACCGAGTTCATCTGGAAAAGGCGATGAGCATGAGCCTGATCGAAGAGCCCACAGCAGCAGAACCCCTCACATCACCGGCGGTACTGTCCGGCGATGGACGGACCAGCTTCCAACCAGGTGGGCGCGTCTTGCTGGTGTGGGATGCTCCCAACCTCGACATGGGCCTGGGCTCGATCTTGGGCCGTCGTCCGATGGCCCTGGAACGCCCACGTTTCGATGCACTGGGTCGCTGGCTGCTGGCACGTACCGCGGAGGTCAGCGCCGGCCGTCCAGGCGTCGTGATCGAACCCGAGGCCACCGTTTTCACCAATATCGCGCCGGGCAGCGCTGACATGGTTCGACCCTGGGTGGACGCGCTGCGTAACGTGGGGTTCGCGGTCTTTGCCAAGCCGAAGATCGATGAGGACAGCGACGTCGACCGCGACATGCTCGCCCACATCGAACAGCGGCGTCAAGAAGGGCTCGCGGCGCTGGTGGTGGCTTCCGCTGACGGTCAAGCGTTCCGTCAACCGCTGGAAGAAATTGCACGCACCGGGGTCGCTGTTCAAGTGATCGGATTTCGTGAACACGCCAGTTGGGCGCTAGCGTCGGATACCTTGGACTTCATCGACCTGGAGGACATCGTCGGTGTCTTCCGTGAGCCGTTGCCGCGAATCGGGCTAGATTCGCTGCCTGACCAGGGGGCGTGGCTGCAGCCGTTCCGGCCGCTGTCTGCGCTATTGACCACGCGTATGTGACACTGGAAAACCAATGCGCGGGTCGCTAGAACCAGTAAGGAGCTTACGTGTTCGCCTGGTGGGGTCGAACTGTGTACCGCTACCGGTTCATCGTAATCGGGGTCATGGTGGCTCTGTGCCTGGTTGGCGGCGTTTTCGGGCTGAGCCTGGGTAAGCACGTCACGCAGAGCGGTTTCTACGACGACGGCAGTCAGTCGGTCAAGGCATCGATACTGGGCGACAAGGTCTACGGCCGGGACCGAACCGGCCACATCGTCGCGATCTTCAAGGCGCCCGACGGCAAGACCGTCAACGACCCGGCGTGGGCCAAGCAGATCACCGATGAGCTCAACCAATTCCAGAAGGACCACTCCGAGCAGGTTCTGGGATGGGCGGGTTACCTCAGGGCACCCGATACCACCAACCCGCTCGTCCAGGGCATGGCCACCCAGAACAAGAAGTACACGTTCGTTTCCATCCCGCTCAAGGGCGACGACGACGACACCATCCTCAACAACTACAAGACCATCGCGCCGGATCTGCAGAAGCTGGATGGGGGCACGGTTCAGCTCGCCGGCCTGCAGCCGGTGGCCAGCGCGCTGGCCGGCACTATCGCCACAGACCAAAAGCGGATGGAGGTGCTGGCGCTGCCGTTGGTGGCGGTGGTGTTGTTCCTCGTGTTCGGCGGCGTGATCGCCGCCTGCTTGCCGGTGATGGTGGGTGGGCTGAGCATCGCCGGCGCCCTAGGCATTTTGCGGTTTATCACGCTCTTCGGGCCGGTGAGCTTTTTCGCCCAGCCGGTAGTGACGATGATGGGTTTCGGTATCGCGATCGACTACGGGCTTTTCGTGGTGAGCCGGTTCCGGGAGGAGATCGCGGAAGGCCACGACACCGAGGCCGCGGTGCGACGCACGGTGATGACCGCCGGCCGCACGGTGACGTTCTCGGCCGTGATCATCGTCGCGTCGGGCGCCTGTCTGCTGCTGTTGCCACAGGGCTTCGTAAAGTCGCTGACCTATGCCCTCATCGCGGCGGTGACACTTGCGGCGCTGCTATCGATCACGGTGCTGCCCGCGTGCCTGGGGATCTTGGGCAAGCATGTCGACGCACTCGGCGTGCGAACCCTGTTCCGGGTGCCGTTCCTGCGGAACTGGTGGGTTTCGCGCGCCTACCTCAACTGGCTCGCGGACCGCCTGCAGAAGACCAAGACCCGCGAAGAGGTCGAGGCCGGATTCTGGGGCAAACTCGTCAACTTCGTGATGAAGCGGCCCCTGGTTTTCGCCATCCCGATTGTCGTCGGCATGATCCTGCTGGTTATCCCGCTGGGCAACCTGTCATTCGGCGGCATGAGCGAGAAGTATCTGCCGCCCAACAATGCGGTGCGGCTGGCGCAGGAGCATTTCGACCAACTCTTCCCCGGGTACCGCACCAATCCGCTGACGCTGGTGATCCAGTCCACCAACCACCAGCCCGTCACCGACCAGCAGATCGCCGACGTTCGCAGCAAAGCGATGGCGATCAGCGGGTTCAGCGACTCGGACAACAACCCCGCCAATATGTGGCAGGAGCGCAGCGACGCCCCGGGTGCGTCGAGGGATTCGTCGGTGCGGGTGCTGCAGAACGGACTGATTAGCCCGAATGACGCGGCGAAGAAGATCAGCGAACTGCGCAGCATCACGCCGCCAAAGGGCATCACGGTATCGGTCGGTGGCGCCCCGGCCCTCGAGCAGGATTCGATTCACAGCCTGGTTGCAAAGGCTCCGCTGATGATGGTTGTGCTGATTACCACCACCATGCTGTTGATGTTCCTGGCGTTCGGGTCGGTGGTATTGCCGATCAAGGCCGCGGTGATGAGCGCGCTGACGCTCGGGTCCACCATGGGCATCCTGACGTGGATCTTCGTCGACGGGCACTTCTCCAAGTGGCTGAACTTAACGCCGACACCGTTGATGGTGGTGATCATTGCTCTCGTCGTCGCAGTCGGCTACGGCTTGGCCACCGACTACGAGGTGTTCCTGGTCTCGCGGATGGTGGAGGCGCGCGAACAAGGCATGTCGACCCAGGAAGCCGTCCGGATCGGCACCGCGACCACCGGCCGCCTCATCACGGCGGCCGCGCTGGTCCTTGCCGTGGTCGCCGGCTCGTTCGTGTTCTCCGACCTGGTGATGATGAAGTACCTGGCGTTCGGGTTGATGGCGGCGCTGCTGCTGGACGCGACCGTGGTGCGGATGTTCCTGGTGCCGTCGGTGATGAAGTTGCTCGGCGACGACTGCTGGTGGGCTCCGCGTTGGATGAGACGCCTGCAGAACCGCATCGGCCTGGGCGAGATCAACCTGCCCGACGAGCGCAAGCGGCCTACCGCCAACGGGCGGCCTACGCGGCCTCCGGTCGCCGCGGCCAGCCTGGTGGCCGCCACTTCGCGCCCACCGCACGACCTCACGCACCCTGGCGCGCTGGAGCCGGCGCGGCCACGCCCGGCCAGCCCGCCGGAGATCAGGCCTGCCCAGGAACTGCCCTCCGGTGCGGCGACGATGCGGACCGAAGCGGCCCGAGAAGGAGACGCACCATCGGCTGCCAGTACCACACGGATTCAGGCCGGGCCGCCGACGGAAGCCAAGACGACGCGCCTCTCAGCGCCTGGCAGCCAGACCGCACCCGGTCGCGAACGGCCCGCCGACCAGCGCGGGCCGAGCAATTCCGCGCCACCGGCCCCAGCCCGACCCCCGGCGCCCCCAACACCACCAGTGCCGCCTGCACCGTCCAGCGGTCAGACCCGGGCCATGCCGGTTCCGACGAGCCATTCCGGCAACAACAAGGGCGACACAGCCGACCCCACCGCCGCCCTCCCGGTCATGCGGTCGCAGGGCAACGACTCCGAGGCGGCCAGTGAGAAGCTGAACGCCCGCGGACAGGGCGACAACGGCGACCCGTCGCGTCAGCGCCGCCGCGGCGGCGGCGGCCTGTCCGCTCAGGATCTGCTGCGCCGCGAGGGACGGTTGTAGGCCCCCGACGATCCTCAGCCCTCAGTCGGGCTCGGGCCTGTCCGGTTCCGCGCGCATGATCACCCCGACATCCTCGGCGTCCGTTGTCTGCTTGTCGGCTTCGGCGGTCGGATCCGCAGCGAGCAGCACCTGCATCGCGTTATTGAAGAACGCGACGGTCGGAACAGCCAGCAAGGCACCGACGATCCCGGCAAGCACACCGCCGGTGGAAATAGCCAGCACCACCGCGAGCGGGTGAATCGAGACCGCGCGACCCATCACCAGCGGCTGCAGCAAGTGAGCTTCGAGTTGGTTTACCGCGACTAGCAAACCCAGCGTGATGAGCGCGTAGACGAACCCCTTCGCGAGCAGGGCCACCACAACGGCCAGGAACCCGGCGATCACGGCACCGACCAGCGGGATGAAGGCACCGAGAAACACCAGTGAGGCAAGGGGGAGCGCAAGCGGAACGCCCATGATCGCCAAGCCCGCACCGACCCCGGCCGCATCGGTCAGGGCCACCAGGAATGTGGCCCGCACGTACCCGATCAACGACCCGTATCCCACACGACCCGCCTCGTGCACCCTGTAGCGGACGTCGGCCGGGAAGATCTTGACCACGTATTGCCAGATGTTGCGGCCGCCGTACAGGAAGAAAATCAACGTGAACAGCACCAACACCGCCGCCGTGACCAGCTCGGTCATGGTGGCCGCAGTGGAAAGTGCGCCGCTGGTCAACTTCGCCTGATTGTTGCGCAGCGCCTGGATCGCGGCGTTGCCGGCGTTGGCGATCTGTTCGCCGCGCAAATGTACCGGCCCCTCGATCAGCCACCTGCGGGTGGAGTCGATGCTGCGAGTCACCTGGTCGGTCAGATCGGGCAAACCGTAGACGAACTGGGTGATGACGAACGCCAGGATGCCGCCCAGAATCGCGAATCCGCCCAGCAAGACCAGCGCCACTGCGGCACCACGCGGCAGACCCCGCTGGTCTATCCAGTCAACCGCCGGCACCAGCAACGCGCTGATCAGCAATGCCAGCAACACCGGCACGACGATGATTTCGAGCTTCTTCAGAATCCACAACGAGGCGACCACCACGGCCAGGATGACTAGCAAACGCCACGCCCAGGCTGCGGTCTTGCGGACAACGGGTTCGACAGAATCGTCGTCGGGGTTTGCCGACATCCGGCAAGCCTAACTGCCGCAGTGCCACTGAAGAACGCCGTCTGAAAACCGTTCCCGGGCGGACTCGGGGTCCTCAGAGGTCCTTGTGGCCGGCACGATCCGGTTACGACGACGACACGGTCTTAGCTGCGTCGCGTTTGCCGCGCCACCTGCACGGTTACGCTAAAGCACGTGTCGCACGACGCGCCCGTCCGCAGGCTCCACTTGCCGCGCGAAGAGACCCCCCGCGGCAAGTACTGGTGGGTGCGATGGGTGATCCTCGGCATCGTCGCAATCGTGCTTGCGGTCGAGATCGCACTGGGCTGGGACCAGCTGGCCAAAGCCTGGATGAGCCTGTATGAGGCCAACTGGTGGTGGCTGCTCGCGTCGGTGCTGGCAGCGGCCGCATCGATGCACAGCTTCGCCCAGATCCAACGCACCCTGCTGAAATCCGCCGGGGTGCATGTCAGGCAGTTGCGGTCGGAAGCCGCGTTCTACGCCGCCAACTCGCTGAGCACCACGCTGCCCGGCGGCCCGGTGCTGTCGGCTACGTTCCTGCTCCGTCAGCAGCGGATCTGGGGCGCCTCGACGGTGGTGGCCTCGTGGCAGCTGGTGATGTCGGGTGTGCTGCAGGCAGTGGGATTGGCACTGCTCGGCTTGGGCGGAGCTTTTTTCCTGGGCGCAAAGAACAACCCGTTCTCATTGCTGTTCACGCTGGGCGGCTTCGTCACGTTGTCGCTACTGGCCCAAGCGGTGGCATCGCGGCCGGAGCTGATCGACGGGATCGGTTGCCGGGTTTTGTCGTGGGTCAACTCCGTTCGCGGCAAGCCGGCCGATACCGGCCTGGACAAGTGGCGCGAGACGCTCATGCAGCTCGAATCGGTGAGCCTGGGCCGGCGCGACTTGGGTGTGGCGTTCAGTTGGTCGATGTTCAACTGGATCGCCGATGTGGCCTGCCTCGGCTTCGCTGCCTACGCCGCCGGCGACCAAGCGTCGGTCGCCGGGTTGACGGTTGCTTATGCGGCTGCTCGCGCCGTCGGCACGATACCGCTGATGCCGGGCGGCTTGTTAGTCGTCGAGGCGGTGCTGGTGCCCGGCCTGGTCTCTAGTGGCATGTCGTTGCCGAGTGCCATCTCGGCGATGCTGATCTACCGGCTGATCAGCTGGTTACTCATCGCCGCCGTCGGCTGGGTGGTGTTTTTCTTCGTGTTCCGCACCGAGAACGCCGCTGTCCCCGACGACGAAAACCCGGCGCCTCATCGGATTCCGGAAAGCGACTGTTTGCCGGCGGTATTTCCCCGCGGCGGACCCGGGACCGGGCTGGTCTATGCGGGCGGGACCGGCCCGGTCGGTACCGACGGCCCGGTGGCCGCGGGCGGGGTGCCCGCGGTGCCACCCGACGGCGGCGCAGGTCGCCCATCGACTTGGCGACCGAACCGATCGTCTTGGCGACTTCACTGGCCGCGCACGGGTCGTTAGCGCCCGTCGCCGGTGGCCCGGCCATAACCGGCGACGGCAGCGGCAATACTCGGCACCAGAGGGACGATCAGCCCTGCGAAGAGCCTGCGGCGTCTGGTCGCAGTGCCTGTCTTCACGTGTAACTCCTTACGGTTTGCGAAGCCTGCCGAGTTCCCGCACTTCGCAAACGGCTGCGATCGACGGCCCAATTTGTTGCGGAGTTCCCCGATGTCCCGCGCGGCAATGCGACATCCTGCCATCCCCGACACTGCCGCTGCGAGCTCATGTGACCGAAATCCCGCTTGATCACCGGTTCACTACGACTTCGCAGTATCTTGGCGACGTCAGTGTCTGCCCAGTTCAGGAAGCAGATAAGCCGACATAATCTACAGCGCGCTGCGGTATTCTCGCCTGCACGCATTGCGTGAGAAAAACCGGGGAGTGAAGAAATCCAGCAGTTCATGATGCGCCTGAGCCGCAGCCTGCGTAGGTACCGCTGGTTGGTCTTCACAGGCTGGTTGCTGGCGTTGCTGCCGGCGATCTATCTGGCGATGACGCAGTCCGGAAATCTCACCGGTGGTGGTTTCGAAGTGGCCGGCTCGCAGTCGCTGGTGGTCCACGATCAACTCGAGGATCTCTACCACGACCAGGGAGCGTCCTCATTGGCGCTGGTGGCGGCCCCCCGTCCAGACGCCAGCTATCAGGACACCAACGACGCGGTGGCACTACTGAGACGGATTGCCGGCGAGTTCCCCGGCGTAACGGAGGCGCCCAACCCCACCCAACGGCCACCGCAGCCCGACCGGCCGTATGTGGTGTCGCTGCGGCTGGACGCCCGCAACGCTGGCACCAGTGACGTCGCCAAGCAGCTACGCCGAAAGGTGGGCGTCAAGGGTGATCACCCCGGCGAGACCGCGGACGGCCGAGTGCGGCTCTACGTCATCGGACAGGGCGCGCTCAGCGCTGCTGCGGCGGCGAATACCAAGCACGACATCGCCCAAGCGGAACGCTGGAACCTGCCGATCATTCTGATCGTCTTGCTGGCAGTGTTCGGTTCGCTGGCTGCCGCGGCGATCCCGCTTGCCCTTGGCGTGTGCACAGTCGTGGTCACCATGGGCTTGGTCTACCTGCTGTCGGCATACACCACCATGTCGGTGTTCGTGACATCGACGGTGTCGATGTTCGGGATCGCGCTCGCCGTCGACTACTCGCTGTTCATCCTGATGCGCTTCCGCGAGGAACTGCGTGCCGGCCGCCAGCCACGCGAAGCCGTGGACGCCGCGATGGCCACGTCCGGGCTCGCAGTGGTGTTGTCCGGGACGACCGTCATCGCCTCGCTCACCGCGATCTACTTGATCAACACCCCGGCGCTGAAGTCCATGGCTACCGGGGCGATTCTGGCCGTCGCGGTGGCGATGCTGACATCGACCACCTTGACGCCAGCGGCGTTGGCGACGTTCGGCCGGGCGGCCGCCAAGAGGTCGGCTCTGCTGCACTGGTCGCGCCGGCCGGAGTGCACCCAGTCTCGGTTCTGGAGCAGCTGGGTCGGATGGGTGATGCGCCGGCCGTGGATGTCGGCGCTGGCGGCGTCGGCGGTCCTGCTCGTCATGGCCGCACCGGCGGCGTCGATGGTGCTGGGCAACAGCCTGCTGCGCCAGTTCGACTCGTCACACGAGATCCGTGCTGGGGTGGCCGCAGCCGCCGAAGCGCTCGGGCCCGGCGCGCTGGGCCCGATTCGGGTGCTGATCACCTTTCCCGATGGCGGTGCGGCCTCGCCCGAACACAGCCAGATGATCGCCGCGATCCGCCAGCGGATGACGCAGGCTCCCCACATCGTCTCGGCGACACCGCCGCAATTCGCCGAGGACAACGGCAGCGCTCTGCTGTCGGCGGTGTTGTCGCTCGATCCCGAGGACTTGGGCGCCCGGCAGACCGTCGGCTGGATGCGCGCGCAGCTGCCCAAGGTTCCCGACCGGGGAACGGCACGAATAGACGTCGGCGGCCCGACCGCGCTGATCAAGGATTTCGATGACCGGGTATCGGCGACCGAGCCGCTGGTGCTGGTCTTCGTGGCACTGATCGCGTTCGCGATGCTGTTGGTCTCGATCCACTCGGTGTTCTTGGCGTTCAAAGGCGTACTGATGACGTTGCTGTCGGTCGCGGCCGCCTACGGCAGCTTGGTGATGGTGTTCCAGTGGGGCTGGCTGCAGGACCTCGGGTTCGCACAGATTAGTTCGATCGACAGCACCGTTCCCCCGCTGGTGCTGGCGATGACCTTCGGGCTGTCGATGGACTACGAGATCTTCCTGCTCACCCGCATCCGGGAACGCTTCCTGCACTCCGGGAACACCCGCGATGCGGTCGCATACGGCGTGAGCACCAGCGCCCGCACAATCACCAGCGCTGCCCTGATCATGATCGCGGTGTTCATCGGCTTCGCGTTCGCCGGTATGCCGCTGGTCGCCGAGATCGGTGTCGCCTGCGCTGTCGCGATCGCGGTGGACGCCACCCTGGTACGACTGGTCCTGGTACCGGCGCTGATGGCGATGTTCGCCCAGTGGAACTGGTGGCTGCCCCGGTGGCTGTCCCGTGTCTTGCCGTCGGTCGACTTCGACAGGCCGTTGCCCGAGGTCGACCTCGGTGAGATCGTGGTCATCCCCGACGACATCTCGGCACTGACAGCGCCCAATGCCGACCTGCGGATGGTGCGCAAGTCAGCCGCGAAGCTCAAGCACTTGGCGCCCGACGCCATCTGCATGTCCGACCCGCTCGCCTTCGCCGGCTGTGGGCACAACGGCCGGGAGACGGAAGCCGGCCTTGCACAGGGCGCCGGACACGGCCTTGCACAGGGCTGGGGCCAGGGGTGGGGCCGGCGCCCCGGGCGGATCCCGTACCAGGTGAACATCAGCGATGACAGCGCGGGGGTCGGGGTGACCGTGGCCAACATGAAGACCAGCACCAACGGTCACTCGGCCGCCAAGAAGCTGGTCCGCGGCCTGGCGTCCCGCAACGGCATTGCCCGAGCGATTGCCTGGGCGGACCGGCCGGTTCATCCGGTCACGCTGTGGCGGGAGCGGCTGTCGGTCGCCATCGACGCGCTGGAGGCCGACGCTGGCACCACCGACCGGCAGAAGTACGAACGGCGCAGCCCGGTGGAGACCACCCACGTGCAATTGCCGACCGGCGACCGGCTGCTGATCCCGACCGGTGCGGAGACGTTGCGTCTCAAGGGCTACCTGATCGTATGCCGTAACAACAGCCGCGATTACGCCGACGTTGCTGACATGGTCGACGCGTTAGGACCCGAAACCGCCGCTGCGGTGCTGGCCGGAATGGACAGGTATTACTGTTGTGAACCGCCTGGGCGGCAATGCATCGCCACCCAGTTGGTCCGTCGGCTCGCCGATCCACACCCTTCTGATCTCAGTGACGACCAGAGGTCCGAACCCGACGCCGAGGCGGACTGGGAAGAGGTCAGGCAGCGCTGCCTGTCCGTGGCCATAGCGATGCTGGAGGAGGCGAGGTGACGTTGGCACCCGACCGACGCGCCGCACCGCCGCCCGGGCAGCCCGCCAGTGAACAGCACGGGCCCGACGGCGACCCCGACCAGCCGGTGGAGTTCTGGCCGACCGCCGCCATCCGCACGGCGCTGCAAGGCGGTGACATCGCCACCTGGAAGCGCATTGCCGCCGCACTGAAACGCGACCCGTACGGGCGGACCGCCCGCCAGGTCGAAGAAGTCCTCGAGGGTACGCGGCCCTACGGGATTTCCAAAGCCCTGTGGGAGGTGCTTGACCGCGCCCGCACCCACTTGGAAGCCAATGAACGCGCCGAGGTGGCCCGACACGTGCGGCTACTGATCGACCGATCCGGCCTGAGCCAACAGGAATTCGCGTCCCGTATCGGGGCAACTCCCGAGGATCTGGCCGCCTACCTCGACGGCAGCACCAGCCCGTCGGCCTCGTTGATGATCCGGATGCGTCGGTTGTCGGATCGGTTCGTCAAGATGAAGTCCGCACGTCCAGCCGAATCCGACTGATCCGTCACATGATCGGCACCACATCGGACACCAGCCAGTCGCTGCCGCGCTTGGTCAACATCACCCGCAGCGCGGGCGCCGCCTGACTGGCGGGCTGGCCGGGCGTGCTCTGCGTTACCCGCAGGATCACCGCCACACTGGCCGCGGACGGCCCGATGGCCTCGACTCCGGCCGCCAGCGTGGCGGCCTGTGCCGTGACATTGTGCTGGGCCAGATCGGCGCTGGTCTTTTTGTATTGCTCCTTGAACGCGCCCGCCTGCTCCGGCACCATCATCGCCGCGGCCCGATCGATGGAGCTTGTCGGGGCACTCGGGGTGAACGACGCCATCGCCTCCGCCATCCCCGTGGCGACCTTAACCACCTCTCGGGAATCCTTTTTGAAGTCGCGGTCCGACCTCGTCCAGTGCGTGTATCCGGTCAGCACCGCCGCCGACAGGGCGGCCGCGCACAGGAAGACAACGGCCAGTCGCAGCCCGGGTGCGTCATCGTCGGTACCGACGCTGACCGCATCACGGCGCAGCAGCCAGAAGTTGGTCGCCACCCCTTCGACGATCAGCAGCACTAGCACCGAGCAGGCCGACACCCACCACAGCGGCCAGGCGAGTACGACTCCGATCATCAGCAGCGCAGCGATCGCGGCCAGCGGGGCCACGATGTCGAACGCCAGCACCCGCCAGATGTTTCTCATCGGATCGATTCCAGCCCGGAGATCATCAGCTTGCCGTCCACGTTGGAGACGTCAAGCCGCAGGTTCCAGTGCACCGTCTGCGGCTTGGCACCGACGTTCTCGCTGACCGACGTCGCGACCAGCATCACCGAGTCCGTTCGGGTGGCGAACGGCGGCAACTTGGTGGTGACCACGGGCTGGGCGACACCGGGCTGGGTGTCCAGGTCGTGGTGCACCGTTTCGATCGCCACCGCCTCGATCCGGCCGGTGCTCTGCGACTGCAGCTTCTGCACCACCTGCCGGTAGGACTGCACGGCCGCGTCGAAGTCGGTGTTGAGTTCTCCGACCGTCCCGTCATGCAGCCGCTGCAAGCTGGTGTCGATGTTGCCGCTGTTCATGTTGATCAGCACACCCGTCCAGTCGGCGGCGGTCTGCATGACGCGGGTCAGGTAGGTGCGTTCGCCCGCCTCGTCGCGGTGTGCGGACCAGATGATCACGCCGAGCACGACCGCAGCGACCGAAAGCACGCCAAGGAAGGCCGACGCGATGCCGTAATTGGAAAAGATCCCACCGCCGGTGGATTCGGACGCAGGAGAATCGGGCTCTGACCGGTCCGGTCCGGAGTCGTCGTCAGAGTCGGCAGATTCTTTTTGGGTTTCTTCTTGGGTCGGTGGCTCGGTTTGCTCGCCGTCGGGCATGGCCCGATCGTTGCACCCAAAAGAGATGGAAGGATGGCGGGGTGACGTATGCGGCCATTCGCTCGGGCATCGACCTTAGCTATGTTGATGAGAACGCCCGCCCCCAAGACGACCTGTTCGGTCATGTCAACGGCTGCTGGCTGGCCGAATATGACATACCGGCGGATCGGGCGACCGACGGCGCCTTCCGTCAACTGTTCGACCGGGCCGAAGAGCAGGTGCGCGACCTGATCATCGAAGCCAGCCAAAGCGACGCACGAGTAGGCACCGATCAACGACGCATCGGTGACCTCTACGCCAGCTTCCTCGGCGAGGAAGCCGTCGCACGCAGGGGCGTGCAACCACTACGCGACGAGATGGCCGTCATCGACGACGCCGCCGATGCCGACGCACTGGCCGTAGCGGTGGGTACCCTGCAACGCACCGGCGTGGGCGGCGGCGTGGCAATGTATGTGGACACCGATGCCAAAAACTCGGCCCGCTACCTGGTGCACTTCACCCAATCCGGCATCGGGTTGCCCGACGAATCATACTTCCGCGACGAGCAGCACGCCGAGGTGCTGGCAGCCTACCCGGGACACATCGCACGGATGTTCAGCCTGGTGTTTGACGGGAACGCGAGCGACCACGCAGAGACCGCGGCCCGCATCGTGGCGCTGGAGACCCAACTCGCGGCCGCGCACTGGGATGTGGTCAGGCGCCGCGATGCCGACCTTACCTATAATCTGCGCACCTTCGCAGAGCTACAGACCGAAGGGGTGGGCTTCGACTGGACCGGGTGGGTGAACGCGCTGGGCAGCACACCGGAGGCCTTAGCGGAACTCGTTGTGCGCCAACCTGATTACCTCACCGCATTCGCCGCATTATGGGAGAGCGTTGACCTCGATGACTGGAAGTCCTGGGCGCGTTGGCGTTTGATCCGCGCCCGCGCCCCCTGGCTGACCGACGAGATCGTTACCGCGGACTTCGACTTCTATGGCCGCCTGCTGACCGGCGCCGAACAGATCCGGGACCGTTGGAAGCGGGCAGTGTCTCTGGTGGAGAGCCTGATGGGCGATGCCGTCGGAAAGCTTTATGTGCAGCGGTATTTCCCGCCGGACGCCAAGGCCCGGATCGACGCCCTGGTGGACAACTTGCAAGCGGCGTACCGGCTCAGCATCAGCGAGCTGGACTGGATGACGCCGCGGACCCGGGAGCGCGCGCTGACCAAGCTGGACAAGTTCACCGCCAAGGTCGGCTACCCGACGAAGTGGCGCGACTACTCCGAGCTGGTGATCGACTGCAACGACCTCTACGGCAACTACCAACGCGGGTACGCGGTCTACCACGACCGCGAGCTGGCCAAGCTCGGCGGCCCGGTGGACCGCGACGAATGGTTCATGACGCCACAGACCGTCAACGCCTACTACAACCCGGGGATGAACGAAATCGTCTTCCCCGCGGCTATTTTGCAACCGCCGTTCTTCGACGCCGAGGCCGATGACGCCGCCAACTACGGCGGGATCGGGGCAGTGATCGGACACGAGATCGGGCACGGCTTCGACGACCAGGGCGCCAAGTACGATGGCGACGGCAATCTGGTCGACTGGTGGACCGACGATGACCGCGCCGAGTTCGGCGCCCGCACGAAGGCGCTGATCGAGCAGTACGACGGGTACACGCCCAGAGCGCTCGACGACGGCTACCACGTGAACGGCGCATTCACCGTCGGCGAGAACATCGGCGACCTGGGCGGGTTATCCATCGCGCTGCTGGCCTACCAGCTGTCGCTGAACGGCCGGCCCGCTCCCGTCATCGACGGCCTCACCGGCGTGCAGCGAGTGTTCTACGGCTGGGCCCAGGTGTGGCGGACCAAATCGCGCGACGCGGAAGCGATCCGACGGTTGACAGTGGATCCGCACTCCCCGCCGGAGTTTCGGTGCAACGGCGTCATCCGTAACCTGGACGCCTTTTACGACGCCTTTGACGTCACCGAGGGCGACGCGTTGTTCCTGGACCCGCAGCGCCGGGTCAGGATCTGGAACTGACGGGCGCGAGCTGCAGGCAAGGCTCGATCCGGGCGGGCACGTGCTTGTGCCAGGGCGTTCCAGCGTAGGGGTCGCGCCATCCCGTGGAGGTGAGCACGTTCGGGGCGACGCCGGGAACGACGGTACGCCCACCCTCGTCGACGTAGTCCAGCCCAAAACCGTTGGGCAGGGCCGCATGTCCGGGAAGCATGGTCTCGGTGATTTCGACGGTCGCCTCGGCGCTGCCGGCCGCGGTGCTGATGCGCGCCCGGCATCCGTCGACGAGTCCGAGGGCCTGGGCGTCGTCGACGCTGACGCGCAGTGCCCCATCGGTGTCACGTTTGCGCCAGGATGGGTCGCGGAAGATGTCGTTGGCGGTGTAGGCGCGGCGCTCGCCGACCGACAGCACGATAGGAAACTCCGGTGTGGTCAGCCGGGGTGGTGTTCGGGTCAGCGCCTCGAGCTCGTCGGTCATTTCGGGGATTTCCAGGCTGATCTTGTGGTCGGCGTGGCTGATCAGGGCGAAGTCGTCCTCGTAGTTGTGCACGGTGAATGTCACTCCGGAGGGGCTGTCGAGGATCGCGTCGAACAGCGCGTTGCCGTCGGCGTGACCGGCCCGCCGGACGGCGTCGGGATAATTCAGCGCGGTCTTCTGGGCTAGCCCCCACAGGGCGGCCGCACTGCGCAATCCGTCGGGCAGCGTCGGCCCGAGGGTCTCGTAGAGCACGTACGGAACCAGTTTCGCCAGCGTCGGGTTGGTTCCAACGGCGGCGAAAAACGCTTCGGTATAAGCCTGGCGGCCGCCCTGAGCGGCCTCATACAGCGGTCGCAGATCCGCGTCGTCGACTACACCCAGCACCCGCACCAGCCGCGCCCAGATCTCTGGTTCGGGCAGAGTTCCCGGTAAGGGCTCCAGCAATGGCCGGCGCAACTGAAAAGCGTTGCGGGGGAACTCAAAATTGAAGAAGGTGGCTTCCGGCTTCTCGAATTGGGAGGCGGCGGGTAGCACGTAATGAGCGAGTCTGGCGGTCTCGGTCATCGCGACGTCGACGACCACCATCAGCTCCAGCGCTTGAAATGCCTCGCGGCAGGCAGCCGAGTTGGCCAGCGAGTGAGCGGGATTGCTGCTTTCGGCGATCATGGCCCGGAAGCGGTCCGGGTGGTCGGTCAGGATCTCCTCCGGCACGACGTTGGACGGCACCAAGCCCGCGATGATGGGAGCGCCGGTGACCGGTGTGCGACCGGAGAACTGACCGAACAGGGGCCTGAACGACGAATGCAGATGCTGGCCACCCTTTTTCGCAAAATTGCCGGTCAATATCCATAGCAGTTTGTTCAGGTAAGAGCACAGCGTACTGTTGGGCGCCTGCTGGACTCCGAGGTCCTCGAACACCGAGACGCTGGCGGCGGTACCGATGCGTCGCGCCGCCGCACGCAACAGCTCCTCGTCGATCCCGCATCGCTGCGAGTAGTCGGCGATCGAGACCTCGCGCAACGCGGCGCGGATGGTGTCAGCGCCGCGCACGTGCTCGGCGAGAAACGCTTCGTCACAAAGGTTTTCCTGGACGAGGATGGCGGCCAGTGCGGCCAGACACCAGGCGTCGGCACCGGGCCGCACCCGCAGATGGAAATCGGACATCTTCGCGGTGTCGGTGACAACGGGATCGATCACGATCATCGACCGGGCCGGATCTTTGGCGATCTCGTTCAGCACCACCCGAGCCCGGGGAAAACTCTGCGACATCCACGGATTCTTGCCGACGAACACGGCCACTTCGGCATGCTCGAATTCGCCCCTGGTGTGACCGCCGTACAGCTTTCCATCGATCCACGCTTCGCCGGTTTTCTCCTGCGCCAGTGCATTTGACCGGTAGCGCGATCCCAGCGCCTTCAAAAAGGCGCCGCTGTAAGCCCCGCCGAGGTGATTGCCCTGCCCGCCGCCGCCGTAGTAGAAGATTTTGTCCCCGCCGTAGGCGTCACGGATGTGCTTGAACCCCTCGGCGATCTCGACAATCGCGGTGTGCCAGTCGATCTCTTCGTAGCTTCCGTCGGGGCGGCGGCGCAGCGGGGAGGTCAGGCGAGCACCGCTATTCTGGTAGTGGTCCAGCCGTAACGCCTTGTTGCAGGTGTAACCCTGTGACGCCGGATGCGCCTTGTCTCCCCGGATGCGGGCCAGCCGGCGATCTTCGACTTGGACGACGATGCCGCAGTTACATTCGCAGAGAATGCAGGCGGTGGGCTGCCATTCAGTGGTCATCGCGAGAGCTCCTTTCTGGGCGCCTCAGCCACAAGCAGGTCGCGCAGCTGGCGGTGCACGACATCAAGGGGTGTCGGGTCGCGTCGCACCCGGGCCAGCACAATCGCACCCTCGATCGCAGTGGTCGCCAACACCGCCAATTCGCCGGCGCGGTCCGGCGATATTCCATCGGTGATGAACCGCTGGGCGATTAGATCGGACCAGCGGTCAAAAACCGCTGCCGCGCACTCGATCACCGGGGCCATGCGCTCACGGTCCTGTTCGTCGCCGGCTTCGACGCAGACCGCGACGATGGGGCAGCCCGCGCGGAAATCACTGTCGAGCAGCTGCCGGCGGTACTTGTCGATCAGTATGTCCAACAGTTCGAGGCTTCCCTTGGCCTGGGTGATGACGGCAGCGACGTGCTCGCCGGCGTAGTCGACCGCTTCGCTGAGCAATTGGGTTCGCCCACCCGGGAAGTAGTGATAGGCCGACCCACGCGGCGCGCCGCTGTGTTGCAGAACATCCGAGATAGCGGTGGCATGTGCGCCCCGCTCCCTGATCAGCAGCGCGGCAGAGACAACCATCCGCTCGCGTGGGCTACGCATCGCCGCTCCTCGGTTACCACAATGCTTATGTATGATGCTATACATAATCGCCGGGCATGCGAAATGCGCTGCTGTTAGTGTCCCGGCAGGCGCTGTGGACTCTGGTTGCTGGGATAGGGCTATGCCTGCCGGGATATTCAATTGTGCGATGCTGAGCGCATCAGCCAACCCGTCGTGTCCTTGTTTCAACTTGAAACACGATGGGGCGAGCTGGAGCACTGTTCAATGTCTGAACAGTTGGCCGAGCTGCGCCGCCGCTTCACCGCTGGAACCGGGTCAGCCAGGCAAGGCTCCCGGGCGATCGTTCGGGTTAAAGACATGTTCCGCTGCCAACGGAAATTACCATATTTCTAGAACATGCAGGCCAGAGCAGCTTTCTTCGGTAGCGCTGCGACTTCCTAAGCGTGCCGTTCCATTTAATGCCTTGTTCTGCTGACATCGGAACATGTACATTTCCCGAACAAGGGGAAGTTATGACTATGCCAACCACAGAGCCACCTAGCTCAGAAGCCGTGATCTTGCGGAAGTGCACCGACCTGCTACGAGACCGCATGCCCGACAACTGGCGTGTCACTGTTCAGCAAGACCCGTTAGACCGTGCGATCGACGCGGTCCTCACTATCGCCGCACCTTCGGGAGAAAAGGTTCGTTACCTGGTGGAGGCCAAGCGCTTGTTGGTTCGCCGAGACATCCCTGTTGTGGCCGAGCGTCTGCAAAACACACGCACATCTGAGCTCGAACCCGACAACACCAAGTCCATGGTCATGTCGCGCTACCTTGCTCCACCAATCCGGGAGGCATTGACGGAAGCAAACATGTCATTCATCGACGCCACCAGCAACATGTTGGTCCAGTCGTCACAGCCCGCGCTCTTTGTCCGCGACCGCGGCGCCGATAAGGATCCCTGGCGGGGCCCTGGCCGGCCTCGCGCAACTTTGGCAGGTGAGCCAGCGGCACGTGTGGTGCGCGCGCTCGTCAGTGAGTACGGGCCCTGGTCCGCGCGCGATCTTGTCAGCGCATCCGGGGCGTCGACCGGCGCAACCTACCGCGTGCTGGAATTCCTCCAAGAGGAAGGTCTAGTGCAACGAACAGGTAAGGGCTATGTCGTAACGGACTGGCCTAACCTGTTGCGCCGATGGAGCCGGGACTATGGCTTCTTCAGCAGCAACCGGACTTCCACCTACATCGAACCCCGCGGCCCAGAAGCACTACTCAGCAAGATAACCAACTCGCAGTACGAGCCCTACGCAATTACTGGCTCCGCTGCGGCCGCGCAGTGGGCACCGTATGCGCCAGCGCGGGCGGCAATGGTCTACGTCGATGATGCTGCGCGGGCGGCGAAAGAGTGGGGACTACGCCCAGCAGACAAAGGCGCGAACGTGATCCTCGCGGAGCCGAAATACGACGTGGTCTTCAGCGGGACCACCCTCAACGACCAGGGCGCCGTCATCGTCGCACCCGCACAGGCAGTGGTCGATCTATTGACGGGCCCAGGGCGCAACCCTTCGGAAGGAGAGGAGCTCATCTCGTGGATGGAACTCAACGAACCAGTGTGGCGCCGCGGGTGACCTTCTAGTCGAAGCCCGATCAGCACTACTCGACGCGCTCGAAGCGCTTGACGAACAACGCGACGCTGTTGTCGTGGTTGGCGCGCAGGCTATCTATCTTCATAGCGGCCACGCGCACGTCGCTATAGCTGAGGCCACGAAAGATGGCGACCTTGCGCTGGATCCACGGAAGTTGCCCAAGGAGCCGCTTCTTGAGGACGCGATGAAAAGAGCACGTTTCCTCCCAAACGTCAACGGCCAACCGGGGGCATGGGTGAATTCGGCCGGCGTCCCAGTCGATCTGTTGGTTCCGGCCGCGCTATCCGAAGGCGGTAGGTTCCGCACCGAGGCGCGCGAATTCCGCCGCACTCAAAGCATGCAACCCGGCGAACCGTCGGCCTAGGAGGCCGCTGAACAAGGCGGTTCTGGGACTGGCCGCCCGCACGGGCCAGGGCGCGAGATGCGGGGTGCGGGCACACGCGAAGGCGGATATTGGCGGGAAGCCGTGTCCCGGATGGTGACAGGCCGCCTGGGTGGCCTGGTGGAGGCCCCGGCTGGGGCCCGGTGACGGCGCGGATCGACGCCGTTGGGTGCCTTTCAGGCGGTCTGGGGCGCCAGAGCCCAGACTCCTGCCGTGCGGATAAGGCCGCGG
>DATJBA010000281.1:0-7082 GCA_035515675.1 Mycobacterium sp.
ACACCGTTAGCGTCGTCGGCCCAGTTGGGGCCGCCGTCAAGCGTGGAGCCGACCGTAAGACCCGGCCTAGCCGGGCAGGTGGCCGTGAAGCGCGGAAGGGAACCGGCCACCCGGCCGGGGAACAACCCCAAGACGGGGTGCGAGTCGCGTGACCACTAAAGATCACTCACTCGCAACGGTCTGGAAAATATCCGGTACCTGCGGTACTGTCTAGACACGGCACGTCCAGATGTAAACCTTGTTGGGGAGGCTTGGTATGGCCAGGACGCGAATGGTCCGGCGTTGGCGCCGCAACATGGAGGTGCGCGACGACGGCCAGTACGTCGATACACTCGCCACACTGTCCGAGGGGTCTGTGCGGCGAAACTTCAACCCGTATACCGATATCGATTGGGATTCAACGGAGTTCGCCGTCACCGACAACGATCCCCGGTGGATCTTGCCGTTGACCGACCCGCTGGGCCGCCATCCCTGGTATCAGGCGCAGTCGGAAGATCGCAAGATCAAGATCGGCATGTGGCGCCAGGCCAACGTGGCCAAGGTCGGGCTGCACTTCGAATCCATCCTGATCCGCGGCCTGATGAACTACACGTTCTGGGTGCCCAACGGATCACCGGAATATCGGTACTGCGTGCACGAATCTGTTGAAGAGTGCAACCACACAATGATGTTCCAGGAGATGGTCAACCGCGTCGGTGCCGACGTCCCGGGGATGCCGCGGATGCTGCGCTGGATTTCGCCGTTGGTTCCGCTGGTGGCCGGCCCGTTGCCGGTGGCGTTTTTCATCGGGGTGCTCGCCGGCGAGGAACCGATCGACCACACGCAAAAGAACGTGCTGCGCGAAGGCAAGTCGCTGCACCCGATCATGGAGCGGGTGATGGCCATTCACGTCGCCGAGGAAGCACGACACATCTCATTTGCCCACGAGTACCTGCGTAAGCGGTTGCCGCACCTGACCCGGACGCAGCGGTTCTGGATTTCGCTGTACTACCCGCTGACGATGCGGGTGTTGTGCCAGGCAATTGTGGTGCCGCCCAAGTCATTCTGGCAGGAGTTCGACATCCCGCGTGAGGTCGAAAAGGAACTGTTCTTCCGGTCGCCGGATTCACGGAAGTGGCTGCGCGACATGTTCGCCGACGTGCGGATGCTGGCCTACGACACCGGGCTGATGGAAACTCGCCTTGCGCGGCTGATGTGGCGGATCTGCAAGATCAACGGCAAGCCGTCGCGCTACCGCAGCGAGCCGCAACGCCAGCATCTGGCCGCGGCACCGGCTGCGTAGCGCTCCCAGGTTGTAGTTGTATGCCGCACGTTATTACCCAGTCGTGCTGTAACGACGGGTCCTGCGTTTTTGCGTGCCCGGTGAATTGCATTCACCCGACACCGGATGAGCCAGGCTTCGCAACGTCGGAGATGCTCTATATCGATCCGTTGGCCTGCGTGGACTGTGGTGCCTGCGTGAGCGCCTGCCCGGTTGGCGCCATCGCGGCCGACACCCGGTTGGAGCCCAAGCAGCTGCCGTTCGTCGAGGTCAACGCATCGTTTTACCCGGATCGCCTGGCGGGCGTGAAGCTGCCGCCGACGTCGAAGCTGGCCCCGGTGATCCCGGCCGCCGAAGTGCATGCCCGCCGTCACCCGCTGACCGTGGGCATTGTCGGCTCTGGGCCGGCGGCGATGTATGCCGCTGACGAACTGTTCACCCAGCATGGCGTCCGGGTCAACGTCTTTGAGAAGCTGCCCACGCCCTACGGGCTGGTGCGCGCCGGGGTAGCGCCCGATCACCAGAACACCAAAAGGATCACTCAGCTTTTCGACCGGATCGCCCGTCATCGCCGATTCCGGTTCTACCTCAACGTCGAGATCGGCAAACATCTGAGCCACACTGAGCTATTGGCCCACCATCACGCCGTGCTGTACGCGGTCGGCGCGCCCGATGACCGCCGGCTGGACATCGACGGCATAGGTCTGGCGGGCACCTTAACCGCCACCGAGTTGGTCGCGTGGATTAACGGACATCCCGACTTTACTGATCTGCCAGTCGATCTCAGCCATGGACGTGTGGTGATCATCGGCAACGGCAACGTTGCCCTCGATGTGGCCCGTGTCCTCACGGCAGACCCCGACGACTTGGCCCGCACCGATATCTCCGACCATGCACTGGAAGCACTTCGTAACTCTGCGGTCCGCGAAGTGGTCATCGCGGCCCGCCGGGGGCCCGCCCATTCGGCGTTCACGTTGCCCGAACTGATCGGGCTCACCGCCACGTCCGAGGTCGTGCTCGACGCCGGCGACCACGAGCTGGTGGCAAGCGATCTCGCGACGGTTTCTGACATGCTGACCAAGAGCAAGCTGGGGCTCTTGAGCAAACTGGGCGACGGTTCGGCGCCGTCCTCGCGCCCACGAATCAAGCTGGCCTATCGGCTCACGCCCAAACGCGTGCTGGGTCAGCAGCGTGCCAGCGGTGTCGCGTTCTCGGTCACCGGCACCGAGGAAATGCGCCAGCTCGAGGCAGGTCTGGTGCTGACGTCGATTGGCTACCGCGGCAAGATGGTACGCGATCTTCCGTTTGACGGGTCAGCGGCTTTTGTCCCGAACGAGGATGGCCGTGTCGTCGACCCTAACTCCGGCCGACCAGTGCCCGGCGCATACGTCGCGGGTTGGATCAAACGCGGGCCGACAGGATTCATCGGCTCCAACAAGTTCTGCTCTTTTCAAACCGTTCAGGCGTTGGTGTCTGATTTCAATGCCGGCAAGTTGACCGACCCAGTGGCCAAACCAGAGGCGCTGGCCAAGCTGGTGCACGCCCGCCAGCCCGACGCCGTCGACACCGCGGGATGGCGTGCGATCGACGCCGCGGAGATTGCCCGCGGCAGCCACGACGGACGGCCGCGCAACAAGTTCACCGATGTCGCCGACATGCTCGTTGCAGCGGCCACCGCGCGGCCGGCGCCGCCGCTGCGACGCCGGCTGCTGGCCCGGCCGGGTAACCGGTAGCCGGGGTCGACTAATCGGTCCCCTGCCCAGCCATCGCCGCTTGGATTTCTTCGATACTGACTTCGCGCACGGGCTGTCCCAGTGACCAGTGGTGGCCGAACGGGTCTGCGACCACGCCGTAGCGGTCGCCCCAGAACTGGTCCTCCAACGCGACCACCACCGTGGCGCCCGCGTCCAGCGCTTGCTGGAACTTGGCGTCCACGTCGGTGACGGTCAGATGAATGGTGACCGGAGTTCCACCAAGTGACTTGGGAGTCATCGACTTGCCGCCACACGTTTCCGGGAAGTCGTCGTTGAGCATCACTGTGAAGCCGTTGATGCGCACCGCGGCGTGGATCAGCCTGCCGTCGGGACCGGGCACTCGCCCCACCTCGACGGCACCAAAAGCCTTGACGTAGAAGTCGATCGCCGCGGCGGCGTCGTCAACCACGAGGTGCGGGGACAGTGCGGGTTCAATGTTGATCGCCATGATGTTCTCCTTGCTGTCGGTCTCCCGTGCCAGCCCTAGGCGGGGACTGGCTCACGGTTATTGACTCGGCCCGCGACGCAAACTCCTCGCGGCGGGAACGATTTAATCGCCGGCACCGACAACCTGACCGGACTCAGGCGGTGGTGAGAACCCGGTCCCACCCTTCGACGGATTCCGGGCTGCGCGGGCCCGGCCCCACGTAGATGGCCGATGGGCGGATCAGCTTGCCGAGTCGCTTCTGCTCGAGAATATGGGCGCACCACCCCGCGGTGCGCCCACAGGTGAACATCGCCGGCATCATGTTGGCCGGCACCCGGGCGAAGTCGAGGACCACCGCGGCCCAGAACTCGACGTTGGTCTCGATCGCCCGATCCGGACGGCGCTCCCGCAGCTCGGCCAGCGCCGCCTGCTCCACCGCCAGCGCGACCTCGTAACGCGGTGCTCGCAAGCGCTTGGCGGTCGCGCGCAGCACCCGTGCCCGCGGGTCCTCCGCACGGTAGATCCGGTGCCCGAACCCCATCAGCTTCTCGCCGCGGTCCAGGATCCCCTTGACCAGCCCGCGGGCGTCACCGGTGCGCTCCACCTCCTCGAGCATGGGCAGCACCCGGGCCGGCGCCCCACCGTGCAGCGGCCCACTCATCGCCCCGATCGCCCCGGACAACGCTGCCGCCACGTCCGCGCCGGTTGAGGCGATCACCCGTGCGGTGAACGTCGAGGCGTTCATACCGTGCTCGGCGGCCGACACCCAGTAGGCGTCAATGGCCTCGATATGCCTCGGGTCCGGCTCACCCTGCCAGCGGGTCATGAATCGTGCTGTGATCGTTGGGCATTCATCGATAATTCGCTGCGGGACCGCTGGCTGGTAGATGCCGCGCGCGGACTGTGCGACGTAGGACAGCGCCATCACCGACGCCCGGGCCAGCTGATCGCGGGCGGTGGCGTCGTCGGTATCGAGCAGGGGTTTGTACCCCCAGATGGGTGCCAGCATCGCCAGGCCCGCCTGCACATCGACGCGCACATCGCCGGTGTGGATCGGCAGCGGGAACGGCTCGGCGGGCGGCAGCCCGTGGCCGAACTTGCCGTCGACCAGCAGCGCCCACACCTCACCAAATGTGACCTGCTGGTTCACCAGATCCGCGATGTCGACGCCGCGGTAGCGCAGCGCGCCGCCATCCTTGTCCGGTTCGGCAATCTCGGTGGTGAAGGCCACCACGCCTTCTAGGCCGGCGACAAAATTTTCGGGGATCACAGTCATACGAAAATTCTCGCACCTCACCTCGGGGCCGACGCTACCGGCTGGTAGCACCTCCCGGTAGCGTTGACGCGGTGGCAGGATCAGACGACCAGCGCCTGGCGGAGATGCGAGTGGATTATGGGTCCGTCGAGAAGGACGGCAGCCCCGATCTCGACGCGGACTGGCTCGCTGACGGGTGGCTTGCGTTGTTCCACAAGTGGCTTGACGATGCCGAACGCGCGGGAGTGGCTGAGCCCAACGCCATGGTGCTGGCCACCGTCGCGGAGGGCAGGCCGGTGAGCCGGTCGGTGTTGTGCAAGAGCGTGGACGAGACCGGGATCACTTTCTTCACCAGCTATGACTCGGCCAAAGGGGTCGAGCTGGCGGCGGCACCGTACGCGTCGGCGACTTTCCCCTGGTACCAGCTGGGACGGCAGGTCCACATCCGCGGCCCGGTCAGCCGGGTCGATCCGCAGGTCACCCAGGACTACTGGTCCAAGCGGCCGCGCGGCTCACAACTGGGTGCGTGGGCATCGCACCAGTCGCAGCCGATCGCGTCGCGCGCAGCGCTGCTCGACCAGCTGGCAGAGGTGACCGCGCGCTTTGCCGACTCGGAGTGCATCCCGGTGCCACCGGGCTGGGGCGGATACCTGATCGCGCCTGAGGTGGTGGAATTCTGGCAGGGCCGGGAAAACCGGGTACACAACCGAATTCGGGTCATCGGCACTCGTATCGAGCGCCTTCAGCCCTGAGCCGCCCGTCGACGATGCGCGCCGCGTAGCGGCGCAAGGAGGAGGCGGGCAATCAGACCGAGCCCGCTGACGATGCGCGCCGTGTTGCGGGCAGCGCCCGCTTGCGGGGGACGGCAATACCCAGCAGACCCGACCCCGGACAAGCGCTCCGTCGTCGCAACGACTACCTTCGTCTATACGCACCTAGTTAGGGCAGCCATATCAGCCAGAGCGCAAAGGAGTTCTCATGGCCGACACCGACGACACCGCAACTCTGAAGTACTCGGGGGGCGAGATCGACCTGCAGGTCGTCCACGCCACCGAAGGAAATGACGGCATCGAGCTCGGCTCGCTGCTGGCCAAAACCGGATACACCACATTCGATGTCGGTTTCGTCAACACCGCCTCCACCAAGAGCGCGATCACCTACATCGACGGCGACGCCGGCATCCTGCGCTACCGCGGTTATCCGATTGAGCAGCTCGCCGAGAAGTCGACCTACATCGAAGTCAGCTACCTGTTGATCTACGGCGAGCTGCCGGACAAGGAGCAGCTGGCCGCGTTCACCCACCAGATCCAGCGGCACACCATGCTGCATGAGGACCTGAAACGGTTTTACGACGGCTTCCCGCGCAATGCGCACCCGATGCCGGTGCTGTCCAGCGTGGTCAACGCGCTGAGCGCGTACTACCCGGATTCGCTGGACCCGACGGACAACGACCAGGTCGAGATTTCCACGATCCGGCTGCTGGCCAAGCTGCCCACCATCGCCGCCTACTCCTACAAGAAGTCGATGGGCCAGCCCTTCCTCTACCCGGACAACTCGGTCACGTTGGTGGAGAACTTCCTGCGGATGATGTTCGGGCTGCCGGCCGAGCCCTACGTGCCGCATCCCGAGGTCGTCCGCGCGCTGGACATGCTGTTCATGCTGCACGCCGACCACGAGCAGAACTGCTCGACGTCGACCGTGCGGCTGGTCGGGTCGTCGCAGGCCAACCTGTTCACCTCGATCTCCGGCGGCATCAACGCGCTGTGGGGCCCGATGCACGGCGGCGCCAACCAGGCGGTGCTGGAAATGCTCGAGCAGATCCGTGAAAGCGGCGGCGACGTCGGCGAATTCGTCCGCAAAGTGAAGAACCGCGAAGCCGGCGTCAGGTTGATGGGCTTCGGCCACCGCGTCTACAAGAACTACGATCCGCGGGCCCGCATCGCCAAGGAACAGGCCGACAAGGTCCTCGCCCAGGTCGGTGGCGATGATGAGCTGCTGCGCATCGCCAAGGATCTCGAAGAGGCGGCGCTGACCGACAAGTACTTCATCGAGCGCAAGCTCTACCCGAACGTCGATTACTACACCGGGCTGATCTACCGGGCCCTCGGGTTCCCGACGCCGATGTTCACCGCGTTGTTCGCATTGGGCCGGCTGCCCGGGTGGATCGCGCACTGGCGTGAGATGCACGACGAGGGTGTCGACAAGATCGGCCGTCCACGCCAGATCTACACCGGCCGCACCGAACGCGACTACGTCGCTATCGACGCACGCTAGGACGCGGGCTCGCAAGCGCCACGACCGAAGCCGCAATCAAAGAGAAGCCAGCACCGCCATCGCGCCGTTGTGGCCGCCGATGCCCGATACCGCTCCGCCGCGACGGGCGCC
>DATJBA010000282.1:0-2621 GCA_035515675.1 Mycobacterium sp.
TCACGGTGAAAATGCTGTTCGAATCCGATCAGCCGGTCGCCGGTTCGGGTGGTCGGGTGACGCTGTGGGCTAATCCGAAGTTGCGCGCGCCCAGCGCATTAGGAGGTGATGGTCCAGCGATCATGACCTGATGGGAAGCTCGTCGTCGCCTGCCGGTGAAAGTCCGGTCCGGGTAGTTGCCAGGAAGCCCGGTAGACATCCCAGGTCCGTAAGCCGTCAAGCGGCCTGGGCGTCGGAGTTGTTCTGACGGTGTGCCCAGGCCTTGTGTTCGTTGTAGTGGGTTCGGTGGCGTAGGCAGCCGTGCAGGATGCCGACAAGGCGGTTGCCCAGGGCGCGCAGGGCTTGGTGGTGCAGGTCGCCGGCAGCACGGCGCTGGTCGTAGAAGGCGCGGGCGCCGGGGCTGGTGTTCAGCGCGCAGAACGCCCATTGGTCGATGGCGTCGTAGAGCCGGCGGTTGCGGACGTGGCGGGCCAGCACGGCGCGTTTCTTGCCCGAGGCGACGGTCAGTGGTGATGTTCCGGCGTAGTTCTTGCGAGACTTGGCGGTGGTGTAGCGGTTCGGGTCGTCCCCGAACTCACCGAGCACCCGGGCGCCGAGGATGACACCAAGTCCTGGCAGGGAGAGGTAGATGTCGGCGTCCGGGTGTGCCTCAAAATGTGTCGCCAATTCGGCCTCGAGGTCAGCGATCTGGCGGTTCAGTTCGGCGATGATGCCCACCGCGGCTCGGGTGGTCGCCGCGAACGCGGCAGTCACCGCGGCCGGCGCGGCGAGCTGCTCGGTGCGCAAGGCGGCCTGAATCTCTAGTGCCCGCGTGTCGAGATTGCGTTGTCGCCCAGCGGCTTTGAGCGCAGACCGGATCTTCGACAGACTCAGGCTGGCCGCCTGCACCGGGGTGGGCGCACGACCCAAAACGGCCAGAGCGTCACGGTCGGCCAGATCGTCGAACACCTCCAACGCGCCCGGGTAGTACTCACGCAGCGCCGAGCGCAGCGTGTTGGTGTGCCGGTTGCGGGTCCAGATCAGGTTTTGATGTGCCCGGGCCAAGACCTTGACCGCCTCGGCATCAGCCGTGTCCCCGGCGACCGGGCGGTGGTTATGGCGGTCGGTGCGCACCAGATCAGCCAAGAGTTTGGCGTCGGCGGCGTCGGACTTGGCCCCCGATACGGAGTGGCGGTCGCGGTAGCGGGCGGCCGCCAGCGGGTTGATCGCATACACCTGGTAGCCGGCCGCGACGAGCGCCTCGACCCACAGGCCGCGGTCGGTTTCGGTCCCGATCACGACCTGGTCGGGTTCTTCGGCATGCCGGGCCAGGAGTTGATGGAACTCGCCGATACCGGTAAGTCCCTCGGGTAGTCGACGCGAGGCTAGCCGCGCCCCGGTTTCATCCATCAGGTGGACGTCGTGGTGATCCTCCGCCCAATCGTCGCCAACAAAAATCACGTAACGCCTCCTCCTTGGTCATCAAACATGTTCGAGCCCAAGGGCACCCAGCGACAAGCTAATGGATCAGTGCTCGGTGGCACGACACCCCATCAGTGCTACAGGAACCCTCACCAACCGGCCGGGGCGTGATCTACCGGTAGAAGTCGACCTACGCTTCAGCAGGCAAAAACGCTCACCGACCGGCGGCTCGGTGAACAGCGTCCCCCGAACAAGAGATGATCGGTCGAAGGCTCGCTGTTCGGTTCCCATTAGCAGGCTGGCGGTGTCGTCTGGAAACGGGCGGTGTCGAAGCCCAGCGTCGAGCATCCCGTTTGGCGGGGTGTGCAACCGAGCGGTCCGTAACGTCAAGTGAAGCTTGCAGCGTCGTTAACGCTCCTGCCCGGAGGCGGGTGGGTCCAGGGAGTGCCGAGCTTGTCGGAAAGAGGCGAAGGCCATGGAAACGGTGAAGATCCTGGAAATGCAGCCGTGAAGGACTCCCCGGCGTAGGGGGCGCGGAACGTTCGGATAGTGGCGGCGGGAACTGGAGAGGCCCTCCCCGGCCCAACAGACTGCGCGGTGCTGTTGGAACGTGGCGACCTATAACCGGTGAGGAGCCGGGAAGTGGAAGCCAGCCGGGTGGGCGTCGGAGGTGGCCATGGTACCGATCGAGCCGAGCGGACAACACAACCGCCGGTGAGGGAAGGGCCACTGCTTCGTCGATGCGTGCGGTTGATTGTGGAGGTGCCCGGTGAGTGCCGTTTTGGCTAGTCCCGCCGACAGCGGAATCGTTGTCGTTGACACGGTTCCGTTGGGCAAGGTGCGTGCCCTGCAACACATGCTGTACCGGACGGCCAAGGCCGATCCCGGGCGACGGTTTCATGCGCTGTGGGACAAGGTCTTGCGCAGAGACGTCCTGTGGCGTGGCTGGGTCGCGGTGCGCGCCAACAACGGCGCACCGGGTGTCGACCGGACCACCTTGGACTGGATCGAGAAGGAGTACGGCATTGATCGGCTCCTCGATGATCTGGCCAGCGAATTGCGGGATGGGTCGTATCGGCCGCTTCCGGCGCGGCGGGTGTATATCCCCAAGCCGGGAACGACCGACAAGCGGCCGTTGTCGATTCCTGCGGTGCGTGACCGCGTCGTGCAAGCTGCGCTGAAGATCGTGCTCGAGCCGGTCTTTGAGGCGGACTTCGCTT
>DATJBA010000283.1:0-69126 GCA_035515675.1 Mycobacterium sp.
CCCGAAAACGACATCGTGGCCGCGGCCCGGATGCTGGCCAGCGCCGACCGGGCGATGATCCTGACCGCCCGCGGCGCCGAGCAGCACAGCTGGGGCACCGACACCGTACAGGCCTTCATCAACCTGGCACTGGCACTCGGATTGCCGGGACGTCCGTATAGCGGCTTCGCGACGATCACCGGTCAGGGCAACGGGCAGGGTGGCCGCGAACACGGGCAGAAGTGCGACCAGTTGCCCGGCTACCGCAAACTTGACGACCCCGTCGCGCGCGCCCATATCGCGCAGATATGGGGCATCAACCCCGCTGACTTGCCGTTATCCGGGCGCTCGGCCTACGAGATGCTCAGCGGTATCGGCACTCCCGGCGGTGTCCGCGCACTGTGGGTGATGGCATCCAACATCGTGGTTTCGGCGCCGAACTCGCTACACGTCGCCGAGCAGATCAAGCAGCTGGAATTCCTGGTCGTGTCCGACATCTTTCTCTCCGAGACCGCCGCGTTAGCCGATGTGGTGCTACCCACAACCCAGTGGGCCGAAGAGTCGGGAACCATGACCAACCTGGAAGGCCGGGTGATCTTGCGGCGAGCGGCCCTAACGCCGCCCGACGAGGTTCGCAGCGATCTCGACGTGATGGCTGATCTGGCAAAACGGCTGGGGGCACACGGGTTTTCGGCTGATCCGCAAGAGGTGTTCGAAGAGCTGACCCGGGCGAGCGCAGGCGGAAAGGCCGACTACCGCGGAATCACGTTCGAACGGATTGAGGCCGACAACGGGGTGTTCTGGCCCTGCCCGTCCGCCCTGTACCCTGACACCCCGCGAATGTTCGTCGAGGACTTCCCTACGCCTGACCGGCGAGCCCACTTCCATCCCGTCGAGCAACCTGGCGCGGCCGAATTGCCGGATGACGAATTCCCGTACTACCTCACGACCGGCCGCGTGTTGTGGCAGTACCAATCCGGGACCCAAACACGCAGGGTCGCACAACTTGCCGAGGCGGAGCCCGAGCCGGTAGCCGAAATGCACCCGACACTGGGCAGGCGTGTCGGCGTCCGCAGCGGCGACAAGATACGCCTGAGGACGCGCCGTGGCGAGGTCGTGATGACGGCGCGAATGGACACCGGTATCCGCCCCGACACCGTGTTCGCGCCGTTCCACTGGGGCGGTGCGGCCAGCATCAACCGGCTGACCAATCCGGTTCTGGACCCGCATTCGCGGATGCCGTCGTTCAAAGTCTGCGCGGTCTCAGTGTCCCGCGCCGAGGCCGCTGATTTACCGAAGGGAGATACGCATGGGTGATTACAGCACGCCCCGATTCCTGCAGGGGGCGTTCACGTTCGACGGCAAGGGCTATGATTCGCCGTCGCTGCTGGATGCGTCGCTGCGTTACGTCGTGCCGGCCGGGGCGATCACCCAGCCGGTCTATTTCCGCGGCGGCAACAGCACCGACGAGTTGGTCACCATTGTTGTGATGCGCGACGGCGCCCCGATGCGCTATTTCCCCATCGGGGCTAAAGACGCGGTGCATGTGCCGCTTCGGGTTGTCGAAGACCTGATCGCCGACACCGTCCTCGAGGTGTTCATCGCCGCGCCCGACGGATTGCGCGGTACGGTGTTCATCGACATCGGGCTTATCGAAATCTAGTTGCGCTGAGGGTATTTCATGACTACATTGGCCCAACCCGAAACCAACGGTCACGCGGCCGACCTGGCCACCCTGGTGGTGGTCGGTAACGGCATGGCGGGCGCACGTGCGGTGGAGGAGATCCTCGCCCGCGGCGGCAATGAGCGGTTTGCCATCACCGTGTTCGGCGACGAACCCTACGGGAACTACAACCGGATTTTGCTGTCCAACGTGCTGGCCGGGTCCGACGACGCCGGCGAGATCTATCTCAATCCGCTGGACTGGTACGCCGACAACAAGATCGACTTGCGCGCCGGGGTGCGCGTGGTACGTATCGATCCGTTCGCGCGTCTGGTGCATGCCGACGACGGCACGACCATCCGATACGACAAGCTGATTCTGGCCACCGGCAGCAGGTCGTTCTTGCCGCCGATTGACGGCATCTGGCAAGACGACAAGACCCTTGCCCCCGGTGTTTTCGGGTTCCGAACGCTCGACGATTGCGAGGCCATGATCCAATTCGCCGAAGGGCAATCGAAAGCCGTCGTCGTCGGCGGCGGACTGCTGGGTTTGGAAGCCGCGCGGGGACTGCAGAATCGGGGGCTGCAGGTGGGCGTCGTGCAGGGTGGGCCCGCGTTGATGAACGCTCAACTCGACGACCAGGGCAGCGCCATCCTGCGGCGACTGGTGGAAGCGCTGGGCATTGAGGTGCACACCGGCAAGAAGACGACCAGGATGCTCACCGAGGACGGCTTCCCGTCAGCGATCGAATTCGCCGACGGCAGCCGTCTGCCGTGCGACATGGTGGTGCTGGCGGCCGGCATCCGGCCCAATGTGGGGCTGGCCGTGCGCGCCGGTCTGACGGTGGAACGCGCCATCGTTGTCGACGACCAGATGCGCTCGATTGACGACGACGACATCTACGCGGTGGGCGAATGCGCGCAGCACCGGGGGCAGGTCTACGGTCTGGTCGCGCCGCTGTGGGAGCAGACCGGTGTGCTTGCCGATCATTTGACCGGCGCCAATCCCCGTGCCGCATATCATGGTTCACGCACGGCCACCAAGCTGAAGGTCGCCGGTGTCGACGTGGCGGCGATGGGGCTGAAGAGCCCCGAACGCGACGACGACGAGTTCGTGCAGTACTGCGAGCCCAAGCGTGGCGTGTACAAGACCGTGGTGGTGCGTGACGACAAGCTGATCGGCGCCACGCTGGTCGGCGACGTCAGCAAGGTGGCGTTCTTGATGCAGGCCTTCGACCGTGGACTTCCGTTGCCGCCCGAACGGGTCTCGCTGATGTTCGACATCGGCACACCGGAGGTGGCCACCGGCGCCGCCGAGTTGGCCGACGACGCGCAGGTGTGCAACTGCAACGGGGTGAGCAAAGCCGCGATCGTCGGATGCGTGAAGCACGGCCAAACCTCGCTCACCGGCGTGATGTCGGCGACCCGTGCGGGCAAGGGATGCGGGTCGTGCAAGGGCCTGGTCGCCCAGATCGTCGAGTGGGCAGCTGACGGTGCGATTTGCCAAGAAGCCGAAGCCAATTGGTATGTGTCGGAGATCCCCTATGAAAAACCGGAGTTGATGCGGCTGATCCGCGAGCTCGAGCTGCACTCGGTGTCGTCGGTGTTCGCTGCGTTGGCGCCGGAGGGCCGCGAAGACGCCCGCTCGAAGATGGCACTCGCGTCACTGCTGGACATGATGTGGGGCGACGAGTTCGTCAACGAACGCGACAGCCGGTTCATCAACGACCGGGTGCACGCCAACATCCAGCGGGACGGAACCTTCTCGGTGGTGCCACAGCTCAAGGGCGGAGTGACGACCTCGCAGCAACTGCGCACGATTGCCGATGTCGCCGACAAATACCAGATCCCGATGATCAAGCTCACCGGCGGCCAACGGATCGATTTGCTCGGCGTGCGCAAGGAGGACCTTCCCGCGGTGTGGGCCGACCTCGGGATGCCATCCGGCTACGCGTACGGCAAAAGCTTCCGGACTGTGAAAACCTGTGTGGGAAGCGACTTTTGCCGCTATGGGTTGGGAGACTCGACGGCATTGGGCATCGCGATTGAGGATCGCTTCCAGGGCATACCTAGCCCCGCGAAGATGAAGCTGGCGGTGACCGGCTGCCCACGCAATTGCGCTGAGGCGCTGTGCAAGGACGTCGGCGTCGTCGCCATCGAAGGCGGGAGCTGGCAGATCTACGTCGGCGGCGCAGCCGGGTCACATGTCCGCAAGGGTGATCTGCTGGCGACGGTGGACACCCCCGACGAGGTCATCACGCTGACAGGTCGGTTCCTGCAGTACTACCGGGAAAACGCCAACTGGCTTGAGCGCACGTATGCGTTCGTGCCGCGGGTGGGTATCGAGCGGATCCGCGCGGTGGTGGTCGAGGACGGCGACGGCATCGGCGCCGGCCTCGATGCCCGCATGCAGAAGTCGGTCGACTCATACCGTGATCCGTGGAACGAGCCCGTCGCACCCGGGCAATTCCGGTCTTCTCTGCCGCTGATTCCGCTGCCCCGGGTGCCAGTGCGATGAGCGACGCCGTCTTGGGCCCGGTCGACGAAATCCCCGTCGGAGAGGGCCGCGCCTATGCCGTCGATGGTCGGCAGATCGCAGTTTTCCGGCTGCGGGACGGGTCGCTGCGCGCGTTGGACGCGGTGTGTCCGCACCGAGGCGGTCCACTGGCCGACGGGCTCATCGACAGCCACGTCGTCATCTGCCCGCTGCACGGCTTCACCTACGACCTTATAACCGGGTGCGAGATCAACGGCGGTGAGCCGGCGACCGCCTATACCGTGCACGCCGACAGCACCGGAACGATTTACCTGCGAGTGGCCGGCAAACCTAATCACCAACAGCGTAACGGCGCGCTTTCCCAAACGATTTAAGGAGTACGCTCCCCTACATGGCGGCACGGGGACCGAGCATGACACCTTGCGTGAGATGGTTGCTGCCGCCTGGCCTGCCGACTATATGCTGGCCTTGAGAGTCGCTGGGGCTTGTCGGTCGTCGGCAAGCACCTTGAGCCGCTGGGCGCCATGACCGCAGTGGGTGTCTGGGGTGCTCGGTACGCACCAGAAATCGTCTCCGCAATGAAGAAGAATTGGCTGACGCCGGGCGTCAACGACGCACGCCGGGATCGGGAAAGCACCCGCGACGTCTCCGTCGCGGCCTTGCGAGGGGTCGTGTCGGCCACAGATCTCGACGCCGAATGGCCCATGGCCGAGCGGACGCCGCCGATTTGGGGTGCCCTGCACCGGCGCCGCCATCTCTACCTCTACCGCCGCGGAGTCCACTAGGGAGACAGCCCCGCGCAGGTGCTCGACGTCTGGCGCCGCAAGGATCTGCCTGCGCAACCCGCGCCAGTGCTGATCTTCGTTCCGGGCGGCGCATGGGTGCACGGCAGCCGCATGCTGCAGGGGTCTGCCCTGATGTCACGGCTGGCCTCGGCGAACCTGATGGCCCGTGGTATGGACCTGCAGCCCGGGCCGGAGGGCGGCCCATATGTGTCCGACCCGGCTCCCACGACGCGGCAGCTGATGAGTTCGGCGTTTGCCGATCACCTGCGCCACCTCGGGCGAATCCGCGCGACGATCCGTTACACAGCACAACGGCTGGGCCGGGTGCGCCGCAGCTCCCGCAAGCTTTCACCGGAACTGACCCGGCCGTTCACTCCGCCGCCGACCTTCATGAATCACATGATCACCCCGGAGCGCAGGTTCGCCACCGCCACGCTGGCGCTGGCCGACGTCAAGGAGACCGGTAAGCGGCTCGGGGCGACGATCAACGACATGGTGCTTGCCATGTCGACCGGCGCGCTGCGCACGTTGCTATTGCGGTACGACGGCACGGCCGATCCTCTGCTGGCGTCGATACCGGTGAGTTTTGACTTCTCACCAGACCGAATCTCCGGAAACTACCTCAGCGGAATGCTGGTAGCGCTGCCCGCTGACCTCGATGACCCGCTGGAGCGAGTACAAATCTGCCACGAGAACGCCATCTCGGCCAAGGAGAGCCACCAGCTCATGGGACCAGAGCTGGTCAGCCGCTGGGCAGCCTACATGCCGCCCGCGGCTGCGGAAGCTTTTTTCCGGTGGGCATCCAGCCGTGACGGGCAGAACAAAATACTCAACCTGAATATCTCGAACGTTCCCGGTCCCCGCGAACGCGGCCGGGTCGGTGGCGCCCTGGTCACCGAGATCTATTCGGTGGGGCCGCTGACCGCCGGGAGTGGCCTCAACATCACCGTGTGGAGTTACGTCGATCAGCTCAACATCTCGGTGCTCTCTGACGGTGCCACCCTGAAGGACCCGCATGAGGTGACTGAGGCCATGGTCGCCGACTTCATCGAAATACGGCGGGCTGGAAGGCTTTCCGAAAAACTTACGGTCGTTGAGACCGCGATGGCACCGGCCTGAACGCGCTGCGTGTGCCCGCGCCAGCCCCATACCGGCCGGCCGTTACCATCGGGCGAAGAACCGCCACCGGTATGCCACCAATCTTTGAAGGAGCTTCGCAGCGCTGTGAGCACTGGGAACGAAGAGGCCAGCAACTCCGAACCCGAAGTCCTGGTGGAACAACGGGATCGGATCCTGATCGTCACAATTAACCGGCCCAAGGCCAAGAACGCGGTCAACGCCGCGGTCAGCCGGGGCTTGGCCGATGCGATGGATCGACTCGACAGCGATACCGGGCTGTCGGTGGGGATCCTGACCGGCGCGGGCGGGTCGTTCTGCGCAGGCATGGATCTCAAGGCGTTCGCCCGCGGCGAGAACGTCGTCGTCGAGGGCCGCGGCATGGGCTTCACCGAACGTCCGCCGGCCAAGCCGCTCATCGCCGCGGTGGAAGGATACGCCCTGGCCGGCGGCACCGAGCTGGCGTTGGCCACCGACCTGATCGTGGCCTCCAAGGACTCGGCGTTCGGTATCCCCGAGGTCAAGCGTGGCTTGGTGGCCGGCGGCGGGGGATTGTTACGGCTGCCCGAGCGTATCCCCTATGCGATCGCCATAGAGCTGGCGCTGACCGGGAACAACCTGCCGGCCGAGCGTGCCCACCAGCTGGGGCTGGTCAACGTGTTGGCCGAGCCGGGAACGGCACTTCAGGCGGCGATCGCGCTGGCCGAGAAGATCACCGCTAACGGGCCGCTCGCGGTGGCCGCCACCAAGCGCATCATCACCGAGTCGCGGGGCTGGAGCCGCGACACCATGTTCGCCGAGCAGATGAAGATATTGGCCCCGGTGTTTGCGTCCAACGATGCCAAAGAGGGTGCGGTCGCATTCGCTGAGAAGCGCCCACCGCGCTGGACCGGGACCTGATGTCAGCTGTCGTGATCGATTAGATAGCGCTGCACGGTCGGCCCGACCCAGGCGACCAAATCCTCGACGGCCGCGGAGGCGATCGGCTCGATCCTCAGCTGGTAACGGGCGAACGCCAGCCCCGCCAGGTGACTGGCCACCAGCTCGACGCGCAGCTCCGCATCGGCCACCCCGAATTCCGCGGCGACCCGCTTGGCGATGGGGCCGGCGAGGGTATCGTGCAGCACCTGTCGCGCCAGCGGCTGCATAGCCGATCGCCACAGCGTCAGTAGCGGCTCGAAGGTGTCGCCTTCGTCCCAGTGCTCGAGGAACCGGCGCACCAGCCTCGGGCCGATCTGCTCGGTGCCTTCATCGAGCAGCGTGGCCAACTGGTGCAGCGGGTGCACGGGCCCGGTCAGCGCCGACGCGGTGAACAGCCCCTCCTTGTTGCCGAAGAAGTAATAGACCATCGCCACATCCACGCCGGCGTCGGCGGCTATCGCGCGGACGGTGGCCCGCTCGTACCCGTCGCGCATAAAACGTTCGCGCGCTGCGTCGATAATGCGCTGCTTGCTCTGTTGACCAGTGCGCCACCGGCCCGCGCGCGGGGCTTCCGACATGCACGGAGCATACTTCAGCGCTTGTTGATGTAGATCGGGTGCACGCGTAAGTTAATTGTTCAGCGGACGCTGAAGTATCTACCGAAGAAGGAGGACAGTCATGGTGGCGGAGACGCGCGAACGACGGCTTTGGTGGCGGCAGCTGATCTCGATCCTGGTCTTCCCGGTGACGATGACCCTCGTCATACCGGCGCTCATCGTGATCGCGGCCGATGCGCGGCCACCGGGCTTCGGTTCTCCCCTGACGGTCGGCCTCGCGATCGTCGGCGGCCTGCTGATCGCCGGCGGGGTGGGCCTGTGGACCTGGACAGTGGTGCTCTTCCACCGAGTTGGCAAAGGCACGCTCGGCGTGGGCAACGTGATGGGAGAGCCGGTCAACCTCGTCGTACGCGGGCCGTATCGGCACGTGCGCAACCCGATGATCACCGGCGTGCTGTGCATCCTGCTCGGCGAGGCGGCCATCGCTGCGTCCGGTTGGCTGCTGCTCTGGTTCACGATCTTCCTGACGTTCCAAGTGATCGCCATCCGGTTCTGGGAAGAGCCGCATCTCACCAGGTGTTACGGCGGCGAATACCTCAACTACCGTCAAAACGTTCCGCGCTGGATTCCACGAATCTCGCCCTGGGAGCCAAGCCGCTGAAGGCGATTGGAGCCGCAACCAGGCTGTCAGACAACTCCTGGTCGCGACCCAACCGATGGCTGGGCGCCCAGCACCCGTTGCAGATCGGGTTTCATATCCTGCAGCTGTTGACCCCAATAGGCCCAATCGTGCGTCCCGTTGGGGAAGTTGAACACCCCGTTTGTGCCCCCGGCGGCGAGGTAGGCGTCTTTGAAGGCCACATTGGAGTTGATCGCGAATCCCTCCAGCGAACCCAGACCCGCCGCGTTTCGGTTGTTGACGTCGAGTGGTGTCGTCGTGCCGTTACCGCAGTAAATCCAGGTGCGGGTGTTGTTGGCGACGAGCTTTGCGGCGTTGACCGTGGGGTCGTTGCGCGCCCAGGCCGGGTCGCTGGGCGGACCCCACATCGCGTTGGAGTTGAAGCCGCCGTCCCAGTGCATTGCGAGGTTGACCAAGCCGGGCCACGGACCGTTGGAGAGGTTCAGAAAGCCTGACATCGATCCGGCGTAGATGAACTCCTGTGGGTAATAGGTCGCCAGTACCAGCGCCGAGGAGCCACCCATCGAGGCACCCACGACGGCGTTGCCGTACGGCGCCACGTTCTTGTTGGTTGACAGCCAGGTTGGCAGTTCCTGGGTCAGGAAGGTTGTCCACTTGTAGGTCTGAGTCTGCCCGTTGCTGACCGCCGGTTGGTACCAGTCGCTGTAGAAACTCGACATCCCACCGACGGGCATGACGATCGACAGCCCCGACCCTTGGAACCAGTCGAACGCCGCGGTGTTGCGGTCCCAGCCGTTGAAGTCGTTGGCAGCCTCCATGGTGTCCAGGAGGTACACCGCGTGTGAGCCGGGACCGCCGTTTTCGAATTCGACGTCAATGTCGCGGCCCATCGACGGCGACGGCACACTGAATTGTTCGACCGGCGCGCTGCTTGAGAATGCCGCCGCCGTCGGCAAGCCGGCCGCAACACCGACCAGGTCGATCGACACTGCGGTGGCTAGCGCGGCAACCGCGAGCCCGACTGCCGCCCTGACTGCCATGAGGCCTGGGATCTTCACGACCGACACCATCGTTGCCCCTGATCTGCGTGCCGCATGGCGGGTAGGGTGTGCCGCCGAATTGCGGTCATCCGGTGTACGGGTAGCATGCATACCCCTAACCGGCCGGGCTCAAACGGTCGACTGGAAACAACCACAGATCGGCGGCTCCTTGGCGCGCTAGCGTAAACGGCATGATCTGGTTCATCACCGGCGCATCGCGGGGACTCGGCCGCGAGTTCGCCATCGCAGCGCTGGAACGTGGCGACCGCGTTGCAGCCACGGCGCGCGACACCCATTCGCTGGCCGGGCTGTCCGGGCGGTTCGGTGACCGCCTGATGCCGCTTCGGCTCGACGTCACCGACCGGGCGGCGGATTTCGACGCGGTCGGGCGGGTCTACGACGAGTTCGGGGGGCTCGACGTCGTGGTCAACAACGCCGGCTATGGCCACTTCGGTGCCTTCGAGGAGCTCTCCGAGGCGGACCTGCGCGATCAGCTGGAGACCAATCTGTTCGGCGCTATCTGGATCACCCAGGCCGCACTGCCTTTTCTGCGCGCTCAGGGTTCGGGGCACATCGTCCAGGTGTCCAGCCTCGCAGGCGTCGGGGCGTTCGCTAACCAGTCCGCCTATCACGCTTCCACGTGGGGGCTGGAAGCCGTCAGTGAATCGCTGGCGGCCGAGGTGGGGCCGCTGGGTATCAAGGTGACCATTGTGGAGCCGGGCCTATTCAGCACCGACTGGGCCGACTCATCTGCGCGGTGGTCGGACAAAATGGTCGAGTACGACTTTGTCCGCGAAGCGATGTTCGCGCGTCGAAACTCCAACGCGGCCGGCGACCCGAAGGCGGCCGCACAGGCATTGTTGGAGATTGTCGACTCCGACAATCCGCCGCTGCGAGTGCTTTTCGGCTCCGAGGTGCCGGCGATGGTCACCGAGATCTACCAGCAGCGGCTGCAGACCTGGCGTGACTGGGACGCCGTCTCGCGGCAAGCCCAGGGCGAGTAGGCGGCCCGGCGCCGGTCAAGATATATCGATAAGATGACTTACACCACGGCCTGGATTTGTAAAGGGCCCTGGATTTGTAAAGGGCCGGGAGCCAGAAGGATCGAGGGATGAGCGTTTCGGTGCTGCTCGAGATGGCCGCGTCGAGCAACCCTTACCCTACGGCCGTTGTCGACGGAGACTTGCGGTTGACGACGCAGCAGCTCAGCGATCTGGCCGACGGCGGCGCGGGTGTCATCGCCGGATCGAATGCCAAGCACGTGGCCTACGTCGGCACCGGCGGCGCGATGCTGCCGCTGCTGATCTTCGCCGCGGCACGCGCCGGGCTCGCCTTCACCCCGATCAATTACCGGCTGTCCGCGGACGGCATCCAGGCGCTCATCGAGCGGCTGCCCGAACCGTTGGTGATCGTCGACAGCCGCTACCAGGACGTGCTGGGAACTGCGTCCGAACGGTCCATGGTCTCCGACGACTTCCTGGCGGCCACACGCAGCAGCGAGCCGGCCACTGAGGTTCCCGCGTTTCCCGACCCGGACTCGGTAGCGGTAGTGCTCTTCACGTCGGGCACCACGTCGCGGCCCAAGGCCGTCGAACTCTCGCATAACAACCTGACCAGCTACGTGACCGGCACAGTCGAATTCGAGTCGGCCGAAGCAAGCGACGCCGCGCTGATCTGCGTGCCGCCGTATCACATCGCCGGGGTCGGCGCTGCGCTGTCGAACCTGTACGCCGGCCGCAGGATGGTGTACATGCCCAATTTCGATGCCGAGGAATGGGTGCAGATGGTCAACGACGAGCACATCACCACCGCGACGGTGGTGCCCACCATGCTGGACCGGATCGTCACCGTGCTGGAGAAAGGCCACCATCAGCTGCCGTCGCTGCGCAACCTGGCCTACGGCGGTTCGAAAGTCGGCCTGCCGCTGGTCCGCAGGGCGCTCGAACTGTTGCCGAATGTGGGCTTCGTCAACGCCTACGGCCTGACCGAGACGAGCTCGACGATCGCGGTGCTGACCCCCGACGACCACCGAGCGGCGCAATCCGCGTCGGCCGCCCGCGTCGGCAAGCGGTTGGGATCAGTCGGGCGGCCGGTGCCCGGCATCGAGCTGCAGATCCGCGACGAGCGCGGCACGGTGCTGCCGCCGGGCGAAAGCGGTGAGCTGTTCGTGCGCGGCGAGCAGGTCTCCGGCCGCTATGCCGAGATCGGCTCGGTGCTCGACGAGGACGGCTGGTTCGCGACCAGGGACATCGCCATCCTCGACGAAGATGGCTACCTGTTCATCGGCGGACGCAGCGACGACACCATCATCCGTGGTGGTGAGAACATCGCACCTGCCGAGCTGGAGGAGGTGCTCATCGAGCACTCCCATGTGCGCGATGTCGCCGTGGTCGGCGTCGACGATCCGCAGTGGGGCCAAGCGATTGTCGCGGTGGTGGTGCCGACTGCGGGTATCGATCCCGACCCTGAGGAACTCCGGGAGCATGTCCGCAAGAGCTTGCGCGGGTCGCGTACCCCCGACCGGGTAGTGTTTCGCGACGAGCTGCCGACCACCGCGACCGGCAAGGTGCTCCGCCGGGAGATTGTCGAGGGACTGCGCGCCGCACCGGCCGACCAGTAAGTGATGAAGGACGAAATCGTGATCAAGAACGGAACCCGGCTCGCCAGCCAGGTATGTGACACCCAGGTCATCGTCGTCAGGAGCGCCGACAGCCTCGACGACCTACGTTGTGGCGGCGCGCCGATGGTGCCGATAGGCGCCGAGCGGTCGCGTGACATCGACCCGGCGTTTGCTGACGGCACCGTGATGGGCAAGCGCTACGTCGACGAAACCGGTGCCGAGGTGTTGGTGACCAAGCCGGGCGCGGGAAGCCTGAGCATCGGTGCGACCGCACTGCACCTCAAAGAGGTCAAGCCGCTGCCGGCCAGCGACTGACGGTCACGACGAGCCGTCGTGCTTGCCGGGAATTCGGTTACGAACGACGAATTCCCTTGCCTTGATCAGGAATTCGAGTTCCTTGCCGACTTGGCGCAGCGGCTCGGCGTTGCGAGTCGAGCGGGACAGCACGACGGCACCTTCCAGTGCGGCGATCGACATCACCGCCAGCGACGCGGCCTGAGCATCGTCGAACCCGTCGGTGACGAATGCCCGGGTCAATGCGGCACACCAGCGGCCCAAGATGACGCCCGCCTCGACGGAAAGCTTGGGATCGTCGTCGTCCGAGCCAATGGCCGCTGCCACCACAGGGCAGCCGGCGCTGAAGTCGCCCTCGGTCAGCAGCCGTTCCCAGAACTCGACGAACTCACGTAGCAAGACCCTGGCACCCCAGCCGGCAGCGTCGTCGATCATCGCGGTGATGGAATCACCGGAGAACCGCAGCGCCTCGGTCAGTAGCTGATTGCGCCCGTCGGGAAAGTGGTAGTACACCGAGCCCCGTGGCGCGCCGCTGCGGGCCAGCACCTCATCGATGGTCACCCCGGCCGCCCCGCGCTCACGCATCACCTCGGCGGCGCTGACCAGCATCTTTTTGCGGGTATCGGAGCGCCTCGTCGGAGTACGGTCAGGCTTTGTATCGGTGGTAGTCGGCACTGTCGTACCTTCCGTGGCCGGCGTCATGCAGCGTGCGAATGCCGCAATGTCGGCCAGTGCATGTTGCGCGGGCTGAACCTGAATCGCCGGCGCTTCAAGTCGGGCATCTCGCGGGTGAATTGAAAGCCGGCGACGTTGAGCTCGATGATCCACATGCTTTTCTCCCGGCCTGTGTGCTGCACTCATGCGCCGGGGCCGGCGGCCCATGATTATGCAGCAAAGCATATAAGACACCAGTAGAGTAAGCAAGTTTTATCTGCTAAGCAGGATGACAGAGCACTACAAATGCGGTGAGGAGTGCTGTTCAAGGGTCCGGTCAGCGAGAACATAAAATCGTACAGTATGCCCTATTGCATAATCTTTACAACTGGGGTTCACTTTGGCAATGGCTAGTGCTGCTGAGACCTCCCCGCCCCTGGAGACCTCCCCGCCCGAGTTACCGACCCTGGACACCGTCTCCCTCGAGCGCGATGGACACGTTCTGCTGATCGGCCTGAACCGGCCGCACAAACGCAACTTGTTCGACCGGGCGATGCTTGCGGATCTGGCCCGCGCCTACGCGGTGCTGGAATCCGACACCTCGGTGCGTGCCGGCGTGCTGTTTGCGCACGGCGACCACTTCACCGGCGGTCTGGACCTCGTCGACGTAGGTCCTGGCATCGCGACCGGGCAGGATCCGTTTCCGGACGACGGCCGAGATCCGTGGCGGCTGGACGGCGCGTGGACCACGCCGCTGGTCGCGGTCGCGCACGGCTGGTGCATGACATTAGGTATCGAATTGCTGCTGGCCGCCGACATTCGCATTGCGGCGGCCGGAACCCGGTTCACCCAACTCGAAGTGCTGCGCGGGATCTACCCGTTCGGAGGCGCGACGATCCGCCTTCCGCGGGAGGCCGGGTGGGGCAATGCCATGCGCTGGCTGCTTACCGGCGACGAGTTCGACGCCACCGAGGCGCACCGCATCGGGCTGGTCCAGGAGGTGGCCGACGATGCCCCCGCGGCTCTGGCCCGGGCGCGCGAGATCGCGCACGCCATCGCCGAGCGTGCGGCGCCGCTGGGGGTGCGGGCCACGCTTGCCTCAGCGCGCTTGGCGCGCGCACAGGGCGAGGCGGCCGCAATCGAGCAACTGCGGCCCGCTGTCACCGCGCTGTTTGCCAGCGAGGACGCCGCCGAGGGTGTGCAATCGTTCATCGAGCGCCGGCAGGCGAGATTCACGGGCCGTTAGAAGGCCGCTAGCTGGCTGCTAGCTGTCCAGGGTGTAGCCCATCGGCATCAGCACACTCTTTTGCTGAGTGAAGTGCCCGACACCTTCTGGGCCGTTCTCGCGGCCGATGCCGGAGTTCTTGTAGCCGCCGAACGGGCAGCCGGGATCGAAGGCGTACCAGTTGATTCCGTATGTACCGGCGCGGATCTTCTCCGAGATCTCGATGCCGCGCGGCACGTTGGTGGTCCACACGCTCCCGGCTAGTCCGTACACCGAATCGTTGGCGATCTTGATCGCGTCGTCCTCGGTGTCATAGGGGATGATGCTCAGCACCGGCCCGAAGATCTCCTCTTTGGCGATGGTCATCTTGTTGTCGACGTCGGCGAACACGGTGGGTTGCACGAAGAAGCCGTTGTCCAGACCAACGGGTCGGCCGCCGCCGCACACCAGCCGGGCGCCCTCCTCGATGCCCTTGGCGATGTAGCCCTCGACCCGGGTCCGTTGCTTCTCCGAGATCAGCGACCCGATCTGGGCGGCAGCGTCGGACGGCGGCCCTACCGGTAGTGCCCGCACGAAAGTGCTTACCGCGTCCACGATTTCGTCGTAACGCGAGCGTGGCGCCAGAATGCGAGTCTGGGCGACGCAGGCCTGCCCGGTGTTCATCACGCCGGAGAACACCATCATCGGGATCGCGGCGGCCAAATCGACATCCTCGAGGATGATGGCCGCCGATTTGCCGCCCAGCTCCAAGGTGCACGGCTTGAGCAAGTCGGCGGCGCGCTTGCCGACTTCCTTGCCGACAGCCGAACTGCCGGTGAAGGTGAACATGTCGATGTCCGGGTTGGACGTCAGCGCCTGTCCGGTCTCGATGCCGCCGGGCACCACCGACAGCACACCCTCGGGCAGGCCGGCCTCGGCGAAGACTTCCGCCAAAGCGTTTGCGGTCAGCGGTGTTTCGGCGGCCGGCTTGAGCACCACCGTGCAGCCGGCCAGCAGCGCCGGGCCCAGCTTGTTGACCGCCAGGAACAGCGGCACGTTCCAGGCCACGATCGCGCCCACCACGCCGACCGGCTCGCGATGGACGATGGTCTGCCCGTAGGAGCCGTTGCGGATCTCCCTCCACTTGACCTGGTCGACAGCCCGGGTGGCGAAGAAGTTCATCGCCCCCATCGAACCCATCCAGTGCATCGTTTCAATGATGATCGGCGGCTGACCGGTCTCGCCGGCGAGCAGTTTAGTGAACAGCTCCTTGCGGTCCTCCATCAATTTGACCGCCGCGGCGATGACGGCCGCACGCTCTTTCGGCGGGATCGAGGGCCAGGGGCCGTTGTCGAATGCCGCGCGAGCCGCGGCGACCGCGGCGTCGACGTCGGCCGCTGCCGCCATGGGCACCTTGCCGACGTACTCGCCGGTGGCCGGACAGCGCACTTCGATGACTTCGGAGGTCGACGGTTGGGTCCACTTGCCGCCGATGAAGAGTTTGTCGTATTGCGTCCTAATGTCGCTCATGGCGCCACCCTACCCAAGCCGAAGCAAAACGAGAACATGTTCCAGTCGAGCAGTTTCGGTGGTCACTGCGGCCGGAGCACCAGCACCAGATTGCTGACCAGGAACTCGCGCAGCAGCGGCACCGATGTCAGCCACCACGCCCATCGGGGGTGGTAGCGAGGAAATGCCGCTACCACGGCACCGGTGCTGGCAGCCCAGGTCAGACCGTCGGCCGCGGACACCGCGAACAACGACGACCCGTAGTTGTTTTTTGCCGGATGGCCGTGTTTGCGGGCGTACCGCGCGGCGGCGCGGGCACCGCCCAGGTAGTGTGTCAGGCCCATCTCGTGGCCACCGAACGGGCCTAGCCAGACGGTGTAGGACAGCACGGCCAGCCCGCGCGGTCTGGTCACTCGCAGCATCTCGCCACCAAGTTGCCACGGCCGCGGCACGTGTTCGGCGACATTGGAAGACAAGCAGATGTCCACCGAGTCATCGGCGAATGGCAGCGCCATGCCCGATGCGCGGACGAATGTGTCCTCTGTTTTCTCGGCCCCGCCGAGCGTGGGTTCGGCCGCGTGCATCTCGCTCGGGTCCGGTTCGACACCGATGTAGCGGACACCGGCATCGGCAAACGCCGCCGCGAAATATCCGGGCCCGCCGCCGACGTCGAGCAGGGTGCGGCCAACTGGGGGCTCGCCGTGCGCGGCCAGCCACAGATCACTTACCATCGCCGCGGTGTCGGCTGCCAGTGCCCGATAAAACCGTGCCGGGTCCGGCTGTTCGAAACGGAACGCTGATAGCAGCCGCAGCGAGCGGGCCAGTGTTGCCCGTCGCGCAAACACTTCGGTGACATGAGGGGCGTCCGCCACCGGCCACACCCTACGCAGTCCACGCCCCTCGTCAGCGCTCAGCTGGGTCTGATTGCCTGGCTTGCCCCCTCGCCGCTGCGCGACTGGGGGTACCCCCACTTCGCGCCGCTGCGTGGCGCGTATCGTCGCCGGGCTAGGCTGTTGACCGATGTCTGCCGCGCAAAGTGAGCCCGCGGGCCACCAACCGTTGCCGCCGAGTGTGTTTTAGTGACACGCTCGTGCGGCGTCCCCTTGCGGGGTTTGGGTTCTGGCTTCACCGCCCACGGCCGCCGCTTTCCGCGGGTCGGTCTTATGGAGGCTCGCCAGGCCAGCGCTATCCGCTGGTCTGGCCCGCCGTCTCCAGCGCTACCGCCGGAACTGCTGACGAACGGCGCCGTGGTCCCGACTGGACCACAACTGGCATATCCCGGCCAGTCTCGGGGATTAAGTTGTGCCGCCAGCCTATCTTCGCCGTACGACAGCCGACGCTAGAACGCCAAAGTGCACTCGAATACACCCAAGCGGCAACAGTTCGCAACCCCAAGCTCCGGTGGCGGCGTGAGCGCGGTATTGCTGCTGTGCTGGCGCGACACCGGGCACCCGCAAGGCGGCGGCAGCGAAGCCTACTTGCAGCGCATTGGCGCGCAGCTGGCCGCATCGGGGATAGCCGTCACGCTGCGCACTGCCCGCTACCCGGGTGCGCCTCGGCGCGAAGTGGTCGACGGTGTGCAGATCAACCGGGCCGGTGGCCGGTACTCCGTGTACGTCTGGGCGTTGCTGGCGATGACCGCAGCATGGGTCGGGCTCGGGCCGTTGCGGCGAGTACGCCCCGACGTGGTGGTTGATACGCAAAACGGTTTGCCGTTTCTGGCGCGGCTGCTGTACGGCCGACGGGTGGTCGTGCTGGTGCACCACTGCCACCGCGAGCAGTGGCCGGTGGCCGGGCCAGTGCTGGGTCGGGTCGGCTGGTTTGTCGAGTCGAGGTTGTCGCCACGAGTGAACCGGCGTAACCAGTACTTGACGGTGTCCCTGCCGTCGGCTCGCGATCTGGTCGCTCTGGGTGTTGACAACGAGCGGATCGCGGTGGTGCGCAACGGTCTCGACGAGGCGCCGGCGCAAACGTTGGCCGGCCCGCGCTCGGCCGCGCCGCGGGTGGTAGTGCTCTCGCGGCTGGTGCCGCACAAGCAGATCGAGGATGCGCTGGATGCAGTCGCGCAGCTGCGGTCGCAGATACCGGGTCTGCACCTCGACATCGTCGGCGGCGGGTGGTGGCGACAGCGACTCGTCGACCACGTGCAACGGCTCGGCATGTCCGACGCGGTGACCTTCCACGGCCATGTCGACGACGTGACCAAACACCATGTGTTGCAAAGCTCATGGGTGCACGTGCTGCCGTCCCGCAAGGAGGGATGGGGCCTGGCGGTCGTCGAGGCGGCCCAGCACAAGGTGCCCACCATCGGCTACCGATCCTCCGGCGGACTGTCCGACTCGATCGTCGACGGAGTGACCGGGATATTGGTGGACAATCGCGCCGAGCTGGTAGATCGCCTCGAACAATTGCTTTCCGATCCGGTGCTGCGGGACCAACTCGGCGCCAAGGCGCAGACGCGCAGCGGCGAGTTCTCCTGGACGCAAAGCGCAATCGCGATGCGCAGTGTGCTCGAGGCGGCGCAAGTCGGCGACCTCGTCAGCGGAGTGGTGTAGACCGCGAGGCTTAATCCTCTGCGAGCTTCGTCGGCGTGTCGTCGCAACTGGTTAAGTGTCGACGCACCCGACAGATCACTGGGCCGGCGGCGCCCACGATCAGCATGGCCAGCCACGCCAGATGTGCGATCACTGTCGCTTGCCGGCGGGTAGGAGATGCACCGGCGGCGTCGCCGCCGATCCGATAGAGAGCGATCTCGTCATCGCGGTAGACCGGCGTCAGCGCGGCCAGGGTTCGGGCGGCCGCACCCATGTCACCGGCGCTGTCCGATTCGACGACCAGCCACCCGACGCCGGCCGGGACCAACGCAGCAGGATCGGGCCCCGCCAGCAGCAATTCCTGTACCGCCCGCGCCTGTTTACCCTCCCCGGGAACGACGACTCCGGAAATGGCCAGATCACCAGTGGTCAGCACGTCGGCGCGCACCCAGCGGGGCAGCGGATCCAGCACCGGCGCCGCGCCGGACCAGGAGAAGCGCCGCATGGTGCCGGCGGGCAACACCGCGACAGCCCGCGGATTGGCGTTGATCGCCGCCGCCACGGCAGCCCACCCGGGGGGGTAGTGCACCGGCGAAACCTTGCCCCACACACCCCAGGCCAGGTCGGGCAGCGCCAGGATCAGCGCGAGGCAGCAGACCAGCGCGCTCACCGCGGGCCGCAGCCACTTTCGCAGCGTCACCACCGCGTCGGCGCCCGCCAGTGTGTATCCCGGCACCGCCAGAGCCACCCACTTCTGCCCATCGCGCAGCACACCGAAACCGGGCACGGCGTCAACCACCGCGCGCAGCACGTGTAGACCCGGACCGGTTGCCAGCGCAGCCGGTACCAACACCGACACCAATGCCAGCGCCAGCAGCGGCACCACTGCCGGACGACGTGCCACTCCCGGTAACCCGACCACCACCACACCCAGCAGCACCACGGCCGACGACAACGCGAAAAGCGTTGTCCGCGAACTGGGTACGGCCTCGCCATTCCAGATTCCGCCGAGGCCGGCCAGACTGGCGAGCGTGCCCAGACCCGGCTCGGCGCGTGGCGCAAACGCGGTAACCCCGAGCGCGTTTGCCGCCGTGTGGCTGGTCAGCAACGAGCCCATCGCCGATGCGGTCAGCCAGGGCAGCGCTGCCACCAGCGCAGCACCCAGCGTCGCTGCGGCGCATAGCCAGCGCGGCCGGCCCGCGCCGGGCGCGGCCACGCAGACCAGCGCTACCGTCGCGGCAAGCAACAGGCCGGTCGGCGTCAACCCGGCCAACGCCATCCAGAAAACCAGCCCGAAAACCGTTGCCGCCGAGTGTGTTTTAGCGACACTCTCGTGCGGCGTCCCCTTGCGGGGTTTGGGTTCTGGCGTCACCGCCCACGGCCGCCGCTTTCCGCGGGTCGGTCTTATGGAGGCTCGCCAGGCCAGCGGTATCCGCTGGTCTGGCCCGCCGTCTCCAGCGCTACCGCTGGAACTGCTGACGAACGGCGCCGTGGTCCCGACTGGACCACAACTGGCGTATCCCGGCCAGTCACGGGGGATTAAGTTGTGCCGCCGGCCTATCTTCGCCCTACGACAGCCGACGCTAGAACACGCCAAAGTGCACTCGAATGCACCCAAGCGGCAACAGTTCGCAACCCCGAACCAGCAAGTACCGTCGGCCAACCGCAGCCTCAGCATTGCCGTCGCAACCCATGGCAGACAGCCGTAGCCGAGCAGCAGGCTCCAATGACCCTGCAGCAGCCGTTCAGCGACGTAGGGATTCCAGATCGCCAGCGTGACGGCGACCAACTGGCCACCCGCGCCTGCGCAGGGCAGTGCCGTCGCGACCAGTCGGGCCGCACCCCATCCCGCGAGCCACAGCCCCGCGACGAGCAGCGTCTTCACCACGATGCCGCCGTCGACCAGATGCGAGGCCAGCGCCACCGCGAAATCTTGTGGTGTCGCCCGCGGCGCCGACGTCAACCCCAGCGCGCTATCGGAAAGATACGACCGTGGCGTAGACACCGCGTCGCGCAGCAGCAGGTACCCGGGCTTCAGTAGCGGCCCAACCACCAGCAGCGCCAGGACCAATGCGTACCCCGGAACGGACCAGTACAGAGCCTGGCGGCGCACTGCAATCACTTCGGCGCGGTCGCCAGGCTAGTCCCGTTCGGGCGGGCCGGGTGGATTGGGCTCGGGTGGCCCCGAATCGGGTGGCCCCGTATCGGGTGGCCCCGCATCGGGTGGCTCATCCGAGCCCGGGTGGGGTGGGTCTGTGCCGGGTGGACTCGGACCCCGACGCAGATCAGGGCGCCGGGTCGGCAGCTTCTCGGTTTCGGCTTCAGCGCCGGGCACCGGTTCTTCTAGCCCGCTGCGGCCGAAGAATTCCTGGTCAGTCCGGTCCAGGCTGGAGCCGGTCAACGCGCTTTCGGTGCGCAGGCCGAAGGCGGCGAGTAAACTGCCGCCGATCAGCGCGATCAAGCCGACCGCAGTGAACGTGATCGGCAGCACCCGTGACCACAGCGCGAGCCGGTCGCGCTCATCGCGGGCCGCGTTGACCTGGGACTCGACGGTGTCTTCGTTCGAGGTGACCTTGTAATCGGCCAGTGTCACCTCTGGCTTGAGCGGATCACGGGCGAAGTAGTGGTTGGCGTGCTCGGTCTCCTTGACGATGGTGCCTGACACCGGGTCCACCCAGAAGGTCCGCTGCGCTGCGTAGTAGCGCGTCATGGTGATCTGCTCTGCCGGATCGCCGGGCACGCCCCACATCGCCGCGGACGCGGTGACTTTGGCGTCCTCATTGCCGGCGTACAGCGACAGATACGGGACGGGAGCCACCAGCTTGCCTTCGGCGTTGTAGCCGACGTTCTGCGTGAAGCGGTACGTAGTCAAACCATTCACATCGTCTTGGCTGTCGTAGTTGACGTCAAACGCCTTTTGCGCGATCGGATCGAAATAGGGGTACGTCTTCTTCTCGGTGTGGAACGGGAACCGGTAGGACAGCCCGTCGTGGCGCAGCGGGATCGCGGTGGGCGGGTTCTCGTCGCCGAAGGCGCGCGGCTTCTGAACCGAGCCGCCGGTGTGGGTGTCGTCAGACACAGCCATCGCGGTCTTGCGGTTGAGCGTGACGGTGTCGATGATCGCCAGCAGCAGTCCGCTGTCTTTTTGCCTGTCGGTGCGCCGGACCGAGGTGCCGGCTTGCAGCGTGACCACGTCGGCGTTGGCGGGCGACTCGACAGTGATCTGCTGCTGAGACACGAGCGGCACGTTCTGGTTGATGACCATGTGATCACCGGATAAAGATGCGGAGTCGAGTGCGGTTCCGGCGCCGTCGCTGACCAACGTGATGTCGATATCGAGCGGGATCTTGGTGATCCTGCTGCTCGTGTACGTCGACAGCAGCAGCGCGGCGATCAGCAGGGCAGCCCCGAGTCCGATGATCCCGCATGCGGCGAACCGCAACATGACTGCTCGGTTCACGTTGCTGTGCCCTCCTAATGGTTTATGGACTCGTCGGCCGCGACCCGCTCCGACCCGACCAAGCAGCGAGGCAAACGCGTTTGACCCTAACAGCAGACTGTAAGGCCCCGGCTTACCAAACCTATTGCCGCTTTGCCCGGGGTAATTCGTGGTACCCGATTCGCTCGGCAACAGACGACAGGCAGACTGTGATCGTGACGGATGGCCAGCAGGTGGGTGGGATTCGCAGCTTTCTGCCCGCCGTCGAGGGTATGCGCGCATGCGCGGCCACCGGCGTGGTCATTACCCATGTCGCTTTCCAGACAGGACACGCCAGCGGTGTCAGCGGCCGGCTGTTCGGCCGCTTCGATCTCGCCGTTGCGGTCTTTTTCGCGTTGTCGGGATTCCTGTTGTGGCGCGGACACGCGGCGGCGGCAAGAGGTCCGGGGATGCGGCCGCACACGGGCCGCTACCTGCGATCGCGGGCGGTCCGCATCATGCCGGCCTACGTGGTGGCGGTCGTGATTATCCTCAGCCTGCTACCCGACGCGGATCACGCCAGTCTGACCGTGTGGTTGGCCAACCTAACGCTCACCCAGATCTATGTGCCGCTCACCCTGACCGGCGGCTTGACCCAGATGTGGAGCCTGTCCGTCGAGGTCAGCTTCTACCTGGCATTGCCTGTTCTCGCATTGCTTACCCGCCGTATGCCGGTCCGCGCCCGGGTGCCGGCGATCGCCGCGCTGGCGGCCCTGAGCTGGGCCTGGGGCTGGGTGCCTGTGGGTCTGGTGCACTCCGGTCCCGGCATCAATCCGCTGAACTGGCCGCCGGCGTTTTTCTCCTGGTTCGCCGCGGGCATGTTGCTGGCGGAGTGGGTCTACACCCCGATTGGGGTACCGCACCGGTTGGCGCGCCGTCGCGTGCCGATGGCCGTCGTAGCGGTGCTGGCCTACCTGGTGGCGGCTTCCCCGCTGGCAGGGCCCGAGGGTCTGGTTCCCGGCACCGCCACGCAGTTCGCGGTCAAGACGGCGGTGGGCTCCCTGGTGGCGTTTGCGTTGGTGGCGCCGTTGGTGCTGGACCGCCCCGACACGCCCCATCGGCTGCTCGGAACCACCGGCATGGTGACCCTGGGCCGTTGGTCCTACGGACTGTTCATATGGCACCTGGCGGCACTGGCCATGGTGTTCCCGGTAATCGGGACATTCCCGTTCACCGGCCGGATGGCAGAAGTGTTGGTGCTGACGCTGATGTTCGGGTTCGCGATCGCCGCCGTCAGTTACGCCCTGGTGGAGTCGCCGTGCCGGGAAGCGTTGCGCCGTTGGGAAAAACGTAGGACACCTGCCGCAGCAGCACCGGCGGCGGTGCAGGGCTCGGTCAGCGAACCTCAGGAGGACGCAATCGCGCCATGATCTCGGCGCGCAGGGGCCAGCGCCGAAATCCGGGTGCGAATCGGGGGACTAGTTCAGAATCGGGGGACTAGTTCAGTCGTATGCGCCCTGTCGCTCGAAGATGCGGCGCGGGTTGTCGACCAGCATGGTGTGCAGCTGTTCGTCGGTGACACCGCGCTCCTTGAGCGCGGGGATCACGTCGTTGTGGATGTGCAGGTAGTGCCAATTCGGCATCGCCACCGGCACCAACTCTTCGGGAAGCGCGTCGAAATAGCAGTTGGCATCGTGCGAGAGCACCATCTTGTCGGCGTGCCCGCGCTCGCACATCTGCGCCACGATGTTCACCCGGTCCTCGAACGGAGAGATCACGTCGATGCCGAACCGGTCCATCCCGAGATAGGAACCGTCGGCGATGAGCTCTTCGAGGTAGCCGATGTCGGTGCTGTCGCCAGAATGGCCGATGATCACCCGGCTCAGGTCGACGCCTTCTTCGGCGAGGATGCGCTGCTGCTCGAGCCCGCGCCGCAGCCCCGCATGGGTGTGCGTGGAGATCGGCACCCCGGTGCGTTTGTGCGCCTGGGCCACGGCGCGCAATACCCGCTCGACACCGGGGGTGATGCCGGGCTCATCGGTGGCGCATTTGAGGATCCCGGCCTTGATGCCGGTATTGGCGACACCCTGCTCGATGTCGCGGACAAACATGTCGGTCATGATCTCCGGGCCGCCCAGCTGCCCGCCCGGGCCCAGGTAGTAGAAGTAGAAAGGTACGTCGTTATAGGTATAGAGCCCGGTCGCGACGATGATATTCAACTCGGTGGCCGCCGCGACGCGGGCAATGCGCGGAATGTAGCGGCCCAGTCCGATCACGGTGAGGTCGACGATGGTGTCCACCCCGCGGGCCTTCAGCTCGTTGAGCCGGTTGATGGCGTCGGCCACCCGCTGTTCTTCGTCGCCCCAGCCTTCGGGATAGTTCTGGGCAATCTCGGTGGTCATGATGAACACGTGCTCATGCATGAGTGTCACGCCGAGATCGGCGGTATCGATGGGGCCGCGAGCGGTATTTAGTTCCGACACGGGACTGATGCTAGGTCTACTCAGCGCCTGACCAACAGGGCCCAACAGTGGCGTTTCATCGGGCGCGCCCCTGAAAGGTCCGGTGCGCCGCGAGCCCCTTGACTGTGACGTGGCTCACCGTAAGATGACCAGTGGTCATCGATTCGAGGAGGCTTCATTGCCGACGGTGACTTGGGCGCGTGTCGACCCCGCTCGTCGCGCAGCAGTAATAGAAGCCGCAGAGTCCGAGTTCGGAGCACACGGATTTTCCCGAGGCAGCCTGAATGTCATCGCTCGGCGCGCGGGAGTCGCCAAGGGAAGTCTGTTCCAGTACTTCGCGGACAAGCGCGATCTGTACGCATTCATTGCCGACATCGGCAGCCAGCGGGTGCGCTCTTACATGGAGGACCTGATCCGCGAGCTCGACCCGAGCCGGCCGTTCTTCGAATTTTTCACCGACCTGCTCGATGCCTGGGTGGCCTACTTCGCCGAACACCCACGGGAACGTGCCCTGCATGCCGCGGCAACATTGGAGGTCGACACCGATGCCCGCATCAGCGTGCGGAGCGTCATTCACCGCCACTACCTGGAAGTTTTGCGTCCGCTCGTGCGCGACGCGCAGGCACGGGGCGACCTACATGCCGATTCCGACACAGACGCGTTGTTGTCGCTTTTGCTGTTGATCTTTCCGCACTTGGCGCTGGCCCCCTACATGCGCGGTTTGGATCCGATCCTCGGGCTCGACGAGCCCACACCGGAGCAGCCGGCACTGGCCGTCCGCAGGCTCGTCGCGGTACTGGCCGCCGCGTTCTCGGCCTTACCGAACCCCGCCAATAACCCAGCCCGGAAATGATCGATAAGGAGGTCACATGACACGGACACGTCTGGGCTCGCTCGCTGCGGGCGGCCTCAACTGGGACAGCCTGCCGTTGAAACTGTTCGCCGGCGGCAACGCGAAGTTCTGGAATCCGGCCGACATCGACTTCTCCCGCGATCGCGCGGACTGGGAGCGGCTTTCGGATGGCGAACGCGACTACGCCACCCGGCTGTGTGCCGAATTCGTTGCCGGCGAGGAAGCGGTGACCGAGGACATTCAGCCGTTCATGTCCGCGATGCGGGCCGAGGGCCGGCTCGGCGACGAGATGTATCTGACGCAGTTCGCGTTCGAGGAAGCCAAGCACACCCAGGTGTTTCGCATGTGGCTCGACGCCGTCGGGATGACCGACGACCTGCACGGCTATCTCGATGACCTTCCGGCTTACCGCCAGATGTTCTACGAGGAGTTGCCGGACTGCCTCAACGCTTTGTCGACCGATCCGTCACCGGCTGCCCAGGTCCGGGCGTCGGTGACCTACAACCACATCGTCGAAGGCATGTTGGCGCTGACCGGCTACTACGCCTGGCACAAGATTTGCGTGGAGCGTGGCATTCTTCCCGGCATGCAGGAGCTGGTTCAGCGCATCAGCGACGACGAGCGACGCCACATGGCGTGGGGCACCTTCACCTGTCGGCGCCACGTCGCCGCAGATGATGCGAACTGGACGGTGTTCGAAACGCGTATGAACGAGCTCATCCCGCTGGCACTGCGCCTCACCGAAGAAGGCTTCGCCCTTTACGGGGACCACGTGCCCTTCGATCTGTCGCTGGACGAGTTCCTGCAGTATTCCAGCGACAAGGGGATGCGACGGTTCGGCACGATATCCAATGCCCGCGGGCGGCCGGTCGGCGAAATCGACCTTGACTACTCCCCACTGCAGTTGGAGGACACCTTCGCCGACGAGGACAACAAGGCCCTGGCGGCCACCGCTTAAGCCCGTCTATCCGACCCAGACGGTCTTGACATTGCAGAATTCCCGGATTCCGTGGCCGGCGAGCTCGCGACCGTAGCCGGAACGTTTCACGCCGCCGAACGGCAGCTCGGGATAGGACACCGTCATCCCGTTGATGAAGACCTGACCCGCCTGGATGTCGTCGATGAAGCGCCGCTGCTCCGACTCGTCTTGCGTCCAGGCATTGGATCCCAGCCCGAAGGTCGTGGCGTTGGCGATGTCGATAGCTTCGTCGATGTTCTCGACTCGGTATACCGAGGCGACCGGACCGAAGACCTCCTCGGTGTAGAGCGGCATGTCTTTGGTGATGTTGGTGATCACCGTCGGCGGGTAGAACCAGCCCGGCCGATCGAGGGGCTTGCCGCCGCAGCGGATCACCCCGCCGGCCGCGACGGCATCGTCGACCAGCTTCTCGACCTCGTCGCGACCCGATTCGGTGGCGAGCGGACCGACGTCGGTGCCCGGGTCGGTCGGGTCTCCGACGCGTAACGCCTGCATCCGCTCGACGAACTTGTCGACGAACGCGTCGTAAATATCAGCGTGAGCGATGAACCGCTTCGCGGCGATACAGGATTGCCCGTTGTTCTGCACTCGGGCGGTGACCGCGGTCTTGACCGCCTCGTCCAGATCCGCCGACGGCATCACGATGAACGGGTCGCTGCCGCCGAGCTCGAGCACGGTGGGCTTGATCTCGTCACCGGCGATGGCGCCCACCGATTGGCCGGCCGGCTCGCTGCCGGTAAGGGTAGCCGCGGCCACGCGGGGATCGCGCAGGATGGCCTCGACGGCGCTCGAAGAAACGAGCAGCGTCTGGAAGCAGCCGTCGGGGAAGCCGCCACGGGCGATGACGTCGGCGAGATACAGCGCACACTGCGGCACGTTCGAGGCGTGCTTGAGGATGCCGACGTTGCCGGCCATCAGCGCCGGTGCGGCGAACCGGACGGCCTGCCAGAGCGGAAAGTTCCACGGCATCACGGCCAGCACCACCCCGAGCGGCTGGTATCGGGTGTAGGCCTTGGACGCGTTAACCTTCGCGGCGTCGGCCGGTTCGTCGGCCAACAGCTTTTCAGCGTTCTCGGCGTAGTAGCGAAAACCCTTGGCGCACTTGATCGCTTCGGCCTTGGCCGAGGCCAGCGTTTTACCCATCTCAAGGGTCATCATGGCGGCGGTCGCCTCCGCCTCGGCCTCCAGCAGGTCGGCGGTTGCATTGGCCCATTGGGCGCGCTGGGCAAACGTGGTGTGGCGGTAGTCGGCGAACCGCGCGTAGGCGCGGGCTATTGCCGCTTCGACTTCATCGTCGGTGGCCGGCGTGAAGGTCTTGACTGTCTCGCCGGTGGCCGGGTTGATCGTGGCGATGGGCACGCTGACATTCCTTCGGGTTGGTTGGTGAAACGTCCGCTGTCCAGCCTGCCACCGATGAGCCCCGAGGGGGGCGGTGGCTTTAGCCGCCGGGGGAGTCGGGGCGGCTGGTGAACAGCGTGTGATGGCGAGTTTTGTCGGTGTCGTCTCGTAGCGTTTGTTGCATGCCAGAGCGCCGGTCCCGCCACACCCCGGGAGGGGTGTGCTCGGTGGGGCTGCGCCTGGTGTGGTGCCTGAAGTATCGGCGCCGGATTCTGGGTGGCCGGGTCGCCCGCCGCTTGGACGAGTTGCTGGAGCAGGTCGCCGCGGAGCACGACTGGCAGATCGTGGCTCACGAAGTGATGCCCGATCATGTGCACCTGTTCGTTCGGGTCGGCCCGGCCGATGCGCCAGCATCCGTGGTGCGGGCGTTCAAGGGCCGCACCACGCGGGTACTGCGGCAGGAATTCCCGCACCTGCGCAACCACGCGAAGGTGTTGTGGTCGTCATCGTATTTCGCCGCCTCGGTCGGGTATGTGTCCGAGACGACGGTGCGCCGCTACGTCGAGCATCAACGGGATGCGGTGCTGGCGTCATGAGCCAGAAGGTGAAAATCACCCGTGCCCGGGTGCACGGCTCGCCGGTCTACCTCGGTGACGTGACGGCGCCCGACACGACGGTTGGGCCTGTGTGGTCGGCGGATCCGGCCCGGGTTGCGGGCTGGCTGTGTGATGGATTCCGGTTCAGGTTCAACCAGCGCCGATCCACACGCTGCCGGTACCTGACGTGCGAGGACCGCGCTGGCGACCAGGTTGTGGTGAGCGATCCGGCCGGGGTGCCGTGCTGGTGCCGATTGGTACCACGGTCACCGATATCAGCGACGCCGCGGCGCGGCGGCGGCACAGTTGCCGCCCTAAACAAACAGCGGAAGTTCCATCAGCGGCGGATGGCCAAGTCCAAGGTGATCGCCACCCGGCAGGGACGGCGGTTCTGGGACTCGAAACGCTACCAGACGCACAAGACTGCCGCAGCTGGCTTGGCCGCTAAACAGGTGCGTGTTCGTGAGGATTTCGCGCACAAGCTCAGCACCCGCCTGGTGCGCGGGCATGATTTCATCGGGATCGAGAAACTGTCCCTGGACCGCATGACCCGGCGGGGCAAAGGCGCTGGGCCCGCGCAGAAGCGGGGACTCAACCGGGCATTGCGGCATTCCGCGCTGGGGAAACTTGCCAAGTGCATCGAGTACAAAGCCAATCTGGCGGAGGTGCCCTTCTCGAGGTGCCCGCCGCCTACACCAGTCAGCGTTGCCACAAGTGCGGGCACACGTGCAAGGGGAACCGTGAAAGCCAAGCGGTGTTCCGTTGCCTCTCGTGTGGCTGGACTGGCAATGCTGACACCAACGCCGCCGTCAACGTGTGTGAGGAAGCCCTCGCGCGGTGGGCGGCGCACACCGAACAACTGGCTGGGACATCCGGTGAGAAGCCGGGCGGGATCACTCCCGTCAGCCAGGCGGGGAGCAAGAGTAAGATTGACCCCCACGCGGGTCCGGCCCCTGGGCCGGCGGCATCTGCGATGAACCGCAAACCACCCAACGCCGCCTAACGGCCAAGGAATCCACCGCTTTCAAGCGGTGGAGGATGTCAATATCGTGGCCAACGGGAGGTGCCGGATGAGTAAAGCCGCTCAGCTGATGGTCAAGTGCCTGGAAAACGAGGGTGTTTCCGTGGTCTTCGGGCTACCCGGCGAGGAGAACATCCGCTTCGTGCAGGCGCTGGCCTCCTCGGACATCCGCTATGTGCTGACCCGGCACGAGCAAGCGGCGTCGTTTATGGCCGAGATGTACGGGCGGGTCACCGGCCGGGCGGCGGTGGTGTCGGCCACCTTGGGCCCCGGCGCGATCAACATGCAGCTCGGCGTCGCCGACGCGACCACCAACAGCACGCCGATGGTCGCGATCTCGGCGCAGGTGGGTCAAGACCGCCAGTTTAAAGAGTCGCACCAGTACGTCGACCTCGTTTCGATGTTCGCTCCGATCACCAGGTGGGCCGCCGGCGTCCCCACCGCGCGCGCCATACCGGAGATGTTCCGCAAAGCGTTCAAGCTCGCCGAGGCCGAACGCCCGGCCGCGGTCTACCTGGCCGTGCCCGAACACCTGGATGCAGATGCCGCCGACTATCCCGACCTGACCCCGTTGCCGCGCAACGTCGTCCGCGCCGAAGCGCCGGCGGCCCGTCAAGTAGAACGCGCGGTCGACATCCTGCGCAAAGCGCAGCGACCGGTGATGCTGGCCGGGCATGGCGCCGCCCGCAACGACGCCACCGAGGCCCTGGTGCGGTTCTCCGATGAATTCGGTATCCGGGTGGCCAACACGTTCCACGGCAAGGGCGTCATGCCCGACGATCACCGCAACAGCATCGGGACCATCGGGTTCATGCGGCATGACTATGTTAATTTCGGGTTTGACAATGCCGACGTCGTCATTGCGGTCGGCTACGAGCTGCAGGAGTTCGACCCGGTCCGGATCAACCCGGAAGCCGACAAGAGGATCATCCATATTCATCGCTTCCCGGCCGAGGTCGATATGCACTACCCGGTTGACGTCGGGATCATCGGCGACATCGGTGCCTCGCTTGATGCGCTCACGGACGCACTCGCCGGCCACGCCTTCGTAGCCGAGCCCGACGTTCCCGGCTCCGGCCTGCTTGCCGAGGAATTCGCTCGGGGGCAGCGGGATTCGCGGTATCCACTGGCACCGGCGCGGGTGGTCGCCGACACCCGCGCCGCGCTGGGCCGCAGCGACGTCGTCCTGGTCGACACCGGCGCTACCAAGATGTGGATGGCGCGGCTCTACCCGACCTATGAGCGCAACACCTGCTTGGTCTCAAACGGCTTGTCCGCCATGAGTTTTGCGTTACCGGGAGCCCTCGGCGTCAAGCTGGCACGGCCGCAGGCGAAGGTGCTGGCCGTCGTCGGCGACGGCGCGTTCATGATGAACTCGCAAGAAATCGAGACCGCCGTTCGGGAGCGGATACCGCTGGTGGTGCTGATTTGGGAGGACGGCGGCTACGGCCTCATCGAATGGAAGATGGATCTCGAGCTCGGAGAACACTATTACGTGAAGTTCGGCAATCCCGATGTCGTGAGCTATGCGGAAAGCTTCGGCGCCAAGGGATATCGTATCAACAGCGCCGAGGAACTGCTGCCGACGCTGAAGGCCGCGCTGGACGGCGACGGCGTTTCGCTGATCTGCTGCCCGGTCGATTACTCCGAAAATCTGCGGTTGACGGATCGGCTCGGCGAGCTGGACGAGACGCTTTAACTTGTCGGATCACTTGCGCCACTTGTGTTTCAGTGGTCTTTGGGTGGGGGCGGGGGACTTGTCGGTGCTCCGAGATAATATTCGAACATGGGTTCGAGTGGCCGGGAGGAGATCACCGCGGCGTTCGATGCGCTCGATGCCGCAGTGGACGCGGTGGCCGGGCTGGACTTCGACGCGCTGTCGACCCCAGAGTGGCTGGTGTTGTTGGAGCGCTGTGAGCGGGTGCGCCGACGGTTGCCGGTCCCGGAACATCAGCTGATCAATCACCTGGCCCGCCAAGCTACCCCCGAAGAGCTGGGCGGCAAACTGTCGCATGCGATCGCCGAATGGAGCTTGATCAGCAGTGCTGAGGCCGCCCGGCGCATCAAAGAAGCCGCCGATCTGGGGCCGCGGCGGGGCCTGACCGGGGAGCCGCTGGCCCCGGTGTTGGCGGGTACGGCCGCCGCACAACGCCAGGGGAAGCTGGGCGCCGGGCAGGTCGCGGTGATCCGCCAGTTCTACCACCAGCTGCCCGGCTGGGTCGATGCGGCGACCCGTGAGCGCGCCGAAGCCCAGTTGGCCAGGCAGGGCACCCAGTTTCGCCCCGAACAGCTCGCCGGGCTGGCCGACAAACTGGCCGATTGCCTCAACCCTGATGGCACCTACACCGACGAGGACCGGGCACGGCGGCGCGGCCTGACGCTGGGCAAGCAGGAAGCCGATGGGATGTCGCCGCTACGCGGCTGGCTGACACCTGAAGCCCGCGCCACCTGGGAGGCCGTGTGGGCCAAGCTGGCCGCCCCCGGCATGTGCAACCCCACCGACGAGACTCCCTGTGTGGACGGCACGCCGTCGCAAGAGGCGATCGAGCGTGACACCCGCTCAGCCAGCCAGCGGAACCACGATGGCCTCAACGCCGCGCTCAGGGCAATGCTGGCCTCCGGAGAACTGGGCCAGCACAATGGACTGCCGGCCTCGATCATCGTGTCCACCACCCTGGCCGAGCTGGAAGCCGCCGCCGGCAAAGGCCTCACCGGCGGGGGCAGCATGCTGCCGATGAGCGATGTCATCCGCTTTTCCCGCCATGCCCGCCACTATTTGGCGATCTTCGACAAGGGCAAGGCTCTGGCGCTCTATCACACCAAGCGGTTGGCCTCTCCCGGACAGCGAATTGTGCTCTACGCCAAGGATCGTGGGTGTTCAGCACCGGGATGCACGGTGCCCGGCTACTACTCCGAAGTCCACCATGTCGAGGACTACCCGAAGTGCCGCTGCACCGACGTCAACAACCTGACCTTTGCCTGCGGCACCCAACACCGCATCGTGCAACCCGGCGGCTGGAGCACCCGCAAAAACACCCACGGCGACACGGAGTGGATCCCACCCGCGCATCTAGACCGAGGCCAACCGAGAACCAACACCTTCTGGCATCCAGAGAAGCTCCTGCGCGACGAGGACTCCGAAGACGGCGTGCCGTAGCTGCACCGCTACCGCACCGAGCTCCGACTTGGGGTGGTTCCGGCGGCTTCGACAACCGTTGTGCTGCTGACCCGTTCTGCGCCGCGCACCCGTTAGTGCGGGTACAGCTCGAGGTGAACCTGCGATCGGCCGGGATCGTCGAACGAATTCGCCGATTCGAACTGGACGCGGGGATCCTCTATCCGGACTAGCAGGACACCGCCGATCTGCCGGTCACCCCGCTGTACCGGGAGGAGCCGGTACTCATCGCCGCTGCTGAGCTGCTCACCGGCAGATCGGACACCATAAGCTGGTCGGACGCAGTGGCATTGCCGCTATGTCTGCTGACGCAGGGAATGCGTGGCCGCCGGCTCATCGATGACGCACTGGCCACCCAGGATCTCGAGGTGACGCCGCAGCTCGAGACCGGCTCTGTGGTGGCACTGCTCGCGCACGTCCGTACCGGCCGGTGGGCGAGTATCGTTCCGCAACCCTGGATCCGTACCCTTGGGCCGCCCGCCGCGGTTAGCGTGCTGCGGCTGAACGAGCCGTCCGTAACCGCCCTGATCGCCCTCGTGACCCACGCGTCCGCGCCTGGCTCGGTGGCGGGCCCGAGCGCTGGTACAGACCGCACGTGGCGCCGGCATCGGTGAGGTGTTCAGTCGGCCGACGGCTACTGCGGGCGGCTGACAACCACCACCGCCGGGCCCGTTCCCGCGGTGATCAGCGAGGCCTATCAGCCGGTCGGAAACACGTCCTGGACAGTCTCGGCGTCGAGGTACCAGACTGAAATTGGTTCGGAGAAACCGACGAACAACTACCCAATCGCCTTGAGCAGAAACGTGATTGCGGGATCGAGGCTGCTCGTTTGGGTAGATGACCTAAAGGAGGAACCAATGGCCAAGTGTGTGATGGTGCTCTACCCCGACCCCGTCGATGGGTATCCGCCGAAGTACGCCCGCGACAGCATCCCGACGATCCACAACTATCCCGATGGCAGCACCGTCCCGAGTCCGTCGAAAATCGACTTCACTCCCGGTGAGCTGCTCGGTTGTGTCTCTGGTGCGCTAGGCCTGCGCAAATTCTTCGAGGACGGCGGGCACGAGTTGGTGGTGACCTCGGACAAGGAGGGCTCGGACTCGGAGTTCGAACGTGAACTGCCCGACGCGGATATCGTTATCTCCCAGCCGTTTTGGCCGGCGTATTTGACTAAGGAGCGCATCGCCAAGGCACCCGAACTCAAGCTGGCGCTGACTGCGGGCATCGGCTCGGACCACGTGGATCTCGAGGTGGCCAAAGAGCGCGGGATCACGGTCGCCGAGGTGACCTACAGCAACAGCATCAGCGTCGCCGAGCACGCGGTGATGCAGATCCTGACGTTGGTGCGCAATTTCGTCCCGTCACATCGGTGGGCCACCGAAGGCGGGTGGAACATCGCCGATTGCGTGGAGCGCGCCTATGACCTGGAGGGCATGGACGTCGGGGTGATCGCCGCAGGCCGGATCGGGCGCGCGGTACTGCGCCGGCTGGCGCCGTTCGACGTCAACCTGCATTACACCGACACGCATCGGTTGCCACCCGGGGTCGAGAAGGAATTGAACGTCACGTTCCATCCTGACGTCGAGTCGCTGGTCCGGTCGGTCGACGTGGTGTCCGTCCACTCACCGCTGTACGACGCGACGCGTCATATGTTCGACGAGAAGCTGCTGGGCACGATGCGGCGCGGCTCCTACATCGTCAATACCGCCCGCGGCGAAGAAACCGTCCCCGAGGCGATCGCGGCGGCGCTGCGGAGTGGCCAGCTCGCGGGTTACGCGGGTGATGTGTGGTATCCGCAACCACCACCAGCTGATCACCCGTGGCGGACCATGCCCAACAACGCAATGACTCCGCATGTTTCGGGCACCACCCTGTCCGCTCAGGCCCGGTATGCCGCCGGTGCCCGGGAGATCCTGGAATGCTGGTTCGCCGGCAAGCCCATCCGTCCGGAGTACCTGATCGTCGAAGGCGGAAAGCTCGCAGGCACCGGAGCGCTGTCCTACCAGAAGTAAGAGTTGACCCGTAATTGGGGTCATGCGGCGCCAAACAGCTTGGGGGGCTGTTTGTTTCGGCTGGTCCCGCGACGTCCAGGCTGGGGGCCTGGTCTGTTCGGGGGTAGGCCGTGTGCCGCGAGCTCAGCAGGGGCCACCGGCTGGTGGCTGCCGGTCCTGGCCGGTCTGGCATCTGATGGTGCCGGTGGCTGGTGCCGGTTGACTGAACCACCCCACTCTTGCTGGGGTGCCAGCCACGTCCGCAGGACGCGGGCAAGTTCGCAGTCGACCCACGCGGTGCGCGGGTTGGCCGGGTCGGTGAGATCCAAACAGGCGGCCAGCGCCGCCGACACGATGTCACGGTCGGCGTGCAGCCCGCAGTGCGCGCAGTCGTGGGTGCGCTGGTCGAGGGTCTTGGCGACCCGGCCTCCGCAGAGGCAGTGCTGGCTGAGCGCGGTCGAGCGGGTGCCGGCCCGGGACAGCTGTCCGCGGGTGGCGGCGCACTCGGTTTCCAGCGCCGAGACCAGCATGCCGGGGCTGAACAACGCGATCCGCTTGCCCCACAGTTTCGCCCAGGTCGAGATCCGGCAGTCCTCGATCGTGATCGTGTTGCCGTGAGATGCCACGATCCGCGCGGCGGTGTCGGCGGCGCGGGCGTGTTTAGCCTGACTGGTGGCCCGGGCCACGGCGGCGTGATCGACCCGGGTGCGGTGATAGCCGCCCGAGAGCCCGTCGTGGCGGTAGGCGCGCAACGGCACCCCATCGGCGCGGGCCACCCGGGGCCCGCCCGGGTTACTGATCTGCTTGGGTTTCAATCCGCGGGTGGCGCGGCGAGCCGCCCGCACCGCCTGGCGCACCGAGGGACCGTACTGGTCGGGGTTGGTGTTGCGCCGCGAGCGATCCAGCGCACGCTGCCGGGCACGGCCCTTCGCCGCCGCGCGGGCCGCCGTCTTCTGCTGCTCGGGCGTGCAGATGACCCGATCGGTCACCAGCTCGTTGGGGGCGGTAGTGGGAAAGCAGGCCACCGACAGGTTGGACACGTTGGCGTCCACACCGCCGCGACGGCCAGCGGGGACCCCGGCACGACGGGCCTTGGTTGACACCGCCTGGTAACCGGCCTGATGGGTCAGCAGGTGGGCGTAATAGCGCCACCCGCCCGGGGCGCGGCGGTCGGCCACCCGCACCAGGTCGATCTTGTGCCACACCCGCGGATCGGCGACGAATAACTGCCTCAGGTGTTGGCTACCGGTTCACCGGCTGGTTGACTGGCTATGCGGGTCGTTTAACCGCCACCGTCCGAGGAGTTGCGGCCATGGGATGGTTTTCGGCACCCGAATACTGGCTGGGCAGACTGGTGCTCGAGCGCGGCGCCGCGGCCATCTACCTGATCGCGTTTGTCGCCGCCGCCGCGCAGTTCCGGGCACTCATCGGAGAGGGCGGAATCCTGCCTGTGCCGCGGTTTTTGGCTGGGCAGTCGTTTTGGAGAACGCCGAGCGTCTTTCATCTTCACTATTCGGATCGGTTGTTTACAACCGTCTCCTGGTTCGGTGCGGGGCTGTCGGCGGCGATCGTCGCCGGTGCGGCCGACCTGGCACCGCTGTGGGCCGCGATGCTGATCTGGCTGACGCTGTGGGCGCTCTACCTTTCGATCGTCAACGTCGGTCAGACCTGGTACGCGTTCGGTTGGGAGTCGTTGCTGCTGGAGGCCGGATTTTTGATGATCTTCCTCGGCAATGACCGGGTGGCGCCTCCCGTGCTGACATTATGGTTGGCGCGGTTGCTGCTGTTCCGAGTCGAGTTCGGTGCCGGGCTGATCAAGATGCGCGGTGACTCGTGCTGGCGCGATCTGACGTGTCTCTACTACCACCACGAGACTCAGCCCATGCCGGGGCCGTTGAGCTGGTTCTTCCACCACCTGCCCAAGCCGCTGCACCGGATTGAGGTGGCGGGCAACCATTTCGCCCAACTCGTTGTTCCGTTCGGGTTGTTCACCCCACAGCCGGGAGCCAGCGTGGCCGCGGCGATCATCGTCGTTACCCAATTGTGGCTGGTGGCATCGGGCAACTTCGCTTGGCTTAACTGGGTGACGATCATCTTGGCGTGCAGCGCCATCGACGACTCATCGGCGGCGACGCTGCTGCCCAGTAGTTTCCAACCCGCGCACCCGGAGCTGCCGGCACCGCCGCTATGGTTCGCCTGCCTGGTGCTTGCGTTCACTGTGGCGGTGCTGTTCCTGAGCTACTGGCCGGTGCGCAACATGCTGTCCTCACATCAGCGAATGAACATGTCGTTCAACCCATTTCATTTGGTGAACACCTACGGAGCCTTCGGCAGTATAGGCCGCATCCGCCGAGAGGTGGTGATCGAAGGCACCGAGGAAGCGAAGATCACCGACCAGACGGCGTGGAAGGAATACGAATTCAAGGGCAAGCCCGGTGCTGTGCGCCGGCTACCACGCCAATGGGCCCCCTACCACCTGCGCCTGGACTGGCTGATGTGGTTCGCGGCCATCTCGCCGGGCTACGCACAACAATGGCTGATGCCGTTCCTGCTGCGGCTGCTTCGCAACGATCGGCCGACGCTGCGTTTGTTGCGGCACAATCCCTTCCCCGAATCGCCGCCGCAATACGTCCGTGCACAGCTCTACCGGTACCGTTTCACCACGCTGGCCGAACTGCGGCGCGATCGGGCGTGGTGGCATCGCACCCTGGTCGGTCGCTACGTCCCGCCCGTAGCACTGCCGAAAGTGACGTCACAGCATCACGACTGAGCGATCAGCTGTGACGTCACCGAATCCGCAAGGTGGCTGCGACAATTCGCCAAATCGCCTTACTTGACCCGTAATGGTCACGTATCTGCTAAATAGCCGGTGCGGCTTTGGTTTTTGAGGTTCCACAGTTCGGCGATGATGTGAAGGCTGTGGGTGATGGCCTGGCCGCGTCGCCGGCATTGCCGCAGGATCTGCCAGTCTTTGAGCCTGGCGATGACGTGTTCGACGCGGGCGCGGACGCGGCGGTGTCTCCGATACTGGGCGTCGTGGATGATGCGCCCGGTGGTGTCGCAGGCCGGTATGGTGCTGGTGTCGATGCCCCGGTAGCCGCTGTCGCCGAGGATGACGCGCTCACCGGTGAGCAGGTGCGCAATGGTGTGGCGGGCCAACGCGACGTCGTGGTGGCGGTTGCCGGGCCAGCAGTCGCCGACGGCCACCGAGCGCGGCTGGGCGAGCAGATGACGATCTGGGTGTTGATGGTGCGCCGATAGTTTTTCGACGGGGCGGTGATGGACTGGTCGTGCACCGGTATCAGGGTTGCCGACATCGATCACCTCTGCCGCCGCCGCGGTTGCCCGCCCTGCCGGGGCGTCGATCCTGGCTCAGCCGACCACGATGCGGGCACCGTCTCGCCCCGCAAGCGGTTCCTGGTGGCACCACGACGGGGTGCTGGCGGTGGTGTTCACCGGGCTGCCGGGCGGGGACTTGGTGGCACCGGTGCGGTTGCCCCAAGGCGCCGGACAATGGGCGCACCTGTGTCATTTCCTGGCTGAGCCGGCGCACCCGATCGGGCATCGTCACCGCTGGTCTCAATCTCGCGGCTCTCCCCCGCAAGCGGGTGGGGGCACTGCCCCGCGAGCGGGAGGTGCCCCCACCCGCTCGTGGGGGAGTAGCCCCACCTTGGGCCGATGCTGGGCCCGCATCGTCACCGCTGAAGCGGCCAGCACGGCAAGCGAAATCAGTGCCAGCAGTTGGACATTCGCCGAATGGCCGGCGTAACCGCCGACCGACCGCCAGGGATGCCGGGACAGTGCCGCCCCGGCCAGAATCAGCCCGCCCGCGCTCAGCCCGACAGTGATCCCGTCGGAGTGCCGATGGCGCAGCGCGTACCGCAGACCGAGGGCGGCGCCGGTCACGACGACCCCGGCCGCACCGGCGATCACCGCCCCGGCTGCCAGCACCGCGACCGCCACCCAGGCCCCGGGTGTCCATGGTTGTGCGGGTGCGTCGTCGGCACGTCCGCGCCGGGTTCGCCACAACGCGAGCATGGCCAATATCGGCAGCAATGCCAGCCCCACCGCCAGACCCGCCCGGTACAGCGAATTGGAGACGAACGTCAGCGTGATGATGCCGGGGTTCCCGGCCGGCACCACCCAACCCTGCTGCCACCCGTTGACCGCGACGGGCGTCAATCGGGCCCCGGTGCTGGTGCGCGCCACCCAGCCGCGGCTGATGCTTTCCGGGATGACCAGCACCCGGGAGGTGGCCGACGCGGGGGCCTGCAGCTCGCGGCGGTCAGGTCCCCACATCCCGGTAACGGCGGGAACCGGCGAGGCGCTAGGAGAGCTGGGTAACTCGGCGACACCCGGAGCCGATAGCTGGGCTCCGTCCACGACGAACGCAGCGCCCGGGTTGATCAACAACTCTTGTTGCCCGGCTGGCAGCGCGATCGGCTCGCGTTCGCAGGGGAGCGCCAAAACCGGCTCGTCGTCCAGCAGCGCACCCACCGTGGTCCGGATCGAGGTGTGCACAAATCGGCCCGCGATGGCGATGACCGGTCCGTGGTCGCAGTCGACGGTGATCTCACGGATGCGGTTGCGGGCGGCGTCGGCGGGTGCGATCGGATTGCCGTCGTCGCCGAGCACCGCGATTTCGGCCAGCCCTGGCGGCTTGAGCTGGTCGAAGCCCAGCGCATTGCGGTCGATGACGTCTTGCCAGTCGAGCAGGCTGAGTGTGACGGTGTCGGTGACCCGGGGTTTCAGCGACAAGGTTTGCGGGTCATTGGCCCCATCGCCGTTGGACCTCAATTCCCGGACCTGCGGGCCGTCGCCGAGGTTGACGGCCACCACCGTCGAGTGCGCGGGCAAGGTCGACCGGCTGGGGACCAGGCGCAGCCCGGTGACCTCGGTGGGCCGCGGCAGGGTTAGCGTCAGTGTCGGCGGGGTCTTGTGCTGTACCACTCGCTGCGGTGCCGTCCAAGCGGTGGCCGGGTCGCCATCGGTGGTCGCGTATGCCGAGCCGAGGACGTCCAGCACGTCGGAATCACCTCGGGCCCGGGTGGTGTTTGGCTCGGCGACCAGGTCGGCCAGTTTGGGTCCCTGTCGCGGCCGCACCCACACCTTTGGGGTCATCGCTACCGGGCTGGCAACGGTCAGGGTTCGGCTGAAATTGCCCGGCTCTTCCGGCGCCAGCTCCATTGACGCCGCGCAGCGCACGCCGTCGGCCGCCTGGGCGCACCCCGGCCTGCCGAGCAGTTCCGATCCCAGGTCCCAGCCCGCGATCACCGAACCTGGCGGCGGCCCGGGAACCAGCGCGGTGTGCCGCGGGTTGACCGGATGGGCGAATCCGGACGCGTCGTATTGGGTGATGGACAGGTCGGTGACGCCGAACTGCACACCGGCAGATCCGTCGTCGGTGCCGGCGGCCGTGATGCGGACCCACGGGGTTTCGCCGTAGGGCAGCGCCGCGGTAAGTGGCTTGCCTGCCTCGTCGAACCGCAGTGTGGTGCTGCCGGTGGCGGTCTCGATCACGATGCGGCGAACCTGGGCGCCGACGGCGGTCGCGCTGGGCGTGATGGTGATCACGGCGTTGGTCACCGGATGGTCGAAATCCACTTGCAGCCACTGTCCGACGGCGGCCTGCAGCGCGTTGGACACCCACGAAGTCGCCGGGTCACCGTCGATGGCGGCTGCGGGCGAGGTCGCCGGTGCGACGTCGGGCATCGCGGTGGAGTCCGACGACGAGCTCGACACTGTGATTCGGCCGCCGGTCCAGGCGCCGAACACCGTGGCGGCGCCCGGGACGGGGTAATCGGGTACCCGGTTGTAGGTATGCCGGGCGTCGCCGGGAGCCCGGATCGCCGACGAGTGCTGGTCTACCCGGCCGTAGTCGGTCTCGCGTGCCACCGGGGTGTCGGTCACGGTGACGGTGGGTGCCGGCAAACCCGCGCTGCGGGCGTCCGCGGTCATCAGCACCGGACCCAACGGCGGCTGGCCCTGCAGCCGCCGCCGCTCGTCGAGGCGCAGCAGCACTTCGGGCCCGCCGTCGACGCGGGCCAACCGGTCGGTGTCGGCGAAGTAGGGTGCCCCGGGATTGCCGGTAGCGCCGACGCGGTAGATCTCGATGGCAGGGTATCGCGGGCGCAGTCCGCTGTCGGCGACGAAGCCCGCCAGCGTGCCGAGTCCCACCGGTGCACCGAACTGCGCTACCTTCTGTAGTCGCGGCGACCCGTCGATGGCGCGGTGTACCAGGATTGGGCGTGCCGAACGCGACGTGTCGGGATCCAGGTCGTTGCGCAGCACCACGTAGGAAATACCTTCGCGGGCAAGGGTATCGGCCAGGCCAACCGAGGGGCGCCCGGCGGCGAACAGACGTTGCACCGAATCCAGCGCCCGGATGGTTTGCGGCGGGGTCAGCGGGATGGAGTCGCGGACCCCCCACGGGCTGCTGCCGAGCACTTGGAGCGGCTCGTCATGGCTGGTGCCCCACACCTGAGTGGCGAACGGCGCCCCCGGGACCACTAGCACGCGTCCGGGATTGAGGCCCCCGGCCTCAGAGACATTGTGTTCGCTGAGCCAGTCGGCGGCTTCATGCCAGTACCGGGGTATCGCGCTGAACGTGCCCGGCGGGGTGAGCCGACCGGTCCACGCCAGTGAGGTGCTAACCCCCAGCGCCGTCAGGACCACAACTGTCGCCGCGACCCGCTTGTCGCGCTCGGGGTGGGCGAACGCGCGCAGCCACACCGATGCCGACGCGCTGCCCGGCAGCGGTATCCGGCCCAGCAGCTGCGCGATGCCCAGCACCACCGGGATCCGGATCACCGAGCCCAGCTTGTGCACGTTGCGCAGGGGTGCGCCGCCGGCGTCCAGGAACGCCTGCACCTGGTGGGCCAAGGGCGAGCCCAGCCCGCCGCTGTAGCCGGCGGCCATCAACACCACCCCGACCAACAGCATCGTCACCAGCCGTCCGCGCGCCGGCATCTCCTTGCTGGCCAGCCCGGCCAGCCCGGCCGCCGCAACCAGGCAGGTGCCCAGGATCGCCGCCGATCCGGTCACCAGTGGCGCGCCCGCAGTGGCGGTCGGCGCCACGAACGGGGTCCAGCTGTCGGTGCCGCGCAGCATCTCGACCAGCGACGACCATTGCGTTGTCACGCCGGAGGATTCGATGAAGTCCAGGAACGGGGGACTGATGGTGCGCAGCAGACCCAGTGCCACCACCCACCACAGCATGGCCTGGGCCAAAGCCAACAGCCACCACGCGGTATAGCGCCACCACAACCGGTTCGGCCGGTGACATGCCCACCAAATTACCGCAGGCAGGCAGCCGGCCAGGGTCGCGATGGCGTTGACCGCGCCCATCAACGCGACGGCCAGCCCGGCCTGTGCGGCGAGCGCTCGCACCGACCGGTTGGCTTCGGCGCGCAACGCCAGAATCGTCGGCAGCAACACCCACGGCGCCAGCATCATCGGCAGCGTTTCCGACGAGATCGATCCGAGTGTGGTCAGCACCCTCGGCGACAGCGCGAACGCGGCTGCACCGATCACCCGTGACGCCGGGCTGCCAATTCCCAGCGCCTCGGCGACTCGCAGCAGGCCGGCGAAACCCACGCTGAGCAGCAACGCCCACCACAGACGCTGAGTTATCCATCCGGGCAATCCCAGCAGATGGCCGGCCAAAAAGAAGGTGCCATGCGGAAACAGGTAGCCGTAGGCCTGATTCTGCGCCTGGCCGAACGGCAGGTCGCTGTTCCACAGGTTGGTTGCGCGGGCCAGGAAACGCAGCGGGTTGGCGGTGAGGTCGAGTTTGGTATCTGGGGAGACCTGCCCCGGGGACTGCGCGAACGTCAATGCCAGCGCGATCGCCCCGACCAATAACAACCACCGGCGCGATAGTGGCGCAGCCGGCGAAGCGGATGCCGTTTGCGCGGGCACCGCCTGCGCAAACGGCATCGCCGGGCTAGCTACGGGTGCCGTACTCGACCCGGTTTAGCACTGATGACGACGGATCGCCCCCGGGCAGTGGCGGCTTCGTGTCCTGCTGCACCATCAAGGTGATCCCGAAGATCGCGGCCGCGCCCAGCAAAAGACCAACCACCACGCTCGCGGCGGCGGGCGCGATGATCCGGTTCATTAATGGCTCACTGAGGCTTGCGGTCATGGCTTCGAAAACATAGCGGCAACGTAGCGACAACCTAGCAGAGGTGCGGCCAGGGCCCTGGACGGCGAGTCGCTCTTAGGGACGCAGTCCCGGCGGCAGCTTGTTCAAGCAGTCCTGCTTGCTATCGCAGGGCAGACAGTACCCGTGATAGCAGCGGTCGCCATATCCCACCAGATATGGCGCGGATGGCCTCGGTGGGCCCTGCGCCGGCACCACGCTGTGGCCTTCCACGGCGAGCGTGACGCCCACGGTCGCGGCGGCACCGATCGATAGACCCACCGCGATGCTGGCCGCAGCGGCCAGCGTGAACCCGGTCATCGCTGGCTCCTTGCTTTGTCCCCTGCCAGCTCTCGCTAGGCCCTGCCAGTCAGAAGGGTCGGTGCCAACGTAACAGGGGTTACGCTGTCGAGCCGGGGATGAAACGCGCTTCGGCGCGCCCCGGATCCGCGGGCCGGGTTCCCGCCGTGAAAACATGGCCCGATGGGTTTTCCGCGCATCTTGGCCGTGCTCGCCGCCGCATCGGCGCTGGTGGCAGGCTGCGGCCACCATGCGGCACGGCCCACAGGCCCATCGTCGGCCACGGTCAGCAGGCCGGTGGCCGCTCCGGCACCACCGGTTTGCGCTGACCCGACGGCCGTTCCGGCCAGGTTGTCGACCCGCGACAAGCTGGCCCAGCTGCTGATGGTGGGAGTGAAGAACGCTGACGACGCCCGGGCCGTTGTCAACGGCTACCACGTCGGCGGCATCTTCATCGGTAGCTGGACGGACCTGTCGATTTTCAACGGCCCGCTGGCCGATATCGCGCGCAGCGCGGGGCCGCTACCGCTGGCGGTCAGCGTCGACGAAGAAGGCGGCCGGGTGTCGCGGTTGAAGTCGCTGATCGGCCCGGCTCCGTCGCCCCGGGAGCTGGCGCAAACCCAAACCGTCGCCCAGGTGCACGACTTGGCGGCCGAGCGCGGCAAAAAGATGCGCGACCTGGGCATCACCATCGACTTCGCCCCGGTGGTCGACGTCACCGACGCCCCGGACGACAGCGTGATCGGAAACCGCTCGTTCAGCTCGAATCCTGATACGGTCACCGCTTACGGCGGGGCCTACGCGCAGGGTCTGCGAGACGCGGGGCTGCTGCCGGTGCTCAAGCATTTCCCCGGTCATGGACACGGCTCCGGTGATTCGCACACTGGCGATGTCACGACGCCGCCGCTGAGCGATCTGCAAAACGTCGACCTGGTGCCTTACCGGACGCTGGTGACCGCGGCCCCGGTCGCGGTGATGGTGGGACACCTGCAGGTTCCCGGGCTGACCGGCGACGTCCCGGCCAGCCTGAGCCGGGCCGCGGTGCAGTTGCTGCGCAATGGCACCGGCTACGACGCCCCGCCCTTCAACGGCCCGGTGTTCACCGACGACCTGTCCAGCATGGCCGCGATCTCTGACCGGTACGGCGTATCAGAGGCGGTGCTGCGCACCTTGCAGGCGGGCACCGACGTCGCGCTGTGGGTGACCACCGACGAGGTGCCCGCGGTCTTGGACCGGCTGGAGAAGGCAGTTGCCGCAGGCGAATTGACGATGCCGGCGATCAACGAATCAGTAGTGCGGGTGGCGACGATGAAGGGCCCCAATCGCTCGTGTGGGCACTGACGCGTGTGCGGCGGGAGCGCATTGCTTACCCTGGAGTCAGATAGGCGGGCTAGAGAGGCAAGCGATGGCGGGTGGTACCAAGCGGCTACCGCGCGCTGTCCGCGAACAGCAGATGCTCGACGCCGCCGTGCAGATGTTCTCGGTCAACGGCTACCACGAGACCTCGATGGACACCATCGCCGCCGAGGCGCAGATCTCCAAGCCGATGCTGTACCTGTATTACGGCTCCAAGGAGGACCTGTTCGGCGCCTGCCTGAACCGCGAGTTGAGCCGGTTCATCGATGCGGTGCGCGCCGATATCGACTTCACGCAGAGTCCGAAGGACTTGCTGCGCAACACCATCGTGTCGTTCCTGCGCTATATCGACGCCAACCGGGCGTCTTGGATCGTGATGTACACCCAGGCCACCAGCTCCCTGGCATGCGCCCAGACAGTGCGCGAGGGACGCGAGCGGATCATCGAACTGGTCACCGGGCTGGTGCGGGCCGGCAGTCGCACCCCGCGGCCGGACCGTAAGTACGAGATGATGGCCGTGGCGCTGGTGGGCGCGGGTGAGGCGATGGCGAGCCGGCTCAGCACCGGCGACATCGACGTCGATGAGGCGGCCGAGCTGATGATCGACTTGTTCTGGCACGGCCTCAGGGGTGCGCCGGGGGACCGGGAAGCCGCCGCAGCGCTGCCGGAGGCGGGCGGTCCCAGCGCGGCGGCCGGTTAGACCCGGTTAGACCTACATTCGTGCAGTGGCCCAATTGCCCGGCTCGCCCCCTCGCCGTCCCCCGCAAGCGGGCGGTACCCCCACCGCGGCTGGGGGTGCCCCCACGCCCCCGCAAGCGGGAGGTGCCCCCACGGACCGGTTCCCGGTCTGCATCTTCGGCGGGAGGGCCCGCTGCAACGTCGACTTCTTTTGTGCGCTAGTCATCGTCGGACTGCTGGCCGGGGTCGCCGGGTTGGCGACGACGGTGGTGCTGCGCTTCGTCGAGCACCTTACGTATCACTACACTTTCGGCACGCTGCTGGCCGGGATCACCGGCAGCAGTCCGGTCCGCCGGGCTGTCGGGCCCATGGTCGGCGGCGCGCTGGCTGGCCTCGGCTGGTGGATCCTGCGGCGCAGCACCGAGGTGCCGCCGCTCCCGCAGACCATCGCTCGCCATGACCGCGTACCGCGGCTGTCATGGAGCATCGACGCCGCACTGCAGGTGCTGCTGGTTGGCTCCGGGGCATCCCTTGGACGAGAAGGAGCTCCACGCCAATTCGCGGCGGCGCTAGGCGATTTGGCTACCGGGTGGCTGAAGCGGCTGTCGCGCCGCGACCGCGAGATCTTGCTGGCCTGCGCGGCCGGGGCAGGGCTCGGTGCGGTCTACGCCGTTCCGCTGGCCGGTGCGCTGTTCGCGGTGCGGATCATGCTGAACACCTGGCATCCGCGAGCGCTGGGTGCGGCGTTGATCACCTCCAGCTTGGCCGTCGCGATCGGCTCGGCCATCACGCGTGATCAGCCTGACCTGGAGTGGCCCGGCGTGGAGTCGACATACCTGCTGACCGCTCACGGGTTGTTGTTGGCGCCGCTGACCCTTGCAGTGGGATTGGCGTTTAACCGGATCGTGGCGGCGGCCCGGCCGGCCAGCCTGATCCGGACCTGGGTGCTGATCCCCGCGCTCGCCGCCGCGGGCTTGGTGACGGGAATCTGCTCGCACTGGTGGCCCCAGTTGCCTGGCAACGGCCGAAGCATCCTGACCGTCAGCCTGGCCAGCGGGATGACGCTATCAGCGGCGGCCGCGGTTTTGGCTTTGAAACCGCTGCTGACTGCGTTGTTCCTGCGCGCCGGTGGGGCCGGCGGAATGCTCACACCCTCGCTGGCCACCGGCGCGGCAGCGGGGTCTGTACTGGTGCTGGCGATCAATTGGGCGGCCGGCACGCACCTGCACGTGCCGACGGTCTCGCTGGCCGGTGCCGCCGGAGTGCTCGCGGTCACCCAGGGCTCACCGATCTGGGCGGCGATCTTCGTCTGGGAACTCGCCCGGCCCCCGCTTTGGCTGTTTCTCGTCTTCCTGCTGACCGCGTGCGGCGCACACGGATTAAAAATGCTCATTGCGGGTCGCAGCGCAACGCATCCGGGCTAGAGGGCCCGGACGCTGCCGGTCAGATGCGGATATCCCTTGGCGATATTGCGTAACAAGAGATCCCAGCCAGCAGGACTGGTGCCGCGTTCATCGACGTAGAGTCCCGCGGTGGCGGGCAGCACGATCGGCTTGCCGAACCGCACCGAATACCTCACCGCATCCGGGAGGCGAGCTTCGATGTTAGCCAATACCGCTGCGGCGCTGAACATTCCGTGCGCAATGACCGTCGGGAATCCGAACAGTTTCGCGGCGATCGGGTTGGTGTGGATCGGGTTGTGATCGCCGCCGACAACCGCGTAGCGCCGGATCTGGCCGGGGGTGATCCGTAGCACGGTGCTGGGCGGGGGAAGCTTCGGCTGCTTCTGCGGCGGCGGTTTGGGCTCGTCGGACAAACTGGTGCGTTGCTGGTGCAGGAAGGTCGTCACCTGGTGCCACGCGGTGTCATTGCCGACGCTGACGTCGGTCACCAAGTCGACCAGCAAGCCCTTTCGGTGTTCGCGCAGGTGCTCGGCATGCACGTGCACGCCGACTCTGTCAGTCACCGCGATCGGGCGGTACTGTGTGATGTGGTTCTCGGTGTGCACCGATCCCGTTGCGGCGAAAGGAAAGTCGAACCCAGTCACCAGTGACATCATCGCGGGGAAGGCCAACACGAACGGATAGGTCAGCGGCACGTTGTTGCCGTAGCGCAGCCCGGTGACCGCCGCGTACTCGGCCACGTTCGTGTGGTCGATGGGTAATTCCTCGACGGTCACGGTGCGGGTGGGCAACTGGTCTGAGCGGGGCACCAGCGGTAATGCCCCGGCCACTGCGCGCAGCATGTTTCTCAGGCCGCTTGGCTGGTTCATCGCGTTCTCCTCCAAGCCTGACTCATGCGCCCAGCATGGCCTGGCCGCAGACACGAATGACGTTGCCCGTCACCGCGTTTGAAGCCGGGCTGGCAAAGTAGGCGATGGTCTCGGCGACATCGACGGGCTGCCCGCCCTGCAGCAGCGAGTTCATCCGGCGGCCTACCTCGCGGGTGGCCAGCGGGATGGCGGCCGTCATCTGGGTTTCGATGAATCCCGGTGCGACGGCGTTGATCGTGATGCCTTTCTCGGCCAGCCCCGGTGCCAGCGCCTGGGTGAGGCCGATCATCCCGGCCTTGGTGGTGGCGTAGTTCGTCTGCCCGCGGTTGCCCGCGATGCCGGCCATCGACGACAGGCCGATCACCCGGCCCCCTTCGCCAATGCTGACGTTGCCGATCAGGCCTTCGGTTAGGCGTTGTGGGGCAAGCAGATTGACGGCCAAGACGGCGTCCCAGCGGGCGTCATCCATGTTGGCCAGCAGTTTGTCGCGGGTGATACCGGCATTGTTGACCAAGATGTCGGCGTGCCCGGTGTAGTGGTCGCGCAGGTGCTCGGTGATCTGGTCGACGGCATCGTCCGCGGTGACATCGAGCCACAACGCAGTGCCCCCGACCCGGCTGGCGGTTTCGGCCAGGGACTCGGCGGCGGACTCCACGTCGATCGCGACGACGCGGGCGCCGTCGCGGGCCAACACCTCGGCGATCGCCGCACCGATGCCACGGGCCGCGCCGGTCACGATGGCGACCTTGCCGTCCAGCGGGCGCTCCCAGTCGGCCGGTGGCGTGGCATCGGCCGCCCCGACATAGAAGACCTGGCCGTCGACGTACGCCGATTTGGCCGACAGGATGAACCGCAGGGTGGATTCCAGGCCGGTCGCAGCGGGTTTGGCGTCCGGCGACAGGTACACCAGCGCCACGGTGGCACCGTGGCGCAGTTCCTTGCCCAGCGAGCGGGTGAAGCCCTCCAACGCGTGCTGCGCGATCCGCTGGTCGATGCCGGCGGCCGCGTCGGGCGTGGTGCCGATCACCACGACGCGTGCGCAGCGGCCCAGGTTACGCAGCACGGGCGTAAAGAAGTGGTGCAACGCCTTGAGTCCGGTCGACGCCGTGATGCCGGTGGCGTCGAAAACCAGCCCGCCAAACTGGTCGGCCCAGCGGCCGCCCAGATTGTTGCCCACCAGGTCATAGTCCTTATCCAGCGCCGCACGCAGCGGCTCGACCACTCTGCCCTCACCTGCGATCAGCACGGATCCGGCCAGTGGTGGATCGCCAGGCCGGTAGCGGCGAAGTGTCTCGGGTTGCGGAACACCAAGTTGCTTTGCCAAAAACGATCCGGGGCCGGAGTTGACAACCTGCGCGAACAGATCGGACGAGCGCCTGGGAGCCACTGAGCTGCCTTCCATTTTCTTTCGAGGTTCGTTCTAGGTCCGGACGTGCCGTTATAGGGCAACCGTATCGAGGACTAACTTACTTCAGAGTAAGAACAGCGGGTAGTATGGCCCCCGACGGCCGATCGCCCAAACTGATGAAACCGGAGATATACGGAGAAAAAAATAGTGGCCCCTGCAAGCTCTGAGGCAAGTAATCAGGTTGCTCAGACGAGTTCTGAGACCAGGCGACGGGTCGCCGTGCTGGGTGGCAATCGCATCCCGTTCGCGAGATCAGACGGCGCCTACGCCGAGGCGTCCAACCAAGACATGTTCACCGCTGCCCTGGGTGGGCTGGTGGACCGGTTTGGGCTGGCCGGCCAACGACTGGGCGTGGTAGTCGGCGGCGCTGTGCTCAAGCACAGCCGCGACTTCAACCTGATGCGCGAATGCGTGCTGGGTTCCGAGTTGTCGTCGTACACGCCGGCATTCGACATTCAGCAGGCATGCGGCACCGGTCTGCAGGCGGCGATCGCCGCGGCCGACGGCATCGCGGCCGGCCGCTACGACGTGGCCGCCGCTGGTGGGGTGGACACCACCTCTGACCCGCCGATCGGCCTGGGCGACAACCTGCGACGACACCTGCTGAAGTTGCGCCGGGCCAAGTCCAACGTCCAACGGCTGAAGCTGCTGGGCACGCTGCCCGCCACCCTTGGTGTCGAAATCCCGGCCAACAGTGAGCCGCGCACCGGGCTCTCGATGGGCGAGCACGCCGCCATCACCGCCAAACAGATGGGGATTAAACGCGTCGACCAGGACGAGCTGGCCGTCGCCAGCCATCGCAACATGGCCGATGCCTACGATCGAGGCTTCTTCGACGACCTGGTTACACCCTTTTTGGGGCTGTACCGCGACGACAATCTGCGGCCCGACGCCAGCGTCGAAAAGCTGGCCACGCTGCGTCCGGTTTTCGGAGTGAAGGCCGGCGACGCGACGATGACGGCCGGCAATTCGACTCCGCTGACCGACGGTGCTTCGGTGGCCTTGCTGGCTACCGAAGGGTGGGCGGCCAGCCATTCGTTGGCTCCGCTGGCCTACCTGGTGGATGCCGAGACTGCCGCGGTCGACTACGTCAACGGACGCGACGGCCTGCTGATGGCGCCGACTTACGCGGTGCCCCGGCTGCTGGCCCGAAACGGGCTGAGCTTGCAGGACTTCGACTTCTATGAGATCCACGAGGCGTTCGCTTCGGTGGTGCTGGCGCATCTGCAGGCCTGGGAGTCCGAGGAGTGCTGCAAGGAGCGGCTGGGCCTCGACGCCGCGCTCGGGTCGATCGATCGGTCCAAGCTCAATGTCAACGGTTCGTCATTGGCCGCCGGCCATCCCTTCGCAGCCACCGGCGGGCGGATTCTCGCTCAGACGGCCAAGCAGCTCGCCGAAAAGAAGGCGAAGCGAAAAGATGGCGGACCGGTCCGAGGGCTGATTTCAATCTGCGCCGCCGGCGGCCAGGGCGTGGCCGCGATTCTCGAAGCCTGACCGGCCCTCCCAAGCTCGGCGAAGCCGCCTTCAAGAGCCCGAATGAAGCGCGTCACAGGTGGTTAGAAACGCGAATGGAAGGGTATTCGAAGGTCCGGATAGCCCCGTGTTGTGGCCTGGTCCAGACCCCGACGGCAATACGGGGTGTTCCTGAATCGATCGCCGGTCAGCCGACACAGGGACGTGCATACGAAAAAGGCCGCCGCTGGAGTGAGGGGATCCAGCGGCGGCCTTTTTGGGTAGGCCCCGGACACAAGGTCCCTCGCTTCTACAGTGGAAGCGAGGGACCTTGCAGTTCGCGCTCTTCAGCCGCCTCCGCGGCTGCATCGTCGTCGGCTGTCAGAAGGCGGCCTCGTCGAGTTCCATGATGTCGTTGTCCAGCGTCTCGATCACCTCGCGGGTGCCGGTCAGCAGCGGCAGGAAGTTCTTCGCGAAGAACGATGCCACCGCGACCTTGCCCTCGTAGAAGGACCGCTCAGCGCCGCTGGCGCCGGCGTCGAGCGCCTGCACGGCCGCTGCGGCCTGACGCTGCAACAACCAGCCGATAATCAGGTCACCGACGCTCATCAGGAATCGCACCGAACCCAGGCCCACCTTGTAGAGGCTGGTGACGTCTTGCTGGGACGCCATTAGGTAGCCGGTCAGCGCGGCCGCCATCGCCTGGACGTCGGTCAGCGCCTTGGCCAGCAGCTCGCGCTCGGACTTGAGCCTGCCGTTGCCGAACTCGCTGTCCACGTGTTCCTGGATCTGGCCTGCCACGTGAGCCAGCGCCACACCCTTGTCGCGGACGATCTTGCGGAAGAAGAAGTCCTGCGCCTGAATGGCAGTGGTGCCCTCGTACACGGTGTCGATCTTCGAGTCACGGATGTACTGCTCGATCGGGTAGTCCTGCAGGTAGCCGGACCCTCCGAGGGTCTGCAGGCTCTCGGTGAGCTTGGCGTAGGCCTGTTCGGAGCCGACACCCTTGACCACCGGCAGCATCAGGTCGTTGACCTTGACCGCCAGCTCGCGGTCCACACCGTGCACCGCCTCGGCCACCGCGGCGTCCTGGTAGGTCGCGGTGTATAGGTACAGCGCACGCAGACCCTCGGCGTAAGCCTTCTGGGTCATCAGTGACCGGCGCACGTCGGGGTGGTGCGTAATGGTCACCCGCGGCGCGGTTTTGTCGGTCATCTGAGTCAGGTCGGCTCCCTGCACCCGGCTCTTGGCGTACTCCAGCGCGTTCAGGTAGCCGGTGGACAGCGTCGCGATCGCCTTGGTGCCGACCATCATGCGAGCCTGCTCGATGACCTCGAACATCTGCGCGATGCCGTTGTGCACCTCGCCGACCAGCCAACCCTTGGCGGGCACACCGTGCTGGCCGAAGGACAGCTCACAGGTCGCGGAAGCCTTCAGACCCATCTTGTGCTCGACATTGGTGACGAATACGCCGTTGCGCTCGCCCAACTCGCCGGTCTCGGGGTCGAACAGGAACTTGGGTACGAAGAACAACGACAGGCCCTTGGTGCCAGGGCTGGCGCCCTCTGGGCGGGCCAGCACCAGGTGGAACATGTTCTCGAACAAGTCGCCGGAACCGGCGGAGGTGATGAACCGCTTCACGCCGTCGATATGCCAGGAGCCGTCGTCCTGTTTGATCGCCTTGGTGCGGGCGGCGCCCACGTCGGAGCCGGCGTCGGGCTCGGTCAACACCATGGTCGCGCCCCAGCCACGCTCGGCGGCCAGCACGGCCCACTTCTTCTGCTCCTCGGTGCCGAGGTTGTAGAGGATGTTGGCGAAGCCTGCGCCACCGCCGTACATCCACACCGCCGGGTTGGCGCCCAGGATGTGCTCGTGCAGTGCCCACACCAACGCCTTGGGCATCGGCATGCCGCCGAGGGCCTCATCGATGCCAACCTTGTCCCAACCGGCTTCATGGACCGCCCGGACCGACTTCTTGAAAGACTCCGGCAGCGTCACCGAGTGCGTCTGAGGGTCAAAAGCCGGCGGGTTGCGATCGCCCTCGACGAACGACTCCGCCACCGGTCCCTCGGCCAGTCGGCTGATCTCGGCCAGCATTTCTTGGGCGATGTCGACGTCCAGGTCGCTGAATTCGCCTTTGCCTAACGCCTTGTCAACGCCCAGTACCTCGAACAGGTTAAACACCTGGTCACGGACGTTGCTCTTGTAGTGGCTCACCACGTTCCTCCTCGTTGAGAATGCCACTTGTGGTTGGGTACCAGGGCTAAGTTACCCACCAGTAACACCGCTAAACTATAGCCGCCGGATCGTTCAACGCAAGTCAATGTGAGCTAGATTTCACTGCCTAATTAACCAACCGGTTGGGAAGGCTCCATTGTGCCCCCGGCAGCCCTGTGACCTGCGACGATGGTGGACCGAATGACAACAGTAGGGAGCGTCACGGCCCTGCCTGTGGTGGATCTGCGCGCTGATGCCGGCACCCTCCGCAAGAGCCTCCGCGAGGCCGCTCACGAGGTGGGTTTCTTCTATCTGACCGGCCATGACGTGCCCGAAGAGCTCGCGAGCGGAGTGCTCGAGGCGGCACGCCGGCTGTTCGAGCTGCCGGAAGCCGACAAAAACGCTGTCGCGATGGTGCGCAGTCCGCATTTCCGCGGCTACACCCGGTTGGGTGGCGAGTTGACCCGCGGCGAGGTGGATTGGCGCGAGCAGATCGACATCGGACCGGAACGCCCCCCGATCGGCGGGCCCGGCAAGCCGGACTACCTGTGGCTGCAGGGGCCCAACCAGTGGCCGGCCGCGCTGCCTGAGTTGCCCGGGATCATCGATGAGTGGGATGCCGCGCTGTCCTCGGTAGCGCGCACGTTGCTTCGGCATTGGGCAGCCTCGCTCGGCAGCCCACCCGACGTGTTCGACTCGGCCTTCGCCGAAACGCCGGCCACGCTGATCAAGATCGTCCGCTATCCCGCCCGCGCGGCCAGCTCGCAGGGCGTGGGTGCGCACCGCGACGCCGGGGTGCTCACCCTACTGCTGGCCGAGCCGGGCAGCCGGGGTCTGCAGGTGCGGCGGGCCAGACGCGGCCACCCAGGGCACCAAGCCTCGCGGGGCTGGATCGACGTGCCGCCATTGGAGGGCGCGTTCATCGTCAACATCGGTGAGCTGCTCGAAGTGGCGACGGGCGGCTACTTGAGGGCTACCGAGCACCGGGTGAATCTGCACGCGCCAGCGGCCGAGAGGATCTCGGTGCCCTACTTCTTCAACCCGCGACTGGACGCGCAGATACCGGTGCTGTCGCTGCCCGAGGAATTAGCAGCACTAGCGGGCCAAATTCATGACCCGTCGGACCCGATCTTTTCGGTCTACGGTCGCAACGCCTGGAAGAGCAGATTACGGGCCCACCCGGATGTGGCCGCCGCGCACGGATACTCACCGGGTGCTGCCGACCGCTCGACGGCCGGCGAGTAGGGTCTGGTGGGAGAAAATCCGTCCTCGGCTCAAGGGGCGAATGAACTCCGGTGAGCTCAACGAACAAGCTGACACCGTCCTCACTTCGTGAGGCCTTCGGACACTTCCCGTCCGGGGTGGTGGCCATCGCCGCCGAGGTTCAAGGAATCCGGGAAGGCTTGGCGGCCAGCACCTTTGTCCCCGTCTCGCTGGATCCGCCGCTGGTGTCGTTCTGCGTGCAGAACACGTCGACGACGTGGCCCAAACTCAAAGGTGTGCCGATGCTGGGCATCAGCGTGCTCGGCGAGGCCCATGACGCGGCCGCGCGCACCCTGGCCGCCAAGACCGGGGACAGGTTCGCCGGATTGGAGACAGTGTCCAACGACAGCGGTGCGGTCTTCATCAAGGGCACCGGCCTGTGGCTGGAGAGCACGATCGAGCAATTAATCCCGGCCGGGGATCACACCATTGTGGTCTTGCGCGTCAGCGAAGTGACGGTGGATGCGGAGGTAGCGCCCATCGTATTCCACCGCAGCGGGTTCCGGCGGCTCGGCGCCTGACCACCAGTTCGGCACCGCCGCATTAAACCCGCCCGTGCTCGCTCAACGGCGGAACAGCTTGTTGCCCAGCCAGACCAGCGGATCGTATTTGCGGTCGGCGACTCGCTCTTTCATCGGAATCAGCGCGTTGTCGGTGATCTTGATGTTTTCCGGGCACACCTCAGTGCAGCACTTGGTGATGTTGCAGTAACCCAGGCCGTGCTCTTGCTGTGCCTGGTTGCGCCGGTCTCGCGTGTCCAGCGGATGCATTTCGAGCTCGGCGATCCGCATCAGGAAGCGCGGCCCGGCGAACGCCTGTTTGTTTTCCTCGTGATCGCGGACCACGTGGCAGACGTTTTGGCACAGGAAGCACTCGATGCACTTGCGGAACTCCTGCGAGCGCTGCACGTCGATTTGTGCCATCCGGTATTCCCCGGGCTGCAGCTCCTTGGGGGGTGCGAAAGCAGGGATCTCGCGTGCCTTTTCGTAGTTGAAGGAGACGTCGGTGACCAGATCGCGAATCACCGGGAACGTTCGCATCGGGGTCACGGTGACGACCTCGTCCTCAGCGAATATAGACATCCGGGTCATGCACATCAGCCGCGGCTTGCCGTTGACCTCCGCCGAGCAGGATCCGCATTTGCCCGCCTTGCAGTTCCAGCGCACCGCGAGGTCGGGTGTCTGGGTGTATTGCAGGCGGTGGATGACGTCGAGCACCACCTCGCCCTCGTTGACCTCGACGGTGAAGTCCTGCAGTGCGCCGCCGGATTCGTCGCCGCGCCACACCCGCATGGTCGCGTTGTACGTCATTTAGCTTCTCCGTCCTGGGTGCTCGGCCAGCTCTTCAGCGGTGAAGTACTTCTCTAGCTCGGAGAGCTCGAAAAGCTCCAACAGATCAGGGCGCATCGGGACCTGCGGCTCATGGGTGATGCTGACCCTGGGAACCACAGCGCCATCCTCACCGGCTCGGCAGACCAGCAGGGTCTTGCGCCAGTTCGGGTCCATCGATGGGTGGTCGTCGCGGGTGTGCCCGCCGCGGCTCTCGGTGCGTTCCAGCGCAGCCTTGGCCACGCATTCGCAGACCAGCAGCATATTGCGCAGGTCGATCGCCAGATGCCAACCGGGGTTGAACTGGCGATGCCCCTCGACCACCACGTTGGCGTACCTCGCACGCAACTCATCCAGCTGCGTCAGTGCCCGGCTGATTTCGTCGGCGTTGCGGATGATGCCGACCAAGTCGTTCATCGTGTCCTGCAGATCGGTGTGCACCTTGTACGGGTTTTCGGCTGGCGCACCGCCTTTCGGTCCATCGAACGGCGCGAGCGCCGTCTTGGCGGCCGTGTCGAGGGTCTGCGCCGGCACCGTTGGCCGTTTGCTCAGCGCACGTACGTAGTCGGCGGCACCCAGGCCGGCCCGCCGGCCGAACACCAACAGATCCGACAACGAGTTGCCGCCCAGCCGGTTGGAACCGTGCAGGCCGCCCGAGCACTCGCCGGCCGCGAACAGCCCCGGCACCGTCGCGGCAGCGGTGTCTGCATCGACCTCGATGCCGCCCATCACGTAATGACAGGTGGGTCCGACCTCCATCGACTCCTTGGTGATGTCGACTCCGGCCAGTTCTATGAATTGGTGATACATCGACGGCAGCCGGCGCTTGATCGTTTCGGCCGGCAGCCGCGAGGCGATGTCGAGATAGACACCGCCATGCGGCGTGCCGCGACCAGCCTTCACCTCGGAGTTGATCGCGCGCGCCACCTCATCGCGGGGCAGCAGGTCCGGCGTGCGACGGGCCGAGTCGTTGTCTTTGAGCCACTGGTCGGCCTCTTCGATGGTCTCGGCGTACTGGCCCTTGAACACCGGCGGGATGTAGTCGAACATGAACCGCACGTCCTCGGAGTTCCTCAGCACTCCGCCGTCACCGCGTACGCCCTCGGTGACCAGAATCCCCTTGACGCTGGGCGGCCACACCATACCGGTCGGGTGGAACTGGACGAATTCCATGTTGATCAGCGTCGCGCCGGCCCGCAGCGCCAGGGCGTGGCCGTCGGCGGTGTACTCCCAGGAGTTTGACGTCACCTTGAACGACTTGCCGATCCCCCCGGTGGCCAGCACCACCGCAGGAGCCTCGAACAGGATGAATCGCCCACTCTCTCGCCAATAGCCGAATGCCCCGGCGATCGCATCACCGTCCTTGATCAGGTCGGTGATGGTGCACTCGGCGAACACCTTGATGCGGGCATCGTAGTCGCCGAGCTCGGCCTTGTCCTCCTGCTGCAACGAGACGATCTTTTGCTGCAGGCTGCGGATCAACTCCAGGCCGGTGCGGTCGCCGACGTGCGCCAGCCGCGGGTAGGTGTGTCCGCCGAAGTTGCGCTGGCTGATCCGGCCGTCCTTGGTGCGGTCGAACAGCGCGCCGTAGGTCTCCAGCTCCCATACCTGGTCGGGTGATTCGAGCGCGTGCAGCTCGGCCATCCGCCAGTTGCTGAGGAACTTCCCGCCACGCATGGTGTCGCAGAAGTGGACCTTCCAGTTGTCTTTCTCGTTGACATTGCCCATCGCCGCGGCGGCGCCGCCCTCGGCCATCACGGTGTGCGCCTTGCCGAACAACGACTTACATACCACGGCAACCTTCAGGCCGCGTTCGCGCGCTTCGATCACTGCGCGTAACCCGGAGCCGCCGGCGCCGATCACCACCACGTCGTAGGAGTGCCGCTCGACCTCAACCATGAAACCTCACTGTATCTTGGTAACCTGAAATTACTTGTCAGCCAATGAATCTCAAGTCGTGGATGGTGCTGCTGGCCACCAACATGACGTAGAAGTCGGTGAGCGCCAAGGTGCCCAGCGTGATCCACGCCCACGTCATGTGACGGGTGTTCAGCTTGCTGACCTGTGTCCACAGCCAGTACCGGACTGGGCGCTTGCCGAAGTGTTTGAGCCGGCCGCCGGTGACGTGGCGGCAGGAGTGGCACGACAACGTGTACACCCAGAGCAGGATCACGTTGGTGACGAGAATGATGTTGCCCAAGCCGAATCCGAAACCGGACGGTGAGTGAAACGCCTTGATCGCGTCGTAGGTGTTGATCACCGAGACGATCATGGCGACGTAAAAGAAGTAGCGGTGACTGTTTTGGATGATCAGTGGCAGCCGCGTTTCGCCGGTGTAGCGTGAATGTGGTTCTGCCACAGCGCATGCCGGGGGGGACTGCCACACTGAGCGGTAGTAGGCCTTGCGGTAGTAATAGCAGGTGATCCGAAAGCTGAGCAGCAACGGGAGCACCAACACGCCCAGCGGGATCCACGCCGGGAAGTACCCGAACCAGACACCGAGGTGGCTGGCGCCGGGTTCACAGGACGCGCTGACGCACGGCGAGTAGAAGGGCGTTAGGTAGTGGTAGTCGGCCACCCAGTATGCGCTGCCCCAGAACGCTCGGGTGGTGGCGTAGATGATGAATGCCGCCAGGCCGAGGTCGGTCATCAGCGGCGCAAACCACCATCGGTCGGTGCGCAGCGTGGGTGGCGCGATCTGGGCGCGGGTGGGTGAGAAGACGCCGGTCGCAGGGCGGTTGGCCGTGGGTGCGCTCATCTGGTGTTCCTCTTCGAACGTGGTGTCAGGTCGAAGGGTACACACAGAGAGCCCTCCCCTTTTCGGGGGGCTTCGGTTGTCAGGACCTGCTGTGACCCCCGACACCCTCGTCGTCGGCATCGCGCCAGAAGTCGCTGTCGTACTGGGTGTCGGGAATGACGATCTTCTCGCCGGACTGCTGCACGGTGGCGCGCGCCAAGTCCAGTTCGGACACGTCGGTGTCGAGCAATTCGACGTCGCTGAGGATCCGATCAGCGTCGATGACGATACGACGCATCGCCGGGCTGTCGCCGTATCGCGCCCTCAAGGAGCTCACACACCGCCGCAAGCCGCCGATGAGGTCGTGAAGTTCGGCGAGTTCAGTTGTGGTGGACAACGGATCTCCCAGTAGTGACGGTGTTTCGGATCACAGTACGCCCACCGATACTATCCACCGCACAGGCTCAACGTCAGACAGGTCACCTCGGGCGAGCAGGGAGCAAACACAATGTCAGCTCAAACCACCCTGGCCGAACGTGCTGCGGCGCTGTTGGAGCTGCATCAGCCAGGCAACCCGGTGATCCTTCCGACCGTGTGGGATGCCTGGTCGGCGCGGCTTGCCACGGACGCCGGCTTCGCCGCTCTCACCGTCGGTAGCCATCCGCTGGCCGATTCGATCGGCAAACCGGACGGCGAGGGCATGTCGTTCGTCGACGTGCTCACCCGGGTCGCTCAGATCACCGCCGCGGTCGACGTCCCGGTATCGGTGGACATCGAATCGGGGTACGGGCAGCCGGCCCAGCGCCTGATCGAAGGCTTGCTGAGCGTGGGCGCCGTAGGACTGAACATCGAAGACACCGTGCACTCCGAGGGCAAGCGGCTGCGGTCCGCCCGCGAACACGCCGAACTGGTCGGTGCGCTGCGGTCGGCCGCGGACGCGGCCGGGGTGCATGTGGTGATCAACGCCCGCACCGATGTGTTCCTGCGGCAGGACGGTGACCCGTCGGATCGCGTCGAAAGGGCCGTGGCGCGGCTGAGCGAGGCCGCTGCGGCCGGTGCCGATGTTCTGTATCCGGTGGGCCGCCACGACCCGGAGACATTACGGCGCCTGGCCACTGAGTTGCCGCTGCCGATCAACGCGATCGCGCTGCCCGACCAGGACGATCCGGCGTCATTCGGCCCGCTGGGTGTCGGCCGAATCAGCTTTGGCCCCTTTCTGCAGGCCGCGCTGGCCGGGCGGGCCAAGGAGTTGCTGGCTCGCTGGGGCTGACTTAGATCGGCTCCAGCATCCGATGTGGCCGCCGCAGCGCCCGGCTCACCGGATCGTCGCGATTCGGATCGCGCGTACGCCGCGGTGGGTGCGCGATGAGATCGCCGACGTCGGGGACCTGCTCGCATCGCTGGCAGACGCGCTCATGCCCGATGACGCCCCCGCATTCCGCGTGGCGGTAGGTCTGTCGGTTGGGCTTCTCCAGGTAGTTCTCGTTGCCCCAGGTGATCATTGACCAGATCATCGGCCATAGCTGCTTGCCTTTGCCGGTCAACTGGCACTCGCCCGATTCCTTAGTCAGCACACCCCCTTCCACGAGCAGCGCCAGCCGTTCGGCCAGCACCGCCCTCGGGATGCCGAGGTGGCTGTGAAAGTCGCTGAGGCGCCGCACCCCGAAGAAGGCGTCGCGCATGATCAGCAAGGTCCAGCGTTCACCGACGATCTCTAGTTAACGCGCGATGGGGCAGCTCTCGGCGGGATATTCACGGGGCAGGGCCACGCCGTCGACATTACGCCTTGTCGGTTCATTCAGTGAACCCTATAATCCGATTTCAGGAAGTTCATTCAACGAACTGAAGAGCTGCCGCGATGAGGGCATTCAGTTACGACCGACCAATGAATCGTGAAAAGAGCCATGACAACCAGTGCCAAACCGGCTGACTTTCGGGTGGTGCCGCACACCATGAACCGCATCGATGTCTCCACCGGCGTGAGCTTCGAGCAGTTCAGGGCCGCTTTCGAGAAGGCTGCTCCGCCGTTCGACCGAGCGTCGGTGCTGGAGATCGCCTCCCGTGGCGGCAGTTGGGACGAAGTCCTTGAAGCGGCGGCGATTAACGCACCGAACGGGCTGATGGTGTACGCCATGATCGACGCAACCGGGCTGCTGTCCCTTGCCGGCCACACGACCAGGGCAGTGGAATATCTGCTTGGTAACCACACGATCGCCGAGACCATGTTTCGCCACGACCCGCGGGCGCTGTTGTACGCGCCATTGAGGGTCCTGATGTACGCCGACGCCGACGGCAATGCGGTCTTCTCGATTGATCAGCCCAGCGCGGCGTTCGCCAGCCTTGGCATCGCTGAGGTGACCAAGGTGGGCGAGGACCTCGATCGCAAGGTGGCAAACCTGTTGCGGATCATTGGTGTTGACGTCGATCAGGCCTTCTGATCGGGCATCTGCAGATGCAATGAATCCGGCGGAGCCGTTGGGCCCCGCCGAATTCACCCGATTGTTCCGAAGCCCCCCGGAATTTACTTCGTAATGGCGATGCGCTGCGCCTGAGTTCCGGCGTAAGCATCGGTGACGCGGACCGTCAGCACGCCGGCGTCGTAGGAAGCCGTGATGGCCTCGCTGGTGACGTGCGCTGGCAGCTGGAACGACCGGCGGAACGATCCGTAACGAATCTCACGCAGAGTGCGGCCGTTTTGCTCCTCCGTGTGCTGGTCGCGGTGTTCGCCGTGGATTACCAGGCGACCCCTGTCCACCTCGACGTTGACGTCCTTGTCGACATCAACACCGGGCAGTTCCAGGCGCACCACAGCATCGTCGCCATCCTTGACGATCTCTGCGGCCGGCCTGAAAGCGCTGTTCGCGGGCTTGCCCCAGTCCACCGTCGCGGCAGGGCCGAAAAAGTCGCGCAGCCACCGGTCGGTGTCCCACGCCGGTCGCGACCATAATGCGAGGCTACTCATGGTTTCTCCTTTTGCTTCCTTACATTTCATTGTGAGTTTGCTGTGACCGGCGCGTTGCCGGTCGGCTGTAAGTAACAACCTGAGTCGACCACGCTTAAGTTCCACCTCCGTGTTCGCCATGAGAGAACACCCTCACAACAGCCAACGTGAGATGTGAGGGCGCTGTCATTCGGGCGTCACATTTCGCGATTTCTCGTTAATTTCTCCCTCTTACTCTGTTGGCATGACCCCAGCCCCTAATGCGCGGGCGCACTGTGCTGCCCGTCACATGATCGTGGTTGGGCACGGCATGGTGGGCCACCGTTTGGTCGAGGCGTTGCGTGCTCGTGATGCCGACGGGTGTTGGTGGATCACGGTTTTGGCCGAGGAGGCCGACGCGGCCTACGACCGTGTTGGCTTGACCTCCTACACCGAAAGCTGGGACCGAGACCTGCTGGCACTGCCCGGTAACGACTACGCCGGTGACGAGTGGGTTCGGTTGCTGCTGAATACACGCGTCGCCGAAATCGACCGCGCCACAAAGTCTGTGGTCACCGCCGATGGCCAACGGCACAGTTACGACACCCTGGTGCTGGCCACCGGGTCCTACGCCTTCGTCCCGCCGGTGCCCGGCCATGACCTGCCCGCGTGTTACGTTTACCGCACGCTCGACGACCTCGACGCCATCCGCGCCGACGTCCAGCGCACACTGCAGGCCGGTCACACCTCCGCAGGGGTGGTTATCGGCGGCGGCCTCTTGGGACTCGAAGCCGCTAATGCGCTGCGCCAGTTCGGTTTGCAGACGCACGTCGTCGAGATGATGCCGCGCTTGATGGCCCAACAGATCGACGAGGCCGGTGGCGCGCTGCTGGCCAGGATGATCAGCGACCTCGGGATCGCGGTGCACATCGGAACTGGCACCGAATCGATCGAATCCGTTGAGCGTCCGGATGGTTCGGCTTCGGTACGGGTGCGTCTGGCGGACGGCGAGGTCATCGATGCCGGTGTGGTGATCTTCGCGGCCGGCATCCGGCCACGCGACGAGCTGGCTGCGGCAGCCGGGTTGACGCTCGCCGCACGGGGCGGCGTGCTGACCGATTTGTCCTGCCGGACAAGTGATCCTGACATCTACGCGGTCGGCGAGGTTGCCGCGATCGAGGGACGGTGCTACGGGCTGGTCGGGCCCGGTTACACCTCCGCTGAGGTTGTGGTAGACCGGCTGGTGGGCGGCGCCGCGGAGTTTCCAGAGGCGGACCTGTCGACAAAGCTCAAACTGCTCGGCGTCGACGTGGCCAGCTTCGGCGACGCGATGGGGGCGACGGAAAACTGCCTCGAGGTCGCGGTCAACGACGCGGTGAAGCGGACATACGCCAAGCTGGTGTTGTCCGACGACGCCAAAACCCTTCTCGGAGGGGTACTCGTGGGCGATGCCTCGTCGTACGGAGTGTTGCGACCCATGGTCGGCAGCGAGCTGCCCGGGGATCCGCTTGCGCTGATCGCGCCGGCCCAGGCTGGCGGCGCAGCGGCTTTGGGAGTTGGGGCGCTACCGGACTCGGCGCAGATCTGCTCGTGCAACAACGTCACCAAGGGCGATCTGAAGTGCGCGATCGCCAACGGCTGCGCCGACGTTTCCGCGCTCAAGTCGTCCACCGCGGCGGGCACCTCGTGTGGGTCATGCGTGCCGTTGCTCAAGCAGCTGCTGGAAGCCGAGGGCGTAGAACAGTCCAAAGCGCTGTGTGAGCACTTCAGCCAGTCGCGCGCAGAGCTTTTCGAGATCATCTCCGCCACCGAAATACGGACTTTCTCAGGTCTGCTGGAGCGCTTCGGTCGCGGAAAGGGTTGCGACATCTGCAAACCCGTGGTCGCTTCCATCCTGGCCTCCACCGGTTCCGACCACATTCTCGAGGGCGAGCAAGCCTCGCTGCAGGATTCCAACGACCATTTCCTGGCCAACATTCAGAAGAACGGCAGCTACTCGGTGGTGCCGCGGGTCCCCGGCGGTGACATCAAGCCGGAGCATTTGATACTGATTGGCCAGATCGCGCAAGACTTCGGGCTTTACACGAAGATCACCGGCGGTCAGCGGATCGACATGTTCGGCGCCCGAGTGGACCAGTTGCCGCAGATCTGGAAGCGGCTGGTCGACGGCGGCATGGAATCTGGCCATGCCTACGGCAAGGCGGTGCGCACCGTGAAGAGCTGCGTGGGCAGTGACTGGTGCCGCTACGGCCAGCAGGATTCGGTCCAGCTGGCCATCGACTTGGAACTGCGGTATCGGGGCCTGCGGGCACCGCACAAGATTAAGCTGGGCGTCTCGGGCTGCGCGCGGGAGTGCGCCGAAGCGCGCAGCAAGGACGTGGGCGTCATCGCCACCGAAAAAGGATGGAACCTCTACGTCGCCGGCAATGGCGGTATGAGTCCCAGGCATGCGCAGCTGCTGGCCAGCGACCTCGACGACGAGACGCTGATCCGCTATATCGACCGGTTCTTGATGTACTACATCCGCACAGCCGACCGGCTGCAGCGCACCGCGCCGTGGGTCGAATCGTTGGAGGGCGGCCTGGATCATGTGCGCGAGGTCGTGTGCGACGACTCGCTGGGCCTGGCCGCAGAATTCGAGGCCGCAATGGAGCGGCATGTGCAGAACTACAAGTGCGAATGGAGGGGCGTGCTGGAGGATCCAGACAAGCTGTCGCGGTTCGTCTCCTTCGTCAACGCCCCGGACGCCGTCGACTCGACGGTGACGTTCACCCAGCGTGCCGGGCGCAAAGTACCCGTGCCCATTGGCATGCCACGGGTCCGCTCATAAATCTCCGGAGGAGACCAGGAGGCAGTGTGACCCTTCTCAACGACATTCAAGTGTGGACGACCGCATGCGCATACGACCACCTCATTCCGGGTCGTGGCGTCGGTGTGCTGCTCGATGACGGCACGCAGGCGGCCCTGTTCCGGCTGGACGACGGGTCGGTGCACGCGGTCGGTAACATCGACCCGTTTTCCGGGGCGGCAGTGCTCTCGCGTGGGATTGTCGGAGACCGCAGAGGCCGTGCCACGGTCCAATCTCCCATCCTGAAGCAGGCTTTCGCGCTCGAAGACGGTTCCTGCCTAGACGACCCAAGTGTCTCGGTGCCCGTGTACCAGGTGCGCGTGACGCCCGAGGGCCTCATCCAGATCGCGCGGACCGCTGCGTAATCAATTGCCCGCTCGCCGCCCGGTTATGTGTAAGAAATTGCACAGTTTGCGCTGACGTCGCTGGTCAGATCGTCTTATACATGTGGTAGGTGTTGGCATATTCGGTGCTGTGCACTAGCCATGAGTACGACGCTGGCTGCTGGACGGATCGCGTTGTTGTGACGGACGTTTTGGTCACGCAGCACGCCCGCCTACCGCCTGCTGCTGCGAGCCGGTTACCGTGCCTCGGCACATTCGCACCGAGGCCGTCGAAACCTATATGACCGCTGCCACTTTCGCGGACACCACCGCCGCGCGACCCAATCTGTCAACACGCCAGCCAACGCTGCCTGAGCGTTCCACACGATTCAGCATCGTCGTCGGCGCGCACACCGACGCTGACTACCAGCGCGGCTGGATTTCAGGCATCGGCGACCTCTATGAGATCGGGGCGCTGATATCGGTGCAGGCGGCCGAGCGGCTCACCGCCGGCGAGGTCTACGCCGCTGGGGTCGTCAGCCCGGCCGAAGCGTTCGACGAGGCCGGATTGCTCGAAGCGCTCCTCGGGATGCGATTTATTCACGGTGGACTGCAGACAGAAACCATCGTCACCGGTCACAGCACGCCGCCCAGCGCCGGCACCGTGTCGCAGTGATCACATATGTGCAATCCGCGACGACTAGACGGGCCCCTAGCGTGACCGCACCGCTGGCGCACCCTTTCCGGCTCGAACAGCCCTTACCACACAACACATTAAGAGGAATAACGTGATAACAGCGCATCGGCTCGACGACGACACGAATCAGTTGGTCGACGGGCAAACGCAGCATCTTCGCGACAGGGTCAAGAAGCCCACGCGATGGCTCTTCGCGACGGGGCATGGTATCAGGATCGCCCGTATCAGGACCAAAGATTAAGCGTCGCCGGCGTCGGCGTGGCTGGCCAGCACCGCTTTGTGCGCTGCGGAATTCGGCAGCACTTGCCGACCATGAGGTCGCCGGTGTGGGCTGGATCGACGCGAAGCATGCCGGGTAGTGGGGGCGAGGGCCGGCGGCATGGCTCTGCGGAATCGGTTCGCGATCAGCCGTGCCAGCCCGGGATGGGTGCCCAGCGGTTGGCTGACCAAGTCGGCGCCGGAGGTACGCAGCCGTTCTTGAAACAGGCCGTCGGCCAGCAGATAGGAGGCGACCACGACACGCCGTGCACCGTTGCGGCGGGCGCGGGCGCCCGCCCTGTCCACCGCCTCATGCACATGCGGATCTCCGGTGGCCGCAAACCCCAGGCGCACTCGTGATCCGGTCAGCGCCGACATCAGCGTCGCAGTGGTGTGCAGGTCTGCGCGCGCTCTTCGATCCAATGTTCCCGCCGCCCCGAGAATCACCGAATCGCCAGGGCGCCAGCCGGATTTCGCCAACTGATCGGCGACTAACCGCGCTATCTCCCCACCCGGCCCCAAAGCTGGGGTGACGATGACATTCGGGTGTCCACTGGCCGCGACATGGGCGGGCAGATCGGTGCGGACGTGATATCCGCGGGACAGAAACGCCGGTACCACGATGGCGGGCCGGCCGGTGGCCCCCGCCTGCGACAGCACCTCGCTGGGTGTGGGTCCCAACACGTCGACAAACGCAAGCTGCACCGTTCGGCCGACAAGCGCGCTCACCTGCGCCGCCAGGTCTCCGATCATCGCGACACCACCCGGCCTGCGGGTGCCGTGGGCAGCCAGGATCAGGTCCATGGGGAATCAGGCAGGTCGTCGATCGCGAGCCGGTAACCACGCTTGACCACTGTTGCGACAATGTCCTTGTCACCCAAGGCCGTTCGCAGCCGCAGCACAGCCGTGTCGACGGCGTGCGGGTCGTTGCTGTTGCCGGGCAGCACCCGTAACAAGTCACTGCGCGCGACGACACCGCCGGGACGGTGCGCCAGCGCACGCAGTATCGCCATCCCGGACGGCGACAGCAGCTTGATCGAACCATCTACCAGCACGCACGTTCCGCGGATATCAACCGCGCGGCCGGCGGCCTTCACGGTGCACGACCCCAGCAGCGGTAGTTCCTCGGCGACATGCCGGGCTAAGGCTCCCAACCGCATTCGCTCGGGCGATGACGTCGGGACGCCTTTTCGGATCAGCGGTTTGGAAGTTACCGGGCCGACGCACATCGCGTGCACATCAGTGCGCAGGGCTTCCAACAGTTGGTCCTCGATATTTAACTCACGGCTGCGTTCCAGCACCGCCGCCGCTGCAGGCGCCGACGTGAAAGTGACCGCATCGAATTGTCGTCGTGCAATCCCGGTGACCAGCTGATCGAAATCGCCGCCCAATGGTGTTGGCTTCCACCGGTACACCCGGATGGGCACCACTTCGGCGCCCGAGAAACGCAACCCGCCGAGAAATTCCGGGAACGGGTCCCAAGCGTCGGCGGCGCCATGCAGCTGGATGGCGACACGCATTCCGGACACACCTGATTCGAGTAGGTATTCCAGCACTTCCTGCGAGGATTCGGATTCCGGAGACCACTCCTCGTGCAGGCTGGCGGCGCGCAGCGCGCCGGTCGCCTTGGGTCCGCGCGACACGATCCGCGCCGACGACAACGACGCGATGAGCTGGTCGGCCAGCCCCCACCCTTCGGCCGCGGCCAGCCAGCCGCGAATGCCGATGCCGGTGTGCGCTACCAGAATGTCGGGCGGCTCAGCAATCAATACCTCGGTGTTGCTGTGCAGTTCATCATCGTCGGGCAGCGCGATCATGTTGATTGCGGGCGCGCTGCAGACCTCGGCGCCCTGGCGGCTCAGTAGTGCGCACAACTCCTCGGCGCGCCGAGCTGACGTCACCGCAATCCGATAGCCGGTCAATGGCTTAGATTCCGGCTGGGCCATATGACCTGTGTATGCCTGGGACATTTCGGCCGCGTTACCAAGCAATTGCCGACGCATTGCCCCCGCCACCACCACCATCACACCCGGGCAGGCTCGGCTTCCCGCACCGACCCCGGCACGCCCGGTGCCGCGGCCTGCCGGCGAACATACAACATCCAAATCAGGATCGCAGCGACGGCATAGGAGGCCAGGAACATCCAGTACGCCGACGTCTCGGTGCCAGTGCTGAGGTAGGACTGGCGCAGCGTCAAGTTGATTCCCACGCCGCCGAGTGCGCCGACCGCCGAGCACACGCCGATCAGCGACCCCGACATCGCGCGCGACCAATGGCGGCGCTGCGCTTCGCTGACCTCCAGTGAGCGACTGCGTGCCTCGAAGACCGACGGGATCAGTTTGAGTACCGATCCATTGCCCATCCCGGACAGAATGAACAGAACCATAAAGCTGACGACGTAGCCCATCGTGCTGATGGACCGGGCGCCGGTGTTGTGGTCATCGAAGGTGCTGATGCTGACCAACAGCCCGGCGCCCAGGATCATGCCGCCGAGGACACCCAGAGTGACGCGGCCACCGCCCACCCGATCGGCGAGCCGGCCACCGTAGATCCGGGCCAGCGACCCCAATAGCGGTCCGACGAAGGCGATCTGCGCGGCGTGCAGCGCCGCGTGCTTGGCGCCTTCCCCCGTCGGCCAAGAAGTTGACCTGCATCACCTGGCCGAAGGCGAATGCGAACCCAATCCAGGAGCAGAAACTGCAAATGTAGAGCAGCGAGATCACGTAGGTGTCGTGCTCGAACAGGATCGAGCGAATGGTGTTCACCTCGATACCGTGATCGAGGTTGTCCATGAACAGTGCCGCCGCGATAGCGACAATTACCAGCAACACGAGGTACACCGCGCACACCCAGTACGGCGCTTCGTGGCCCGCGGTGGCGAGCACCAGCAGGCCGACCAGCTGGATCACCGCGACCCCGAGGTTGCCGACGCCGGCGTTGATCGCCAGCGCTGCGCCCTTGAGCCGCTGGGGATAGAAAGCGTTGACGTTGGCCAGTGATGCCGCGTAGTTGCCGCCGCCCAGTCCGGTCAGCGCCTTACACAGCACATACGGCCACAGTGGCAACCCGGGATTGGCCAGCAGCACGATGGTGCCAACTGTCGGGATCAGCAGCACCAACGCCGACAACGTCGTCCAGTTACGGCCGCCAAGGGCCGCGATGCCCAAGGTGTAGGGGATTCGGGCGGCACCCACCGAACAGGGTGGCGACAGCAGCCAGCAACAGCTTGTCGCTGGCGGAGAAGCCGTAGACGGACGCCGGCATTAACAGCGCCATCACGGGCCACAGGGTCCAGATCGAAAAGCCGACGTGGTCACCCGCCACCGTGCAGATTAGATTGCGGCGGGCGATTTCCTTGTTGCCGGCCTCCCAGGCCGCTGTGTCTTCCGGATTCCGGTCCGTGATGCGATGGTTGCGGCCCAAGCGATCTTCACCTTTGGTGGACGGGGTTCCTTCCGGGGGCCACGGCATGGCCCGCTCGCGTGGCGGCGACCACGTCGCCGGGGTTTCGTGGACGCTCACACCCGTCCACCCGTTGGCGAAATTGTCTGGGCGGGTTGACGAGACGGGCTGACGCCGAGCTCAAGTGCGCAGGGGGCACCCCGCAAGTTGGCGTGCATACAGATCCCTCTCATCGAGCCGTCCCACTAACCGTGCATCCGGGTACCGTCGAGCCAAGAGCCCACAGCTCAACCCGTATGCGCCGAAGAGCCGTTCTGAGTCTGGTCGTCCATCCCCGCGTGGGCGCCCCAAACGAAGAGGCATGCCCTGCCGTATGTTTCGATGCTCACATCAGCGATGGAAGTCCGTCAACTCGATCTGGCCGATCGCCTGTAAGTTGAATCCCAATTATCTGGTGGATCGCTGAAGGAAACCCCATCTGGTAAAGGATGCAGGTCAGAAGTGCTTCGCCAGGCTACAAACCCATGCGAGCATTGTGATATTTGTCCGTGCCAAGTGGTTTCGGCGGCAGTGTGTGGAATTCGGTATGAGGTGGAATACCTTTCGCGAGCTCGGGCGGTCGGCGCTGTTGCAATTTGCCTTCGGTGAGATCTGCTGGGAGAGCGGTGTCATTGTCGAGGAAGCTCATGGCATTCGACAAATACGTTGTGATCCTGAGGAAGTCGATGTCCGTCGCCGCCTCGTCCAGCCTGTCGCTGAATGTCGACGGGACGCAAGGAAATTGGCTCCGCGTTACCAAACGTCCCCGGCGCGCCAATCGCACATCAAGTCCGCGGAGGTGTCCAAGCTGATCCCGACCGGCAGGACGAACACCGTTCCGTCGTCGTCGGGTGTGCGGGTCGGACCCGTGGGGGCCAGCACCGACGTCGGGCCACGCCAGGGCAACCAGCCGCGCGCCGTGTACACCCCGCGGGCCTGGGCTGACGAACTGACGGCCCCCAAGTGGTAGGCGCCGCGGATCACCTGCTCGACGCCGTCCAACAGGGCGTGCACCAGACCCTGGCCACGGCAGTCCTCCCGTACCGCGACACCTTCGACGTAACCGCAGCGCAGGGCATTGCCTCGGTACATCAATCGCCGCTGGACCACGGCGGCGTGCGCGATGATCGCGCCGTGACGCCAGATCAGGGCGTGCATGCCGCCCAGCGTGTGCTCCCAGTCATTGTCGGTGAAATCGCCGGCGAACGCGGCGGTGACCATCTGGCAGACGCGCTGCCGAGTCTCGCTGTCGAGATCGGCGGTGTGGACCAGGCGGGCGGTGTGTACCTCGGAGTGCACACTCCTTGTCTACCAGCGTCTATCGATCTCGGATACTTGCTGACACTTGTAATGTGTCGCCGGTGTCGGAGAGGGGTTGTGCAGAGGTGCTTTCCGCTGGTGCGGTGGGCTGGTCTCTGTCCCACGCGGACGCTTGGCGTGCAGGATAGGTCTGTTGCTTGGCGCTGGGTAGCGCGGTGGTGTTGCGGACGCGTTTGTGTCGGCGCTGTTGTCGGGTCGCGGTGGTCTTGTACCGGGTCTTGGCGACCGGCCGGTGCGCGACCGTGGTGATGCGTTTGGGTTTGCCTTTCGGGCGCTTGAGCTTGGTCTTGACCAGCAGCACACGTTTGGCGATGTTCTGC
>DATJBA010000284.1:0-69957 GCA_035515675.1 Mycobacterium sp.
GCGATGATCTGTCCGAACTTCACGTACGTCGGCCCCAGATCGGTGAAGGTCTGGGGGATCTGCTTGATCACCTTCTGCTGCCACGGCCCCTTACCCGGCAGCTGGGTGACCACGCGAGCGGCGGTGCGGGTGACCTGCCAACCGGTGGCGACTACCCGGGCCGCTTCGACCGGTAACGGCACCCGGTCAAGCTTGGCCACCTCGCGGTGTCTGGTAGAACTCATCCCAGCAGTGTGCCAAATCGGCAGTGTCAAGTCCCAATCCTTGTGGGGCCGCTCACCGGGACCGGGAGAGCGCGAAGTTCTCGGTGCGGGTGCCGCTTTTCTACCTGGGACTCCAGGGCTTGACCCACGGTCGCGGCTCCCAGTTCTCCAGCCCGGCGATCAACTCGTACATGGTGGCGCCGTCGATGGTTTCCCGGATGATGTCGGCGTGTCCGGCGTGCCGGGCCAGCTCGTTGATCACATGCAGGATCACCCAGCGCACCGACCAGGCTTCATGGTTTCTGGGGAACCAGGGGATGTCCTGCGGAACGGGCACCGCGGCGTCCAGGTCCGCGGTTTCCACCAGCCGCAGCGATTTCGCATTCTGGGCTTCGAATGCCCGCAGCAGCCCGGCCAGCGTCTCGTCGGGCCGCATCACATGCTGGTCTGAAAACTCCTCGGCAATCTGTTCGAACGGCCGAGTGTCTTTCGGCGGCGCGTCCGGCGCCGCGGCGACTCGTGCCATCCAGGTGCGTTGCACCCCGGTGGCGTGCTTGACCAGCCCGCCGATCGATAGCGCACTGACCGAAGGTGTAGACCGGGCCTGTTCATCGGTGAGGCCGTACGAGACGGCGAAATACGCGCTCTGGTGGAACGCCAGGAACTCGCGCAGGGCACTGCGTTCGTCGGCCACGGGCGGGGCGAGGGCGGGCATTTCTCAATCCTGTCGTTCGCGGGCTGGGCTTGTCAGCAGATCCAGCCTGACAGGAAAGGGCTTCGCCGGGCAGCGGGTCGCCGTAAGGTGCAGGGATGCAGCTGGTTTCGGCACAGTCGACGGAGCTTTTCGTCGGGCCGCCGGACGCGCCGCTGCAGCTGGCGCGTGTCACCGTTACCAGGGTGGCAGAGTCGACGGTGCTCCGCATCGACGGGGTCGGTCTGAGCGGGGAGGCGATCGCCCACATCGGGCACGAGGTCGTCGAGGTCCCGGTGACGGTACACCGGCCGGTCGTCGGTGAGCGGCGGGCCGCGCGAGTGCACGCCGGACGCGCCAGTACGGATTTCCAGTTCACCGTCGCCGAGCCCGGGTGGACGATGTTCATGGTCAGCCACTTCCACTACGACCCGGTCTGGTGGAACACGCAGGGCGCCTATACCAGCCAGTGGGCCGAAGACCCGCCGGGGCGGGCCCGCCAGGCCAACGGCTTCGAACTGGTCCACGCGCATCTGGAAATGGCTCGCCGCGAGCCTGAGTACAAATTCGTTTTGGCTGAAGTGGATTACCTCAAGCCATACTGGGACACTCACCCCGAGGACCGCGCCGACCTGCGCCGGTTCATCGCGCAGGGCCGCGTCGAGGTGATGGGCGGCACCTACAACGAACCCAACACCAACCTCACCAGCCCGGAAACAACCATCCGAAACCTGGTGCACGGCATAGGGTTCCAGCGTGACGTGCTGGGTGCTGACCCGGCCACCGCGTGGCAGCTCGACGTGTTCGGCCACGACCCGCAATTCCCCGGGATGGCCGCCGACGCCGGCCTGACGTCGAGCTCGTGGGCCCGGGGCCCGCACCACCAGTGGGGTCCGGCCCAGGGCGGTGACGTCGACCGCATGCAGTTCTGCAGCGAGTTCGAGTGGATCGCGCCGTCGGGTCGCGGGCTGCTCACCCACTACATGCCGGCGCACTATGGGGCGGGCTGGGGGATGGACTCCTCGGCCTCGCTGGCCGAGGCCGAGGACGCCACCTATGCGCTGTTCGATCAGCTCAAGAAGGTCGCGCTGACGCGCAACGTGCTGCTGCCCGTCGGCACCGACTACACCCCGCCGAACAAGTGGGTCACCGCCGTCCACCGCGACTGGGCCGCGCGCTACACCTGGCCGCGATTCGTCTGTGCGATACCGCGGGAGTTTTTCGCGGCGGTGCGCGCCGAACTGGCGCAGCGCCGATGTGTGCCGTCGCCGCAGACCCGCGACATGAACCCCATCTACACCGGCAAAGACGTGTCCTACATCGACACCAAACAAGCCAACCGGGCCGCCGAGAACACCGTCTTGGAGGCCGAGCGCTTCGCGGTGTTCGCCGGGCTGATGACCGGCGCCGACTACCCGCAGGCAGCGCTGGCCAAGGCGTGGGTGCAGCTGGCATACGGTGCGCACCACGACGGGATCACCGGCTCGGAGTCCGACCAGGTCTACCTCGACCTGCTGACCGGCTGGCGCGACGCATGGGAGCTGGGCCGCGCGGCCCGCGACAACTCGCTGGCGTTGCTGTCCAGCGCGATCGCTGGCGACGTGGTGGTGTGGAACTCCCTGACACACCAGCGCACCGACATCGTCACCGCGCGGCTCGACCCGCCGCTCGGCGCAGGGGTGCGGGTGCTTGACCCCGACGGTGCCGAGCTGCCCGCACACGTCGAGCACGACGGGCGGTCGGTTACCTGGCTGGCGCGGGACGTGCCGTCGCTGGGCTGGCGGGCCTACCGGCTCATCCCCACTGACGAAGGGACCGAACCGACCGGCTGGGAACCGGTGCCTGGGTCAGAGATCGCCAACCAGCAATACCGGCTCGAGGTCGACCCGGCGCGCGGCGGGGCAGTAGCGTCTTTGGTGCACGTGTGTGGCCAGGGGGGCCGCCAGCTGATCGCCGACGGCCGGGTGGGCAACGAGCTTGCCGTCTACGAGGAATACCCGTCGCACCCGACGCAGGGTGAGGGCCCGTGGCACTTGCTGCCCAAGGGGCCGGTAGTGTGCTCGTCGGAATCGCCCGCGCAGGTGCAGGCCTATCACGGCCCGCTCGGTCAGCGGCTGGTCGTGCACGGCCGGATCGGCACGCTGCTGCGCTACACCCAGACCCTGACCCTGTGGCGTGGCGTGGCGCGGGTGGACTGCCGCACCGCCATCGACGAGTTCACCGGGGTCGACCGCTTGGTGCGACTGCGCTGGCCGTGTCCGGTGCCGGGTGCCATGCCGGTCAGCGAGGTGGGGGACGCCGTCGTCGGGCGGGGTTTCGCGTTGCTGCACGACGGACCCGAATCGGTGGACACCGCGCAGCATCTGTGGACGCTGGACAACCCGGCCTACAGCTGGTTCGGCCTGTCCTCGGCGGCCCGGGTCCGGGTTGGAAGCAGCACTGTGCGGGCGGTATCGGTGGCCGAGGTGGTGTCGCCCGCCGAGACGATGTCCGGACCCCTGGCGCGCGAGCTGATGGTCGCGTTGGTCCGCGCCGGTGTCACGGCCACCTGCAGCGGCGCCGACAAGCCGCGCTACGGCCACCTCGACGTCGACTCCAATCTTCCCGACGTGCGCATCGCGCTGGGCGGGCCCACCCGCAACACCTTCACCAAGGCTGTGCTGGCCGAGGCTGATCCGGAGTACGCGAAAGAACTCGACCGCCAGCTGGCGAAGACGGGCCAGGCCCGGGTGTGGGTGCCGGCCGCGACGCCGTTGGCGGCGGCCTGGGTGCCCGGAGCCGACCTGCGTCCGCCGCGGGCGCTGCCGGTACTGGTGATCGACGGCCGGGACGAGAAAGGCCTGCGCGCCGCGATCGCGTCGGTGGCCGACGATCTCGGCGACGCCGAGATCCTGGTTAGCCAAGCCACCCAGCAGGCGCCGTCCGGGACGGACCGCTTCGAAGCCCGCACCGTCGCGTTGCTCAACCGAGGGGTGCCGAGCTTTGCCGTCGACCCCGAGGGCACCCTGCATACCGCGCTGATGCGTTCCTGCACCGGTTGGCCGTCAGGTGTCTGGATCGACGAACCACGCCGCACCGCGCCCGACGGCTCGAACTTCGGCCTCCAGCACTGGACACACGTTTTCGACTACGCGCTGGCCTGCGGTGACGGTGACTGGCGGCGCGCGGAGATCCCGGCCCGCAGCGCGCAGTTCTCCCACCCGCTGCTGGCCGTCCTGCCAAAGCGACGCTCGCGCACGCTGTCGCCGGTCGGATCGCTGCTGCACTTCGACCCTGCCGAGTCGGTGCACCTGGGAGCACTCAAGGCGGCGGGCAACCCGCTGACGGCAGGCAGCGCCCGGCCTGTCGACGCCAGCGCGGTAGCCCTGCGGTTGGTGGAAACGACCGGGGCGGGCACCCGCTTTGTCATCGGCTCCACGCTCGGCAAGGTGCGCGGCCTGCAACTTGGCGACCTGCTGGAAAAGCCCCTAAAAAAGCCTCCCGAAGAGGTGAAGTGGCGCAGATCCGTGGATCTGCACGGCTACCAGGTGGCCACCGTGCTGGCCCGGTTCGACATGGCCCGCGATCTGCCCGGGGCGCCTTCCCACGCCACCGCGCTGGCCCCGCAAACCGAGACCGCCCAGCCGCTCTACGCGCGTTATTGGCTGCACAACCGCGGCCCCGCTCCACTCGGCGGGTTGCCGGCCGTTGCCCACCTGCACCCCCAGCTAGTGACCGCCAAACCGGGCAGCGAGGTGGTGTTGCGCCTTACCGCGGCCAGCGACTGCAGCGATTCCGTACTCAAGGGCGCGGTAACAGTGGTGTGTCCGGATGGCTGGTCGGCCACACCCGTCGAGCTGCCATTCACGCTGTGCAGCGGTGATTACCGGGAGGCCGACGTGGTGGTATCGATCCCGGCTCGCACGCAACCCGGGCTGCACCCGATCCGGGCTCAGCTGCGTGTCAGCGGCTCGTCCGACGGGGCAGTCCCGCCTCCGTGGCGCCAGGTGGTCGAGGACGTGTGCGTGGTAGCGGTCGGCTCGAACAGGGATTCAGCTGCGGTCGATCTCGGGGAACTGGTCTACCTTGTCGACGGGCCCGCCGAGATCACCCTGACGGCCGGCGACAGGGCGGCGCTGACTGTCACGGTCAGCACCCACGCCCGGGCCGACTTGGCGCTGGAGGCGCATCTGATCAGCCCCTGGGGCACCTGGGAGTGGATCGGCCCCGCCGCACAAGGCGCGGTCCTGCCCGCCGGCGGCAGGGTCGAGCTCGGCTTCGACGTAAGCCCACCGGCGTGGCTGGACCCCGGCCAGTGGTGGGCCCTGGTCCGGGTCGGCTGCGCCGGCCGGTTGGTCTACTCACCGGCGGTGAAGGTGACCGTGATATGAGCGTGCAGCTGGTAGCGGCCGTTGCCGGCACCCCGATTCCGGTCGATGAGGTCGATGCCGCCGAAGCACGGCTACGCAGCGGTCCGGACGCGGCGGCGCTGCCGGCGAGCGGCACCAGCGAGGGACGGCAACTGCGGCGCTGGCTCACGCAACTGATCGTGACTGAGCGAGTGGTCGCAGCGGAGGCGGCCGCACGCGGCCTGACTACGCGGGACGCGCCGACCGAGGCCGAGCTGCTGCCAGACGTGACGGCGCGGTTGGAGATCGGCAGCATAACCGCGGCCGCGTTGGCCGATCCGCACGCGCGGGCTCTGTTCGCCGACGTCACCGCTGCGGTTCAGGTCACCGACGACGACGTTGCCGACTATCACGCCCGCAACCCGCTCCGGTTCGCCGCGCCGCGCCCCGGCCGTGACGGCTGGCGGGCCCCGTCGCCTTTCGGCCCGCCGCTGGGGGAGGTGCGGTCGGCGATCACCGAGCATCTGCGGGGCGCCGCGCGGCGACGTGTCTTCCGGGTGTGGCTGGATGCGCGCCGGGCTGCGCTGGTGCAGTTGGCCCCCGGCTACGAGCATCCCGGCGACCCGCGGCAACCCGACAACACCCACCGGCACTGATCGGCCATGCTGACCCTCTGCCTGGACATCGGCGGCACCAAGATTGCCGCCGGCCTGACCGATGCCGGTGGTGTGCTGGTGCACACCGCGACCCGACCGACCCCGGCCAACGCTGCTGCCGAACAGGTTTGGGACGTGGTCGCCGCCATGATCGCCGACGGGTTGCGCGCGGCACACGGTGCAATCGCTGCGGTGGGCATCGCTTCGGCCGGCCCCGTCGACCTGCCCGGCGGAAGTGTCAGTCCGATCAACATCGGATCTTGGCGCCGCTTCCCGCTGCGAGACAGGGTCGCGGCCGCGGTGCCAGGTGTGCCGGTGCGGCTGGGCGGCGACGGCGTGTGTATGGCGCTGGGTGAGCACTGGCGCGGCGCCGGCCGTGGTGCGCGTTTTCTGCTGGGCATGGTGGTGTCCACCGGCGTGGGCGGCGGATTGGTGCTCAACGGCACCCCCTATACCGGGCGCACCGGCAATGCCGGTCACGTCGGTCACGTGGTGGTCGAACAGGACGGGCTGCGGTGCTCGTGCGGTGGCCGCGGTTGCGTCGAGACCGTCGCGGCCGGCCCGTCGCTGGTGCGCTGGGCACGGGCCAACGGTTGGTCCGCGCCGCCCAGCGCCGGCGCCAGGGACCTGGCCGCTGCGGCGGCGGCCGGGGATCCGGTGGCGGTGCGGGCATTCCGCAGGGGCACCGGCGCGCTCGGGGCGATGATCGCCTCGGTAGCGGCGGTGTGCGACCTGGACCTCGTCGTCATCGGCGGCGGCGTCGCCAAATCCGGTCGCCTGCTCTTCGACCCGCTGCGCGCGGCGTTGGCCCAGTATGCCGGGCTGGATTTTCTGGCCGGCCTGCGTGTGATGCCGGCCGAGCTCGGTGGCGAGGCCGGTCTGGTCGGCGCGGCCAGGCTCGCGGGGCTCAGCCAGCCGCCGGTGTAGCACCAACCCCGTTGCGCTGCATGTGTTTTCGCCCCCAGTCGGACAAGCTCTCCAGCACCGGAGCCAGCGTCATGCGGTATTCCGAATCGAATAGTGCACGCAGGGCGGCACCGTATGGGCGTCGTGGCGCTCGTTCGGTGGCGCTCTTTGCCATGTTGACTATCGCGGTCACCTCAACTGGGCACCGTTTTGGCTGACCGCCGGGCATCACGCTATTCTGGTTGCCGATCCACCAAAGACCGTCGGTCACCGAGAAATCGGTTGAAGGTCCGGGAACATCCCGGCCGCCCACGCAGGAGGACGAGGCATAACCGCCGGCACGCGCCGGCGTAATTCAACGCCCCGGCCGCTTCCTGCGCCGGGGCTTTCGTCGTTCCCCGGTGATCACAGACGACAAGTCGCACCCCGACTTCCATCAGCCGTCCATCCCCAGGAGGTATGCATGGCCAGGGCTGACAAGGCCACCGCCGTTGCAGACATCACAGAGCAGTTCAAGGACTCGACCGCCACCTTGATCACCGAATACCGGGGTTTGACGGTCGCCAACCTGGCCGAGTTGCGCCGTTCTCTGGCCGGGTCGGCCACCTACGCGGTGGCCAAGAACACGCTCATCAAGCGCGCGGCCTCGGAAGCCGGGATCGAGGGCCTCGACGAGCTGTTCGCCGGCCCGACGGCCATCGCGTTCGTCACCGGTGAGCCGGTCGACGCCGCCAAGGCCATCAAGACCTTCGCCAAGGAGCACAAGGCGCTGGTCATCAAGGGTGGCTACATGGACGGCCGCCCACTGACGGTCGCCGAAGTGGAGCGCATCGCCGACCTGGAGTCCCGCGAGGTGTTGCTGGCCAAACTGGCCGGTGCGATGAAGGGCAACCTCGCCAAGGCGGCCGGCCTGTTCAGCGCTCCGGTCTCGCAGATGGCCCGGCTCGCGGCCGCGCTGCAGGAAAAGAAGGCCTTGCAACCGACCCCTGCACCGGCCGCAGAAGCACCCGCCGAGATTTCTCAGACACCGGCTAACACCGAGTAACCCAACCCGAAACCAGGAAGGATCCACACCATGCCAAAGCTGTCTAGCGACGAACTGCTTGACGCGTTCAAGGAAATGACCCTGTTGGAGCTCTCGGACTTCGTTAAGAAGTTCGAGGAGACCTTCGAGGTCACCGCTGCCGCACCGGTCGCCGTCGCCGCCGCGGGGGCCGCCCCGGCCGGTGCTGCCGCCGAGCCCGCCGAGGAGCAGACCGAGTTCGACGTAATCCTCGAGGCCGCCGGCGACAAGAAGATCGGCGTCATCAAGGTTGTCCGTGAGATCGTTTCCGGCCTGGGCCTCAAGGAGGCCAAGGACCTGGTCGACAGCGCACCCAAGCCGCTGCTGGAGAAGGTCGCCAAGGAGGCCGCCGAGCAGGCCAAGGCCAAGCTCGATGCCGCCGGCGCCACCGTCACCGTCAAGTAGGTCAATTCGCGAAAACCCCGGAACCGCCGTTATCGCTCGAGATTCCGGGGGGTTGCGAACTGTTGCCGCTTGGGTGTACTCGAACCCACGTTGGCGTGTTCTAGCGTCGGCTGTCGGACGGCGAAGATAGGCTGGCGGCGTAACTTAATCTCCCGTGACCGGCCGGGATACGCTCACTAAAACACACTCGGCGGCAACGGTTTCGCGTGCTCAGCCCGAGAGAGTGACTGTGTCACCGTCTCGGGTGAATCTCCCAGAGCGACAAGCAGTTTCGAGGTCATCGAAGCAAGCACCGGTGCGACCGCCGCTCCGTCGTCGCCGTAATACCCGGCCAGTTCGAGCATCACGAACCCGTGTATCAACGCCCAGAACTGGGCCGCTGTGGCCACGACGGCCGCGTCGTCGTCCGCAGACCCCCCTGAACAGCCCGTGATCCGGCCCGCCTGCATGCACCGGTGCACCCCGCGCACCACGTGCGCAAAACTGGGGTGGCGCTGTTCGATCTCGGCGACCGTCAGCGTCAGGACGTTGTGCGCGGGCGCGTTGATGCCGTGTGCGCTGGTGCTGCCGAACATCAGCCGATACATGTGCGGGCGCTCGATGGCGTAGCGCCGGTAGGCCGCACCGATGGCGAAGAAATCGGCGACCGGGTCAGCGGTCTGCGGCACCGTCAGCGCCACGTCGAACTGCCGCAAGCCCTCCTCAGCGACCTCGGCGATAAGCGCTCGCATCCCGCCGAAATGGGTGTACACCGCCATCGTCGAGGTTCCCGCGGCACCAGCCACCTTGCGGGTCTGCAGCGCATCCGGGCCGTGCTCGTCGAGCAGGCCAACGGCGGCGTGCAGCATCTCATCACGAACACTGCGAACACTGCGTTGAGTTTCCGAAGTCATCTCTTTCACCATCCCCAACGATCCTTGCCATCTTCCCATCAGCGGCGTACGGTCCTCCATAACAGCATAATATCAACGTTATAGGAGCTCAGCCGTGACTACCGCGCAGACCGCACAATCCCGGAACCCGTATCTCGAGGGCTTCCTGGCGCCGGTGGGCGCCGAAGTGACCACGACCGACCTGGAGGTCACCGGGCACATCCCGGAGCACCTCGACGGACGCTATTTACGCAACGGACCCAACCCGGCCGAAGAGGTCGACCCGGCCACCTATCACTGGTTCACCGGCGACGGCATGGTGCACGGAGTAGCGCTCCGCGACGGCAAAGCCCGCTGGTATCGCAACCGCTGGGTCCGGAGCCCCGCAGTGTGCGCCACGCTCGGCGAGCCGGTGCCCGGCCGGATCAACCCGCGGGCAGGCATGCTGGCCCTGGGCGCCAACACCAACGTGCTGGCCCACGCCGGACGGACCCTGGCCCTCGTCGAAGGCGGGGTCGCCAACTACCAACTCACCGACGAGCTCGACACGATCGGGACATGCGACTTCGACGGCACCCTGGCCGGCGGCTACACCGCCCACCCGCACCGGGATCCGCGGACCGGCGAACTGCACGCGGTGTCCTACTCGTTTGTCCGCGGACGAACCGTGCAGTACTCCGTCATCGACACTGCCGGCCACGCTCGCCGCACCGTGGACATCGAGGTGTCGGGGTCGCCGATGATGCACGACTTCTCGCTGACCGACAAATACGTGGTGATCTACGACCTGCCGGTCACCTTCGACACCGTGCAGGCGTTCTCCGCGTCCGTGCCGCGCTGGCTGCAACTGCCCGCCCGGCTGGTGATGCAGTCGCTGATCGGACGGGTCCGCATACCGAGCCCGATCGCTGCAATGTTCAACCGCAATCCGAAGCACTCCGACCGGCTCCCTTATGCCTGGAACCCCGGCTATCCGGCGCGCATCGGAGTCATGCCTCGCGACGCCGGCGATATCGCCGGAGAAGGCCGAGTGCGCTGGTTCGATATCGAGCCCTGCTACGTCTACCACCCGCTCAACGGCTACTCCGAAATGCGTGACGGGGCTGAGGTTTTGGTGCTCGACGTGGTGCGATACTCGCGGATGTTCGACCGCGACCGGCGCGGCCCCGGCGACACCCTGCCCACGCTGGACCGCTGGACCATCAACCTGACGACTGGGGCAGTGACCACCGAATGCCGCGACGATCGCTCGCAGGAATTCCCCCGGATCAACGAGACCCTGCTGGGTGGCCGGCACCGGTTCGGCTACGCCGTCGGCATCGAAGGTGGGTTTCTCGCCGCGGGCGGATCGCAAGCGGCGACACCGCTGTACAAGCACGACTACGCGACGGGATCCGGCACGGTGGCCGCACTCGACCCCGACCTTTTGATCGGCGAGATGTGTTTCGTGCCGCGTCCTACGGCCGACTCGCAGGACACCGCTGAAGATGACGGCATCCTCATGGGCTACGGCTATCACCGTGGCCGTAACGAAGGCCAATTGCTGTTGCTGGATGCCCAGACCCTCGAGTCGATGGCCACCGTGCACCTGCCGCAGCGGGTACCGATGGGCTTTCACGGCAACTGGGCGCCAGCTGGCTAACACACGCGTCCAATAACATCGACCCGCCCTGCCGTGACGGGGTCTCGCGTCAGCCAAATTTTGCGGCGGTGCTGTGCAACCGTGACGTCCTGTCCCACGCGTGCGCTACAGTGACTCATGCCACAGAAAGGGGCAGGTGGCGGGCCCGAGCGTCGACGGAAGGATTCCCCATGGGCGTCGCTATAGAGGTCAGCGGACTAACGAAGTCCTTCGGATCCGCCAGAATTTGGGAAGACGTGACCCTGGAGGTCCCCGCCGGGGAGGTTAGCGTGTTGCTCGGGCCGTCGGGTACGGGCAAATCGGTGTTCCTGAAATCCTTGATTGGTCTGCTGCGGCCGGAACGCGGCTCGATCGTCATCGATGGCACCGACATCATCGAATGCTCAGCCAAGGAACTGTACGAGATCCGCACGTTGTTCGGCGTGCTGTTTCAGGACGGTGCCCTGTTCGGTTCGATGAACCTCTACGACAACACCGCGTTTCCGCTGCGTGAACACACCAAGAAGAAGGAAGGCGAGATCCGTGACATCGTCATGGAGAAGCTGCAGATGGTCGGTCTTGGTGGTGACGAGAAGAAGTTCCCCGGTGAGATCTCCGGTGGTATGCGCAAGCGTGCCGGCCTCGCTCGTGCCCTGGTTCTGGACCCGCAGATCATTCTGTGCGACGAGCCCGACTCGGGTCTCGACCCGGTCCGCACCGCCTACCTGAGCCAGCTGATCCTCGACATCAACGCCCAGATCGACGCAACCATCCTGATCGTGACGCACAACATCAACATCGCCCGCACCGTGCCGGACAACATGGGCATGCTGTTCCGCAAGCATCTGGTGATGTTTGGCCCCCGTGAGGTGTTGCTGACCAGCGACGAGCCGGTCGTGCGGCAGTTTCTCAACGGTCGTCGTATCGGGCCGATCGGCATGTCCGAAGAGAAGGACGAGGCGACCATGGCCGAGGAGCAGGCCCTGCTCGATGCCGGTCACCACGCGGGCGGCGTCGAGGAGATCGAGGGCGTGCCGCCGCAGATCACCGCGACGCCGGGCATGCCGGAGCGCAAAGCGGTCGCCAGGCGCCAGGCCCGGGTACGTGAGATGTTGCACACGCTGCCGAAGGCGGCCCAGGCCGCAATCCTCGACGATCTCGAGGGCACTCACAAGTACCGCACGCACGAATTCGGCGACTAGAGCGCATAACTTTGGGGCAACTTGCCGCCCTTCCTCTTGACGGCAGGGGCCTAAACGGGTCAATCTGTTGGGCAGCATGTGCCCATGGGAAAGTCGAGATGCCAGCCAGCGCCGATATTCCTGGGCAGATAATGCTGGGTGGTTGAGGAATGCGCAGTCCTGCGCTATTGTTGGACGTTGCGCTGGCTACTTCCTGCCCACCTCACCCGCCACTTGACACCTTGGTCTTAGCCTGAGCTGTTCCGTGGCTCGCTATTTAGTTGTGTGCGTGAGATCCGGACAGATCGTCCGCCGGCCAAACCGACACAATTCGCGGCGAACAAGCCCGGTGACCCCGGTTCTGGTGAGTCGCACGAGGTGCTGGAAGGATGCATCTTGGCAGATCTCCGCCAAAGCGAGACGGACGCTAGTCCTCGCCAGAGTCGCCCAAAAAGTTCTGCTAACAACTCCGTGCCCGGAGCACCCAACCGAGTTTCCTTCGCCAAACTCCGCGAACCGCTTGAGGTTCCGGGGCTCCTTGACGTGCAGACCGACTCGTTCGAGTGGTTGATCGGCTCACCACGCTGGCGTGAGGCCGCGATCGCCCGCGGTGACGCCAACCCCGTCAGTGGCCTGGGGGAAGTGCTCTACGAGCTGTCGCCGATCGAGGACTTCTCCGGCTCGATGTCCCTGTCTTTCTCCGACCCCCGTTTTGACGAAGTCAAGGCGCCGGTCGACGAGTGCAAAGACAAGGACATGACGTACGCGGCCCCACTGTTCGTCACGGCCGAGTTCATCAACAACAACACCGGTGAGATCAAGAGCCAGACGGTGTTCATGGGTGACTTCCCGATGATGACCGAAAAGGGCACCTTCATCATCAACGGGACCGAGCGCGTGGTCGTCAGCCAGCTGGTGCGGTCGCCCGGCGTGTACTTCGACGAGACCATCGACAAGTCCACCGAGAAGACGCTGCACAGCGTCAAGGTAATTCCAAGCCGCGGTGCCTGGCTCGAGTTCGACGTCGACAAGCGCGACACCGTCGGTGTGCGCATCGACCGCAAGCGCCGGCAGCCGGTCACCGTGCTGCTCAAGGCACTGGGCTGGACCACCGAGCGGATCACCGAGCGGTTCGGTTTCTCCGATATCATGATGTCGACGCTGGACAAGGACAACACCGCCGGCACCGACGAAGCGCTGCTAGACATCTACCGCAAGCTGCGTCCGGGCGAGCCGCCGACCAAGGAGTCCGCGCAGACCCTGCTGGAGAACCTGTTCTTCAAGGAGAAGCGCTACGACCTTGCGCGGGTTGGCCGCTACAAGGTCAACAAGAAGCTCGGGTTGCACGCGGGCGAGCCGATCACGTCGTCGACGCTGACCGAAGAAGACGTCGTCGCCACCATCGAATACCTGGTGCGGCTGCACGAGGGACACCCCACTATGACCGTCCCCGGCGGCGTCGAGGTTCCGGTGGAAACCGACGACATCGACCACTTCGGCAACCGCCGGTTGCGCACGGTCGGCGAGCTGATCCAGAACCAGATCCGGGTCGGCATGTCGCGGATGGAGCGTGTTGTCCGGGAGCGGATGACCACCCAGGACGTGGAGGCCATCACGCCGCAGACGCTGATCAACATCCGGCCAGTGGTCGCCGCGATCAAGGAGTTCTTCGGCACCAGCCAGCTGTCCCAGTTCATGGACCAGAACAACCCGCTGTCGGGCCTGACCCACAAGCGCCGGCTGTCGGCGCTGGGGCCGGGTGGCCTGTCGCGTGAGCGCGCCGGGCTGGAAGTCCGCGACGTGCACCCGTCGCACTACGGCCGGATGTGCCCGATCGAGACCCCGGAGGGTCCAAACATCGGTCTGATCGGCTCGCTGTCGGTGTACGCGAGGGTCAACCCGTTCGGGTTCATCGAAACGCCGTACCGCAAGGTGGTCGACGGTGTGGTCAGCGACGAGATCGAATACCTGACCGCCGACGTGGAGGACCGCCACGTCGTGGCGCAGGCCAACTCGCCGATCGACGACGACGGCCGGTTCTTGGAACCGCGCGTCCTGGTCCGCCGCAAGGCGGGCGAGGTCGAGTACGTGCCCTCGTCCGAGGTGGACTACATGGACGTCTCGCCGCGCCAGATGGTGTCGGTGGCCACCGCCATGATCCCGTTCCTTGAGCACGACGACGCCAACCGTGCCCTGATGGGCGCCAACATGCAGCGCCAGGCCGTTCCGCTGGTGCGCAGTGAGGCGCCGCTGGTGGGCACGGGTATGGAGCTGCGCGCCGCGATCGACGCCGGCGAAGTCGTCGTCGCTGAGAAGTCCGGGGTGATCGAGGAGGTGTCCGCCGACTACATCACCGTGATGGCCGACGACGGCACCCGGCGGACCTACCGGATGCGTAAGTTCGCCCGCTCCAACCACGGCACATGCGCCAACCAGTCGCCGATCGTGGACGCCGGAGACCGGGTCGAGGCCGGCCAGGTGATTGCTGACGGTCCGTGCACCCACAACGGCGAGATGGCGCTTGGCAAGAACCTGCTGGTGGCGATCATGCCGTGGGAAGGCCACAACTACGAGGACGCGATCATCCTCTCCAACCGCTTGGTGGAAGAGGACGTGCTCACCTCGATTCACATCGAGGAGCATGAGATCGATGCCCGCGACACCAAGCTGGGCGCCGAGGAGATCACCCGGGACATCCCCAACGTCTCCGACGAGGTGCTCGCCGACCTGGACGAACGCGGCATCGTGCGGATCGGCGCCGAGGTTCGTGACGGCGACATCCTGGTCGGCAAGGTCACCCCGAAGGGGGAGACCGAGCTGACGCCGGAGGAGCGGCTGCTGCGCGCGATCTTCGGTGAGAAGGCCCGCGAGGTCCGCGACACCTCGCTGAAGGTGCCGCACGGCGAGTCCGGCAAGGTCATCGGCATCCGGGTGTTCTCCCGCGAGGACGACGACGAGCTGCCAGCCGGCGTCAACGAGCTGGTCCGGGTCTATGTGGCCCAGAAGCGCAAGATCTCCGACGGCGACAAGCTGGCCGGACGGCACGGCAACAAGGGCGTGATCGGCAAGATCCTGGCGCAAGAGGACATGCCGTTCCTGCCGGACGGCACCCCGGTGGACATCATCCTCAACACCCACGGTGTGCCGCGACGGATGAACATCGGCCAGATCCTGGAGACCCATCTTGGCTGGGTGGCCAAGTCCGGCTGGAACATCGAGGGTTCGCCCGAATGGGCGTCCAACCTGCCCGAGGAGTTGCTGAACGCCGAGCCGAACCAGATCGTGTCGACTCCGGTGTTCGACGGCGCCAAGGAAGAGGAGCTGCAGGGCCTGCTCTCGTGCACACTGCCCAACCGCGACCGCGACGTGTTGGTGGACGGCGACGGCAAGGCGGTGCTGCTTGACGGCCGCAGCGGTGAGCCATTCCCCTACCCGGTGACCGTTGGCTACATGTACATCATGAAGCTGCACCACCTGGTGGACGACAAGATCCACGCCCGCTCCACCGGCCCGTACTCGATGATCACCCAGCAGCCGCTCGGTGGTAAGGCGCAGTTCGGTGGTCAGCGGTTCGGTGAGATGGAGTGCTGGGCAATGCAGGCCTACGGTGCCGCGTACACGCTGCAGGAGCTGTTGACCATCAAGTCCGATGACACTGTCGGTCGGGTCAAGGTTTACGAGGCGATCGTCAAGGGCGAGAACATCCCGGAGCCGGGTATCCCCGAGTCGTTCAAGGTGCTGCTCAAGGAGCTGCAGTCGCTGTGCCTCAACGTCGAGGTGCTGTCGTCCGACGGCGCGGCGATCGAGTTGCGCGAAGGCGAGGACGAGGACCTTGAGCGGGCCGCGGCGAACTTGGGAATCAACCTGTCCCGCAACGAATCCGCCTCTGTTGAGGACCTGGCGTAGCGCCAAGCAGCGCCAGTGTCCTATTGGTAACTAAACCCGCAAGGGGAAAGGGAGTTACGTGCTCGACGTCAACTTCTTCGATGAACTCCGCATTGGCCTGGCTACTGCGGAGGACATCAGGCAATGGTCGTACGGCGAGGTCAAGAAGCCGGAGACGATCAACTACCGCACGCTGAAGCCGGAGAAGGACGGTCTGTTCTGCGAGAAGATCTTCGGACCGACTCGCGACTGGGAGTGCTACTGCGGCAAGTACAAGCGCGTCCGCTTCAAGGGCATCATCTGTGAGCGTTGCGGTGTCGAGGTGACCCGCGCCAAGGTGCGCCGCGAGCGTATGGGCCACATCGAGCTGGCCGCGCCCGTCACGCACATCTGGTACTTCAAGGGTGTGCCGAGTCGGCTTGGTTACCTGCTCGACCTGGCCCCGAAGGACCTCGAGAAGATCATCTACTTCGCCGCGTATGTGATCACCGCGGTCGACGAGGAGATGCGACACAGCGAGTTGTCGACGCTCGAGACCGAAATGATGGTGGAGCGCAAGGGCGTTGAGGATCAGCGCGACGCCGAACTGGAGGCACGTGCGCAGAAGCTGGAGGCCGACCTTGCCGAGCTAGAGGCCGAGGGCGCGAAAGCCGATGCCAGGCGCAAGGTCCGGGACGGCGGCGAGCGGGAGATGCGCCAGATCCGCGACCGCGCGCAGCGTGAGCTGGACCGGCTGGAGGACATCTGGAGCACGTTCACCAAGCTGGCTCCCAAGCAGCTGATCGTCGACGAGAACCTCTACCGCGAACTGGTCGACCGCTACGGCGAGTACTTCACCGGCGCCATGGGCGCGGAGTCGATCCAGAAGTTGATCGAGAACTTCGACATCGACGCCGAGGCCGATGGGTTGCGCGAGGTTATCCGAAACGGCAAGGGGCAGAAGAAGCTTCGTGCGCTCAAGCGGCTGAAGGTGGTTGCCGCCTTCCAGCAGTCCGGCAACTCGCCGATGGGCATGGTGCTCGACGCCGTCCCGGTGATCCCGCCCGAGTTGCGCCCGATGGTGCAGCTCGACGGTGGCCGGTTCGCTACCAGCGACCTCAACGACCTGTACCGCCGGGTGATCAACCGCAACAACCGACTCAAGAGGCTGATCGACCTCGGTGCTCCCGAGATCATCGTCAACAACGAGAAGCGGATGCTGCAGGAATCCGTGGACGCGCTGTTTGACAACGGCCGTCGCGGCCGCCCGGTCACCGGGCCGGGCAACCGCCCGCTGAAGTCGCTGTCGGATCTGCTCAAGGGCAAGCAGGGCCGGTTCCGCCAGAACCTGCTCGGTAAGCGCGTCGACTACTCGGGCCGTTCGGTCATCGTGGTCGGCCCGCAGCTCAAGCTGCACCAGTGCGGTCTGCCCAAGCTGATGGCGCTGGAGTTGTTCAAGCCGTTCGTAATGAAGCGGCTCGTCGACCTCAACCACGCGCAAAACATCAAGAGCGCCAAGCGGATGGTGGAGCGCCAGCGTCCGCAGGTGTGGGATGTGCTCGAAGAGGTCATCGCCGAACACCCGGTGCTGCTGAATCGCGCGCCCACCCTGCACCGGCTGGGCATCCAGGCCTTCGAGCCGATGCTGGTGGAAGGCAAGGCGATCCAGCTGCACCCATTGGTCTGTGAGGCGTTCAACGCCGACTTCGATGGTGACCAGATGGCCGTCCACCTGCCGTTGAGCGCGGAGGCGCAGGCCGAGGCCCGCATTCTGATGCTGTCGAGCAACAACATCCTGTCGCCGGCATCCGGCCGCCCATTGGCCATGCCGCGATTGGACATGGTGACCGGGCTGTACTACCTAACCACCGAAGTTCCCGGCGGCACCGGCGAGTACCAGTCGCCCACCAAGGACTCACCGGAGCGCGGGGTCTACTCGTCGCCCGCCGAAGCCATCATGGCGGCCGACCGCGGTGTGCTCTCGGTACGGGCCAAGATCAAGGTGCGGCTGACCCAGCTGCGTCCGCCCGCCGAGATTGAGGCCGAGCTGTTCGCTACCAATGGTTGGCAGCCGGGGGATGCATGGATGGCCGATACCACGCTGGGCCGAGTGATGTTCAACGAGCTGCTGCCGCCGGGCTATCCGTTCGTGAACAAGCAGATGCATAAGAAGGTGCAGGCCTCGATCATCAACGACCTGGCCGAGCGGTACCCGATGATCGTGGTGGCCCAGACCGTCGACAAGCTCAAGGACGCCGGCTTCTACTGGGCAACCCGTAGTGGTGTGACCGTGTCGATGGCCGACGTGTTGGTTCCGCCGCGCAAGAAGGAGATCCTCGACCACTACGAAGAGCGGGCCGACAAGGTCGAAAAGCAGTTCCAGCGTGGCGCTTTGAACCACGACGAGCGCAACGAGGCCCTGGTGGAGATCTGGAAGGAAGCCACCGACGAGGTCGGTCAGGCGCTGCGGGAGCATTACCCCAGTGACAACCCGATCATCACCATCGTCGACTCGGGTGCCACGGGTAACTTCACCCAGACCCGGACGCTGGCCGGCATGAAGGGTCTGGTGACCAACCCCAAGGGGGAGTTCATCCCGCGCCCGGTCAAGTCGTCGTTCCGCGAGGGCCTGACCGTGCTGGAGTACTTCATCAACACCCACGGCGCTCGAAAGGGCTTGGCGGACACCGCATTGCGTACCGCCGACTCCGGGTACCTGACCCGTCGTCTGGTGGATGTGTCGCAGGACGTCATCGTCCGCGAGCACGACTGCCAGACCGAGCGAGGCATCGTCGTCGAGCTGGCCGAGCGTCAGCCCGACGGCACGCTGATCCGCGACCCGTACATCGAGACCTCGGCGTACGCACGGACTCTGGGCATCGACGCGGTCGATGAGGCCGGCAACGTCATCGTCGCGCGCGGTCAGGACCTGGGCGACCCGGAGATCGACGCGCTGCTGGCGGCGGGTATCACGCAGGTCAAGGTGCGTTCGGTGCTGACCTGTACCACTAGCACCGGCGTGTGCGCGACCTGCTACGGACGGTCCATGGCCACCGGCAAGCTGGTCGACATCGGCGAAGCCGTCGGTATCGTGGCGGCCCAGTCCATCGGTGAGCCCGGCACGCAGCTGACCATGCGGACCTTCCACCAGGGTGGTGTCGGTGAGGACATCACCGGCGGTCTGCCCCGTGTGCAGGAGCTGTTCGAGGCCCGGGTGCCGCGCGGTAAGGCGCCGATTGCCGACGTCACCGGGCGGGTTCGTCTCGAGGACGGTGAGCGCTTCTACAAGATCACCATCGTTCCCGACGACGGCAGCGAGGAAGTCGTGTACGACAAACTCTCCAAGCGGCAACGGCTGCGGGTGTTCAAGCACGACGACGGTTCCGAGCGGGTGCTCTCCGACGGCGACCACGTCGAGGTGGGCCAGCAGCTGATGGAGGGTTCCGCCGATCCTCATGAGGTGCTGCGTGTGCAGGGCCCCCGCGAGGTGCAGATCCACCTGGTCCGGGAGGTCCAGGAGGTCTACCGCGCTCAGGGCGTGTCGATCCACGACAAGCACATCGAGGTGATCGTTCGCCAGATGCTGCGCCGGGTCACCATCATCGACTCGGGCTCGACGGAGTTCCTGCCCGGCTCGCTGATCGACCGCGCGGAGTTCGAGGCGGAGAACCGCCGGGTGGTGGCCGAGGGCGGCGAGCCCGCCGCCGGCCGTCCGGTGCTGATGGGTATCACGAAGGCGTCGCTGGCCACCGACTCATGGCTTTCTGCGGCGTCGTTCCAGGAGACCACGCGAGTGCTCACCGATGCGGCGATCAATTGCCGCAGCGACAAGCTCAACGGTCTGAAGGAGAACGTGATCATCGGCAAGCTGATCCCGGCCGGTACCGGTATCAGCCGCTACCGCAACATCCAGGTGCAGCCCACCGAGGAGGCCCGTGCCGCGGCGTACACGATTCCGTCCTACGAGGATCAGTACTACAGCCCGGACTTCGGCCAAGCCACCGGCGCTGCGGTTCCGTTGGATGACTACGGCTACAGCGACTACCGGTAGACAGCTGGCGTGAGCAGACGCAGAATCGCACGCGAGATGCCCTCGCGATGCGATTCTGCGTCTGCTCGCCGTGCGCCGTGCAGCCACGAAAAGCCCCATCCGCCACATCAGTACCATGCGAGCACCACCACATGATCCGCGAGAGCGATATCGCATGCGGTATCGCTTTTGAAAATCGCCCATCCGCGCGCGTGCCACCAGCGTGCACCCGGCTTCGCCGGAAGAGTGGACGTGGGTTGACTTGCTTCGAAGTGATCTTCAGCGTGTGATCGTAATTGATGGGTGACCGATTAAGGGCGCAAGGATTGCATGGAGGAGGTGGAAAACGCGATGGGTGTGGCGGGCGGCGTTGAGGCCTGGGATCAGACTGCAGAGGAGCGGTTGGTGTATCAGGGCGAGGTGTTCATCAATTTCCGCAACCACACCTACCAGTGGTCAGCATCAAGCTGTTCGCGTTGCCGGCCGGCACCGACGACCATGCGGTGTTGGCATTGTTGATGTGCCATGTGCGCTACCGCGACAGCTACGGCAGCACCGGCGATAAAGACATGGAAACACGTAGTAGCTGCTGCATGGGCGGAAGTTTAGTCACGCTGTCAGGCAGCGAAAGTCAGTCGGATCGCCGCGGCGCTGCCTGACGCTGGTGTCTGCACCGCTCACTACACTGGCCAACGTGCTGATCGGTTCACACGTAAGTCCGGAGGATCCGCTGGCCGCAGCGGAGGCCGAGGGCGCGGACGTCGTGCAAATATTCCTCGGCAATCCGCAGAGCTGGAAGGCGCCCAAACCACGAGACGACGCTGCTGTGCTCAAAGCTGCGGCCCTGCCGGTGTACGTGCATGCGCCCTACCTGATCAATGTCGCGTCGGCGAACAATCGGGTGCGGATCCCGTCGCGCAAGATGCTGCAAGAGACATGCGACGCGGCGGCCGACATCGGCGCTGCCGCGGTGATCGTCCATGGCGGTCACGTCGCCGACGACAACGACCTCGAGGAGGGTTTCCAGCGCTGGCGCAAGGCGCTCGACCAGCTGCACACCGACGTCCCTGTCTACCTGGAAAACACCGCCGGCGGAGACCACGCGATGGCCCGCCACTTCGACACCATCGCCCGACTCTGGGATGTCATCGGCGACACCGGGATTGGCTTTTGCCTGGACACCTGTCACGCGTGGGCGGCGGGTGAGGCGCTGGTGGACGCCGTGGATCGCATCGAGGCCATCACCGGTCGCATCGACCTGGTGCACTGCAACGATTCCAAGGACGCAGCGGGCTCGGGTCGTGACCGCCACGCCAACCTGGGCAGCGGACAGATCGATACCGAGCTATTGGTAGCGGCAGTCAAGGCCGCCGATGCGCCGGTTATCTGCGAAACGGCCGACGAGGGTCGCAAGGACGACATCGCGTTCCTGCGAGAAAAGACCAGCGGCTGATTTCCGGGCGCGGCGCCTACCGTGGAGTCATGCTCCGCCGACTCGCCACGCTTGTGGGCCTGCTTCTGGGGGGTGTCCTGGTGGTCGCGGGCTGTTCGCCCGGGAAGGCGACGCCGCCGTCGGGCTTTCTGAATGGAACCAGTGCCCACACCATCAACGTCGGCGGGCGCGACCGCACCTATCTGCTATACAAGCCCGCCCAATTGCCCGCGTCGGTCCCGCTGGTCCTCATGCTGCATGGTGCGTTGGGCAACGCCGAGCAGGCCGAAAGAGCTTATGGCTGGGACGAATTGGCTAATTCGGGCAAGTTCGTCGTCGCCTATCCGGACGGCCTCGACCGGGCCTGGAATGTCAACGGTGGCGGCTGCTGTGGGCGACCCGCACGGGAAGGCGTCGATGACGTGGCCTTCATCACCGCCGCCGTCGCTGACATTGCCAAGAAGGTCAGCATCGACTCCGCCAGGGTTTACGCCACAGGCATAAGCAACGGCGGGATGATGTCTTACACGCTGGCGTGCGACACCGGTCTCTTTGCCGCGATCGGTCCGGATGCGGCGACGCAGCTAAATCTCTGCGGGTCTCCGCGCCCGACGTCGGTCATGCACATCCACGGCACCGCGGATCGACTCGTCCCATATAGCGGCGGGCAGGGCCTCAGCGTCATCAACGGTCCGTCGGTGCCCGACGTGAATGCATTCTGGCGCAATGTTGATCAGTGCGGCACCCCAGCCATTACCACCACTGGTCCGGTGACCACGTCGACAGCCGGATGTACCGACAACCGCAGCGTCGTGCTGATCACCGTCGACGGGGGCGGCCACAAGTGGCCCGCGTTCGCTACCCGGACGCTGTGGGAATTCTTCGCCGCGCATCCGCGCTGACGACCGTCGTTACACGTCTTGTTCAGTTGTTGAAAAAATGTAACATGGGTGGCATGCCAGATACCCACGTCGTCACCAACCAGGTTCCGCCGCTGGAGAACTACAACCCCGCGACATCCGCGGTGCTTGTCGAGGCCCTGATCAGGGAGGGCGGGCAGTGGGGACTGGAAGAAGTGATGGAGGTTGGGGCGCTTTCGGCGGGCCGCGAAGCTCAGCGTTGGGGTGAGCTCGCCGACCGCAACCGGCCCATCCTGCATACCCACGACCGGTACGGCCACCGCATCGACGAGGTGGAATACGACCCGGCCTACCACGAGCTGATGCGCGCGGCGATCGCCCACGGCATGCACGCCGCGCCGTGGGCCGACGAGCGGCCGGGTGCGCATGTGGTGCGGGCCGCCAAGACCTCGGTGTGGACCGTCGAGCCCGGACACATGTGCCCGATCTCGATGACCTACGCCGTCGTGCCGGCGCTGCGCTACAACCCCGAGCTGGCGGCGGTGTACGAGCCGTTGCTGACCAGCCGCGAGTACGACCCCGAGCTGAAGGTGCCCACCACGAAGCCCGGCATCACCGCGGGCATGTCGATGACCGAGAAGCAGGGTGGCTCCGACGTGCGCGCCGGCACCACCCAGGCGACCCGGAACGGCGACGGCAGCTACACCTTGACCGGTCACAAGTGGTTCACCTCGGCGCCGATGTGTGACATCTTCCTGGTGCTGGCGCAGGCACCGGGCGGATTGTCGTGCTTCACGCTGCCGCGGGTGCTACCCGACGGCACCCGCAACCGGATGTTCCTGCAGCGGCTCAAAGACAAGCTCGGCAACCACGCCAACGCCTCCAGCGAAGTCGAATACGACGGTGCCATTGCATGGCTGGTGGGGGAGGAGGGCCGCGGCGTCCCGATCATCATCGAGATGGTCAACCTCACCCGGCTGGACTGCACCCTGGGCAGTGCCACCAGCATGCGGACCGGCCTGACCCGCGCCATCCACCATGCCCAGCACCGAAAAGCGTTCGGCGCCTATCTGATCGACCAGCCGCTGATGCGCAACGTGCTGGCGGACCTGGCCGTGGAGGCCGAGGCCGCCACGATTGTCGCGATGCGGATGGCCGGCGCCACCGACAATGCCGTGCGCGGCGACGAGACGGAAGCGCTGCTGCGCCGAATTGGCCTGGCCGCCGGCAAGTACTGGGTGTGCAAGCGCTCCACCCCGCACGCCGCCGAAGCGCTGGAATGCTTGGGCGGCAACGGCTATGCCGAGGAATCCGGGATGCCGCGGCTGTACCGCGAGGCGCCGTTGATGGGGATCTGGGAGGGCTCGGGCAACGTCAGCGCGCTGGATACATTGCGCGCCATGGCAGCTCGCCCAGAATGCGTCGAGGTGCTGTTCGGCGAACTGGACGAGTGCGCGAGTCAGGATCCCCGGCTGGGCAGCCGCGTCGAGCGGCTGCGGCAAGACCTCACCGACCTGGATACCATCCAGTACCGCGCCCGTAAGGTCGCCGAGGACATCTGTCTGGCGCTGCAGGGGTCGCTGTTGGTGCGTCACGGTCATCCCGCCGTCGCCGAGGCATTCCTGACGACCCGGCTCGACGGCCGGTGGGGCGGCGCGTTCGGCACCATGCCCGCCGGACTGGACCTTGCCCCCATCTTGGAGCGGGCCCTGGTAAAGGGCTGAGCCGCAACATGACTCACGCGATCAGGCCGGTCGACTTCGACAACCTGAAAACCATGACCTACGAGGTCACCGACCGGGTTGCGCGGATCACCTTCAACCGACCGGAGAAGGGCAACGCGATCGTCGCCGACACTCCACTGGAGCTCTCGGCGTTGGTGGAGCGCGCCGATCTTGACCCCAATGTGCACGTCATTTTGGTGTCTGGGCGCGGGGAGGGTTTCTGCGCGGGCTTCGACCTGAGCGCCTACGCCGATCGCACCGGCTCAGCCGGCGGCGCCGGCGCCTACCAGGGCACCGTGCTGGACGGTAAGACCCAGGCGGTCAACCACCTACCGAATCAGCCGTGGGACCCGATGATCGACTACCAGATGATGAGTCGCTTCGTGCGGGGATTCTCCAGCCTGATGCACGCCGACAAGCCGACCGTGGTCAAGATCCACGGCTATTGCGTGGCCGGCGGCACCGACATCGCGTTGCACGCCGACCAGGTGATCGCGGCCGCCGATGCCAAGATCGGTTATCCGCCGACGCGGGTATGGGGCGTCCCGGCGGCAGGTCTGTGGGCGCACCGGCTCGGTGACCAGCGCGCCAAACGCCTGCTGTTCACCGGCGATTGCATCACCGGCGCGCAAGCCGCCGAGTGGGGCCTGGCGGTCGAAGCGCCGGACGCAACAGACCTCGACGAGCGAACCGAGCGACTCGTACAGCGGATCGCCGCAATGCCGGTCAACCAGCTGATCATGGTCAAGCTCGCGCTGAATTCGGCTCTGCTGCAACAGGGTGTGGCCACCAGCAGGATGGTCGGCACCGTATTCGACGGTGTCGCCCGGCATACCCCCGAGGGGCACGCCTTCGTCGCCGACGCGGTCGAGCACGGTTTCCGGGATGCGGTACGGCATCGCGACGAGCCGTTCGGCGATTACGGCCGCCAGGTGTCACCGGTGTAGACCATGCCGAACATGACGGCCCGTTCAGTGGTGCTCAGCGTGCTACTCGGTGCCCATCCCGCGTGGGCCAGCGCCGGCGAATTGATCAGGCTGACAGCCGATTTCGGCATCAAAGAGACGACGTTGCGGGTCGCGCTGACCCGTATGGTCAGTGCCGGCGACCTGATCCGGTCCGCTGACGGCTACCGGCTTTCGGATCGATTGCTGGCCCGCCAGCGCCGGCAGGACGATGCCATACGCCCACGAACCCGGGCCTGGCGCGGAGACTGGCTCGTGGTGATCGTCACCAGCGTGGGCACCGCTGCCCGCTCCCGGGCCACACTGCGAACCAGCATGCACGACAAGCGCTTCAGTGAACTGCGCGAAGGGGTGTGGATGCGGCCCGACAACCTCGACCTAGACCTGGATTCCGATGTTGCGGCGCGGGTGCGGGTCCTGAAGGCACGCGACGACGCGCCCGCGCAGCTGGCCGGCGAGCTATGGGACCTGCCCGCATGGTCAAAAACCGCCCACCGGTTGCTCGACGAGATGGCCGCCGCGCCTGACGTTCCCAGCCGGTTTGTGGTGGCCGCGGCGATGGTGCGCCACCTGCTCACCGACCCGGTGTTGCCCGCCGAACTACTGCCGGCTGATTGGCCCGGCGCCCGGCTGCGCGCCGCTTACCACGCCTTCGCCGCTGAGCTGGCACAGCGACGTGAACCAACCCAACTCGTGGAGGCGACATGAGTGATCCAGTCCGTGTTGAGCGCAACGGCCCGGTGACAACGGTGATCCTTAACCGGCCAGCGGCGCGCAACGCCGTCAACGGCCCGACGGCCACCGCGTTGTACGCGGCATTCGAGGAATTCGACCGCGACGATACCGCGTCAGTGGCCGTGCTGTGGGGCGACGGCGGAACCTTTTGCGCCGGAGCCGATTTGAAGGCCTTCGGCACGCCCGAGGCCAACGCCGTGCATCGGACCGGCCCCGGCCCGATGGGGCCGACGCGGATGGTGCTGTCCAAACCCGTGATCGCCGCGGTCAGCGGCTACGCCGTCGCCGGGGGTCTGGAGTTGGCCATCTGGTGTGACCTGCGAGTAGCCGAGGAGGGCGCCGTGTTCGGGGTGTTCTGCCGGCGATGGGGGGTGCCGCTCATCGACGGCGGCACCGTGCGGCTGCCCCGGCTGATCGGGCACAGCCGCGCGATGGACATGATTCTCACCGGCCGTGCTGTGGCAGCCGATGAAGCGCTGGCGATCGGGTTGGCGAATCGGGTCGTGCCCAAGGGTCAAGCCCGACAGGCTGCTGAGGAACTGGCGGCTCAGCTCGCGGCGCTGCCGCAGCAGTGTATGCGATCGGATCGGCTGTCGGCGCTGCAGCAGTGGGGGATGCCGGAATCCGGGGCAATCGACCTCGAATTCGCGAGCATGTCCCGGGTTGCCGCGGAGGCCGTCGCAGGGGTGGGGCGATTCGCCGCGGGCGCCGGCCGCCACGGCACGGCCGCCAGTTAGCCGGCCACCGAGGCCGGCGGCGGTCAACTCCCTTTGTTGATGGTGTTGCCAGAGCCGAGGTTGTCCACCTTGGGATCACCGTCTTTGTAGGTGATGGTGTTGTTGAGCCCCAGCACGGTGATACGTGCGTCGACCTTGTCGAAGGTGATCTTGTTGTTCGCACCGCTGATGCTCACCGTCGCGCAGGTGCCGGTGACGGTCAGCGTGTTGTCGGAACCGGCCACGTTCAGCGATTTGCCGCTGGCGCAGTCAAGGGTGGCTGTGCTCCTCATAGACCCGTAGTCCAGTGAGTTGCCGATCTCGACGGACGCGGTGGCGCCTGCACCACTCGTTCCCGTGGTCGGCGCGGCTGCACCGCTCGTCGTCGAAGACCCTCCGGGCGGATTGGCCGTCGAACTGCAGCCCGCCAGCACAACCGGCACAACGGCCAGCGCTAAGGCGAGCGCGCCCAGTCGGGATTGGTCGGTGACGTGGGCGAGCATTGATCCTCGATTCCCCGCGGGTTAGGCGTGACTAGTGACGTTGCGATATCTCAGCCGGGTACCTGCTGGAGCCGGTTGGTCATGCCCATTTCGCGGCCGCGGTCCCAGATGAACGGCGCACCGTTGCGGTAGAGCACGGTCTCGTCCCAGCCGTAGACGGTGATGTCGTGCGTGATCGAGTCGGCGACGACGGTGTTGGACGAGCCCATTACCGTCACCGCCCAGCAGTTTCCCAACGCATTGCCGCTATTCCCAGTGCCATTGACGATCAGAGTGGAATCGTTGCAATCCAGCGTCTGCTCGATGCCCTGCCCGACGGCGTGGGTGTCGCCGTTCTTGGCGTGCGCGGCCGGCGACCGGGCGGCAGGGGTGGCAGCGATGGCGATGACACAGCTAGCCAGCGACCCGGCGACGGTTGTCCAGTTCACTGCGGCCCCCTTCGCTTTGACGGGTCTGCTCGAGGCGAGCCTACGTGACATTCGCCTGCTCGATGGCAGACTTATTCGCATTTACCGGGCCCAGCCGCTGCTGGGATCGCGCAAAAGTTTCACCAGCTTTCTTCGGCGGAAGCCCGGCCGATTAGGGCTGGGAGGAAGCCGATCCCATTCGTGCGGCCGGCGTAGCGGGCCGCGTTTAGTTGGGGCGGTTGTGCTGTTCGATGTGTTGCTTGATGACGGTCAGTGGGGCGCCTCCGCAGGAGGCGGCGAAGTAGGGTGGCGACCAGAAGTGCTTGCCGCACAGGTATTTGCGTGCATCGGCGCGATAGTGCTGGCGTAGCCGGCCAGATGAGACGCCTTTGAGCCGGTTGACCAGCATCGATATCGGCAGGCTGGGCGGGTAAATGCACGAGCAGGTGGACGATCGCCCTCGCCGTTGAACTCGCGCAGTTCGGTGTCCATCTCGGTGTACACGCTGGGCATCAGTTGCTGGCAGGCGGTGAACATGGTGTCGGTGAACACTGGGCGAGCACGGCCTGGCTGTGGGTGGTGGCGTTTAGGGTGCGGGGTGTGAAGCAGGTGGTCAAGGTGCGGGTGCTGCCGACCCAGGATCAGGCAGCCGCCCTGGAGGCCACTTTGAACACGTGTAATGCGGCGGCGTCGTGGCTGTCGGGCCGGGTGCACGCCGAGCGGCTGTGCGACAAGCACACGGTGCAAGAGATTCGGGCTCTCGACGCAGCCGGCGATCCGGGTGATCGGCAAGGTCGCCGACGCCTATACGACACTGCGGGCCAATATCAGGGCCGGCAACTACGGCCCGCCAGGATCGCAGACATGTATGAAGGTGGCGGCCACGCCGATCGGCTTTCGTGCTGATGCCGCCCAGCCGTTTGATGAGCGGTGTTTGTCGTGGCAGATCCCCGACCAGGCGGGTGGCCGGCAGGCGACGGTGTCGATCTGGACGACCGCTGGGCGGCTCAAGGGGATCCGGGTGCTGGGCACACCACGAGATTTGGTGCTGTTGCGCACCCGCAGGATTGGGGAAACCGACCTGATCTGCCGCGACGGCAAGTGGTTTCTGCACGCCAGTATCGAAGCGCCCCGAGCACCGCTGGCCCAGCCGGTCAGCGGATTCCTCGGCGTGGATCTGGGCATCGTGAATATCGCCACCAGCAGCGACGGACAGCGTGCGGCCGGGGCGCGGCTCAACCGCTACCCCAAGCGTCAACTGAATCTGCGAGCGCGGTTGCAGGCCAAGAAAACAAGCTCGGCGGGGCGGCTGTTGAAGAAGCGCCGCCGCAAGGAGGCCCGGTTTGCCGCCGATATCAACCACCAGATTTCGAAACGGATCGTGGCCGAGGCGCAACGCACCGGGCGCGGTATCGCCGTCGAACAGCTGACGGGGATTCGTGCGCGGGTACGGCTTCGCAAGCCCCAACGGGCCGCGCTGCATTCCTGGGCGTTCGCTGGGCGGGTTCGTCGCCTACAAGGCCAAGCGGGCCGGGGTGGCATTCGTTGAAGTCGATCCCGCCTACAGCAGTCAAACCTGCCATGTGTGCGGGTGGGTCGACAAACGAAATCGCCGCTCCCAAAGTGAATTTCAGTGTGGCCGGTGTCGCTTCGTTGGGCACGCCGACCACAACGCAGCTCTCGCCATCGCAGCCCGCGGTGGCCAACGCTGGGGCGAAGTCATGCGCCCACACGGAGCGCCCACCCTAACAGCCAGCCATTAGGGCTAGGGCGGCAGCAGCAAGCCTAACGGCAGCCCGCAACCACGGGACAGGCCACAAGCCCGTCCCTTCAGGAACGGGTCCATGACGGCCCGCGTCAACTAGAGTCATTAGTTAACCGCTACCTCCACCGCGAAGCAGCGGTAACCCAACCCGCAATCGAAGGGCGATTGCCATGGCAGCTCAGCCGGAACCGCCGTCGGCGGCTGGGCGCCAGCGTGCGGGGAAATCCGCCTCCCGCCCGGCGAAGCTGAGCCGCGACAGCATCGTCGATGGCGCACTGACCTTCCTGGACCGGGAGGGCTGGGATTCGCTGACCATCAACGCGCTGGCAACGCAGCTGGGGACCAAGGGACCGTCGCTGTACAACCACGTCGACAGCCTGGAGGACCTGCGCCGGGCGGTGCGGATTCGGGTCATCGACGACATCATCATGATGCTGAACAGAGTCGGCGAGGGTCGCGCCCGCGATGACGCGGTGCTGGTCATGGCCGGCGCCTACCGCAGCTATGCCCATCACCACCCTGGTCGGTACTCGGCGTTCACCCGGATGCCGCTCGGCGGTGATGACCCCGAGTACACAGCTGCGACCAGAGCCGCGGCCGCACCGGTGATCGCCGTGCTGTCCTCCTACGGTCTCGACCGTGACGAGGCCTTCTACGCTGCGCTGGAGTTCTGGTCGGCACTGCATGGCTTTGTGTTGCTGGAAATGACCGGCGTGATGGACGACATCGACACCGACGCGTTGTTCTCCGACATGGTGCTGCGGCTGGCGACGAGTCTGGACAGGCGCAGGATAGACCATCCGCCGCTTTGACCTGCCAGACCAGCGGCGGGTATTGTGGTAGCTCGTGCCTGGCGGCTTACGGCGCCTGACGTAAGGAAATGGATGCCGGGCCAATTCGCGTGTCCAGACGCAACGGGATAAAGCCGGGGCAAGCGCGTGCGACACACCCGGCTGCGGGGTATTGCGGCGGGGCATAACTGCAGTACGAAGACTTGAAAACCGCCAATAAGGACGTTGCACTCTCAACACAGAAAGCCGGTAGATGCCAACCATTCAGCAGCTGGTCCGCAAGGGTCGTCGGGACAAGATCGCCAAGGTCAAGACCGCGGCTCTGAAGGGCAGCCCGCAGCGCCGTGGCGTATGCACCCGCGTGTACACGACCACTCCGAAGAAGCCGAACTCGGCGCTTCGTAAGGTCGCGCGCGTGAAGCTGACGAGTCAGGTCGAGGTCACGGCTTACATCCCCGGCGAGGGTCACAACCTGCAGGAACACTCGATGGTGCTGGTGCGTGGTGGCCGAGTCAAGGACCTGCCTGGCGTGCGGTACAAGATCATCCGCGGTTCTCTCGACACCCAGGGCGTCAAGAACCGCAAGCAGGCTCGGAGCCGTTACGGCGCCAAGAAGGAGAAGAGCTGATGCCGCGCAAGGGGCCCGCGCCCAAGCGTCCATTGGTCAACGACCCTGTCTACGGATCGCAACTGGTCACCCAGCTGGTGAATAAAGTTTTGCTCAAAGGGAAGAAATCGCTCGCTGAGCGCATTGTGTATGGTGCGCTTGAGAACGCTCGGGAAAAGACAGGTACCGATCCCGTGATCACCCTCAAGCGCGCTCTCGACAACGTCAAGCCCGCCCTGGAGGTACGCAGCCGCCGCGTCGGCGGTGCGACCTACCAGGTTCCTGTCGAGGTGCGTCCGGACCGGTCGACCACGCTGGCGCTGCGCTGGCTTGTCAGCTTCTCGCGGCAACGCCGGGAGAAGACCATGATCGAGCGGCTGGCAAACGAGATCCTGGATGCCAGCAATGGCCTCGGGGCTTCCGTCAAGCGACGTGAGGACACCCATAAGATGGCCGAGGCCAACCGCGCCTTCGCGCACTATCGCTGGTGATAGCCCCCGGCGATGGGCCGGCCGGGCGCAAAGCGGACAGCGAACTAACTAAGCAATCGAAAGAGTGGGAAGACTTCTGTGGCACAGAAGGACGTGCTGACTGACCTGAGCAAGGTCCGGAACTTCGGCATCATGGCACACATCGACGCCGGCAAGACGACGACAACCGAGCGGATCCTGTACTACACCGGCATCAACTACAAGATCGGTGAGGTCCACGACGGCGCCGCCACCATGGACTGGATGGAGCAGGAGCAGGAACGCGGGATCACTATCACCTCCGCGGCCACGACAACGTTCTGGAAAGGCAACCAGCTCAACATCATCGACACTCCTGGACACGTTGATTTCACCGTCGAGGTGGAGCGCAACCTGCGCGTGCTCGACGGGGCGGTCGCCGTGTTCGACGGCAAAGAGGGGGTCGAACCGCAGTCCGAGCAGGTTTGGCGGCAAGCCGACAAGTACGACGTCCCACGCATCTGCTTCGTCAACAAGATGGACAAGATCGGCGCCGACTTCTACTTCTCGGTGAAGACGATGGAGGAGCGGCTCGGGGCCAACGCGGTGCCGATCCAGCTGCCCGTCGGCGCCGAGGCCGACTTCGAGGGCGTCGTCGACCTGGTCGAGATGAGCGCCAAGGTGTGGCGCGGCGAGACGAAGCTGGGCGAGACCTACGACACCATCGAGATCCCCGCCGAGCTGGCGGAGAAGGCTGAGGAATACCGCACCAAGCTGCTCGAGGTCGTCGCAGAGTCCGACGAGCACCTGCTGGAGAAGTACGTCGGCGGCGAAGAACTCACCACCGACGAGATCAAGGGTGCGATCCGCAAGCTGACGATCACCTCCGAAATCTATCCCGTGCTGTGCGGCAGCGCGTTCAAGAACAAGGGCGTGCAGCCGATGCTTGATGCCGTCGTGGACTACCTGCCGTCGCCGCTGGATGTTCCCCCGGCAATCGGGCACGCGCCGGGCAAGGAGGACGAGGAGGTTGTGCGGCACGCGACCACCGACGAGCCTTTCGCGGCGCTGGCCTTCAAGATCGCCACGCACCCGTTCTTCGGCAAGTTGACCTACATCCGGGTGTACTCGGGCACCGTCGAGTCGGGCAGCCAGGTGATCAACGCCACCAAGGGCAAGAAGGAGCGGCTGGGCAAGCTGTTCCAGATGCACTCCAACAAGGAGAACCCCGTCGAAAGGGCCAGTGCGGGTCACATCTACGCGGTGATCGGCCTCAAGGACACCACCACCGGTGACACCCTGAGCGACCCGAACCACCAGATCGTGCTCGAGTCGATGACCTTCCCCGACCCGGTGATCGAGGTGGCCATCGAGCCGAAGACCAAGAGCGACCAGGAGAAGCTGAGCCTGTCGATCCAGAAGCTCGCCGAAGAGGACCCAACCTTCAAGGTGCATCTGGACTCCGAGACCGGCCAGACGGTAATCGGCGGCATGGGCGAGCTACACCTGGACATCCTGGTGGACCGCATGCGCCGCGAATTCAAGGTCGAGGCCAACGTCGGCAAGCCTCAGGTGGCGTACAAGGAGACCATTCGCCGCGTGGTGGACAACGTCGAGTACACCCACAAGAAGCAAACCGGCGGCTCAGGCCAGTTCGCCAGGGTGATCATCAAACTCGAGCCGTTCACCGGCGAAGACGGCGCCACCTACGAGTTCGAGAACAAGGTCACCGGCGGGCGCATCCCGCGCGAGTACATCCCCTCGGTGGACGCGGGCGCCCAAGACGCCATGCAATACGGCGTGCTGGCCGGCTATCCGCTGGTGAACTTGAAGGTCACTCTGCTCGACGGCGCCTTCCACGAGGTCGATTCGTCCGAGATGGCATTCAAGATCGCTGGTTCGCAGGTGCTGAAAAAGGCTGCCGCGCAAGCACAGCCGGTGATCCTGGAACCGATCATGGCCGTCGAGGTCACCACGCCCGAGGGCTACATGGGCGATGTGATCGGCGACCTGAACTCCCGCCGTGGCCAGATTCAGGCCATGGAGGAGCGTGGCGGTTCGCGCGTCGTCAAGGCGCATGTGCCGCTTTCGGAGATGTTCGGCTACGTCGGCGACCTGCGGTCCAAGACTCAAGGCCGGGCGAACTACTCCATGGTGTTCGACTCGTATGCCGAAGTGCCGGCGAACGTGTCGAAGGAGATCATCGCGAAGGCGACGGGCCAGTGAGCAGTCAACGGTTGCTGACGAGTGCGGAGCCGAGCCGTGATCGGCAGGACAACAGGGAGTAACCTGGCCGGGTCACAACCGCGGCACAACTGAAAACATCAACACACTGCTTTAACGAGCACCAACAAGTCCAGGAGGACACAGAAGTGGCGAAGGCGAAGTTCCAGCGGACGAAGCCGCACGTCAACATCGGAACCATTGGTCACATTGACCACGGCAAGACCACGCTGACCGCGGCGATCACCAAGGTTCTGCACGACAAGTTTCCCGACCTGAACGAGACAAAGGCGTTTGACCAGATCGACAACGCGCCCGAGGAGCGTCAGCGCGGTATCACCATCAACATCTCCCACGTGGAGTACCAGACAGAGAAGCGTCACTACGCGCACGTCGACGCGCCGGGCCACGCCGACTACATCAAGAACATGATCACTGGCGCCGCCCAGATGGACGGCGCGATCCTGGTGGTCGCCGCCAACGACGGCCCGATGCCGCAGACCCGCGAGCATGTGCTGCTGGCCCGTCAGGTCGGGGTGCCCTACATCCTGGTCGCGCTGAACAAGGCCGACATGGTCGACGACGAGGAGCTGCTCGAGCTCGTCGAGATGGAAGTCCGCGAACTGCTGGGCAAGCAGGAGTTCGACGAGGACGCTCCCGTCATCCGGGTCTCCGCACTGAAGGCGCTCGATGGCGACCCGGAGTGGGTGAAGAGCGTCGAGGAGCTGATGGACGCGGTCGACGAGTCGATCCCCGACCCGGTTCGCGACACCGACAAGCCATTCCTGATGCCCGTCGAGGACGTCTTCACCATCACCGGCCGTGGCACCGTGGTCACCGGCCGTGTCGAGCGCGGCGTGATCAACGTTAACGAGGAAGTCGAGATCGTCGGCATCCGCCCGTCCACCACCAAGACGACCGTCACCGGCGTGGAGATGTTCCGCAAGCTGCTCGACCAGGGGCAGGCCGGTGACAACGTCGGGCTGCTGCTGCGTGGCGTCAAGCGTGAGGAGGTCGAGCGCGGCCAGGTGGTCACCAAGCCCGGCACCACCACGCCGCACACCGAGTTCGAAGGCCAGGTCTACATCCTGTCCAAGGACGAGGGCGGCCGGCACACGCCGTTCTTCGACAACTACCGTCCGCAGTTCTACTTCCGCACGACCGACGTGACCGGTGTGGTGACGCTGCCGGAGGGCACCGAGATGGTGATGCCCGGTGACAACACCAACATCTCGGTGAAGCTGATCCAGCCCGTCGCCATGGACGAGGGTCTGCGATTCGCGATCCGCGAAGGTGGCCGCACCGTCGGCGCCGGCCGGGTCACCAAGATCATCAAGTAGGTCTGCGACGCTTTCAGCCATAAAGGCCCGGATTGCCGACTTCGGCAGTCCGGGCCTTATGCGTTTGGGTCGCGAAAAGCTGCCGAAATGGCTGATCCGAAGTGTCCGGTACGATTTGTTGGTATCCAGTCTGGAATTGGCGACTGGGCGATTGCTTAGCCGTTGTGGTCTGGCCTGGAGGTTCGGATGTCGTTCGTGAACGCGACACCGGAGTATGTGGCGGCGGCGGCATCGGACTTGGCAAATATTGGCGCGACGATCAACTCCGCGAATTCAGCAGCGTTGGGCCCGACCTCAAGCGTGCCGGCTGCGGGTGCCGATGCGGTGTCGGCCGGCATCGCGGTGCTGTTCGACGCGCACGCACAGGCCTATCAGGCGCTGAGCGCTCAGGCGGCGTTGTTCCATCGGCAGTTTGTGCAGCTCATGAGTGGCGGCGCGGCGCAGTATGCCATCGCCGAGGCCGCCAACGCTGCGCCCCTGCAGACCGCAGAGCACACTGTGCTGAGCGAGGCTAACGCATCCAGTCAAGTGCTGACGACGGGGGAGCCGCTGATCGGCACCGCTGCGCAGACGGGTTCGGTGGCAACAGGGGTGCCGGCGGCAACGGCGGGGCTGGCGGGTGGTGCGGCGCCGGCCGTTCCGGCGGGACACCTGGCGACGGCGGTTTCCGCGGCGCCGGCGGCAGCTACGGTGGCGGCACCGGCCAGTACGCCGGTAACAGCAGCCCCGGCGGGGTCGGCGGCGCTGGCATCGGCACCGGCCAGTGCGCCGTTAGCCGCGATGCAGGCGGCAACGCCGGCTTACTCTCCGGCAACGGCGGCAGCGGCCGCAGCCGAAGTGCCGGAGGCAGCCAGCACGCCGGTCGCGCCAGTTGAGGCGGGCACGCCGGGATTCTCTCCGGCAGCCGCGATGCCGGCGGCAGTGCGGGCGGGGGCCGACACGCCGGCAGTGGCGCCGACTTATTCTCCGGCAACGGCGGGGCCGGCCGGCTCTGCCAAGGGGCAACCGGCGGCAATCGCGGACTGATCCGGGCGAGCGGACGCGCGGACGCGGTCTGCGCGTACGGCGCACGTGACAGCGCAAATCTGACACGGATTTCCCAGCGAGGCGAGGAGAGACACGTGTTGGCGCGTTACCTGAAAGCACAGTTGGTGGTTTTGCTGTGCGGCGGCCTGGTCGGGCCGATTTTTTTGGTCGTCTACTTCACCCTCGGGCTGGGCAGCCTGGTGCAGTGGATGTTCTACGTCGGCCTGCTGATCACCGTTGCCGACGTCCTGATCGCACTGGCGTTGGCTAACTATGCGGCCAAATCCTCCGCCAAGAACGCGGCGCTCGAGCAGAGCGGGGTGCCGGCGCAGTTCACCCTGGCCGAAGACAACAAGCCCTACGACCTCAGCGGGCAAGCCGGGCCGCTGATGGAGATCCTGCAGATCCTCAAGGCCAACAACGTTCCGCTCAACCGGATGGTCGACATCCGGTCCAACCCGGTGCTGCGTCAGGAAATTGAGGCCGTGGTGCGCCGGGCGGCCGAACAACAGGCACCGGCCGCCCGGGCCGCATCGGTCGCCACCTCGCCCAAACCGCCGATCGCCCAGCGGCTCCGAGAGCTGGAGACGCTGTATGCCAGCGGTGCACTGACCGACCAGGAATACAACAGCCGACGTGCCCAGATCATCTCCGAAATCTGAGCTCGGCGAGAACCCCGGTAGTTAGAACACGTTCCAGTTTCGCTGCTAGCCTGTCAGTCGGTGGAAGGGACATACGTGGCTGGACAGGCCGGATCACTGCAAGGACGGGTGGCATTCGTTACCGGCGCCGCCCGGGCCCAGGGGCGGTCGCATGCGGTGCGGCTTGCCCGGGAAGGTGCCGACATCATTGCGCTCGATATTTGCGCGCCGGCGTCGGCCAGCCTGACCTACGCCCCGGCTACGCGAGAGGATCTCAACGAGACCGTCCGCCTGGTGGCAGCCGAAGGCTGCAAGGTGCTCGCCCGCGAAGTAGACATCCGCGACGACCCGGCGCTGCGGCAACTGGTCGCTGACGGGGTCGAACAATTTGGCCGGCTCGACATCTTGGTGGCCAACGCCGGCGTATTGGGCTGGGGTCGGGTTTGGGAGCTCACCGATGAGCAGTGGGACACGGTCATCGGGGTCAACCTGACCGGCACCTGGCGCACCCTGCGCGCCTCGATTCCCGCGATGATCGAGGCCGGCAACGGGGGCTCCATCGTGGTCGTCAGCTCGTCGGCGGGTCTGAAGGCCACACCGGGCAACGGCCACTACTCGGCCAGCAAGCACGGACTCACCGCGCTGACCAACACGCTCGCGATCGAACTCGGCGAATACGGCATCCGGGTCAACTCTATCCATCCCTACTCGGTCGATACCCCGATGATCGAGCCGGAAGCGATGATGCGGGTATTTGCCGAGCATCCCAGTTTCGTGCACAGCTTCCCGCCAATGCCGTTGCAGCCGAAGGGCTTCATGACGCCTGATGAGGTATCCGATGTCGTGGTCTGGCTCGCTGGTGACGGCTCGGGCACACTGTCGGGCACGCAGATCGCCGTCGACAAGGGCGCCTTGAAGTACTAACAGGCGATCGTGTATGAACTCCACGTGACCAGTAGCGAGGGTGTCAAGCACAGCGACCAAGGCTTTGAAAAGGGCATCGTGATCGTCGGCGGCGGGCTTGCCGCTGCCCGGACCGCCGAGCAGCTGCGTCGGTCAGAGTACTCCGGTCGCATCACGATCGTCAGCGACGAGGTGCATCTGCCCTACGATCGCCCGCCGCTGTCCAAGGAGGTGCTGCGCAAGGAAGTCGATGACGTGGCTCTCAAACCACGCGACTGGTACGACGAGAAGGGCATCACCTTGCGGCTGGGTTCGGCCGCCACCAGCCTCGACACCGCGGCGCAGACGGTCACGCTGGCTGGTGGAACCGTGCTCGGCTACGACAAGCTCGTCATCGCGACCGGACTGGTGCCGCGGCGCATCCCGGCCTTCCCGGATCTCGAGGGCATTCGGGTGCTGCGCTCGTTCGACGAGAGCATGGCACTGCGCGAGCATGCGTCCGCCGCGCAGCACGCTGTGGTGATCGGCGCCGGTTTCATCGGCTGCGAGGTGGCGGCCAGCCTGCGCAGCCTGGGGGTGGATGTTGTGCTGGTTGAGCCGCAGCCGACGCCGCTGGCCTCGGTGCTTGGCGAGCAGATCGGGGAGCTGGTGGCGCGGCTGCATCGCGCCGAAGGCGTCGACGTCCGCCTCGGTTTGGGTGTGGCAGAAGTGCGCGGTGAACGGCATGTCGACACCGTAGTGCTGACCGACGGCACTGAGCTGCAGGCCGACCTGGTGGTCGTCGGCATCGGATCACGTCCAGCGACGGAGTGGCTCGAGGGCAGCGGCATCGAGGTCGACAACGGGGTGATCTGCGACGAGGCGGGACGCACTAGCGCGCCGAACGTGTGGGCGCTCGGCGACGTCGCTTCCTGGCGTGACGCGACAGGACACCAAGCGCGCGTGGAACATTGGAGCAATGTCGCCGATCAGGCCCGTGTCGTGGTGCCCGCGATGCTAGGGCGGGACGTGCCGCCGACCGTGGTGGTCCCGTATTTCTGGAGCGACCAATATTACGTCAAGATCCAGTGTCTGGGGGAGCCGGAGGCCACCGACATCGTCCACCTCGTCGAGGACGACGGCCGCAAGTTCCTGGCTTATTACGAGCGCGACGGAGTACTGGTCGGGGTGGTCGGCGGTGGGATGCCCGGCAAGCTCATGAAGGTCCGTGCCAAGATTGCCGCGGGCGCGCCCATCTCCGAAATACTGGGCTAACCAAAGACTTTCGGGCCGTTACTGCCAGTTCACCGGGGGGCCATGCGGATGGCATTCGCCGAGGATCGCAAGCTCGCCACCCGGCCAGCTACGAGCCCGTACCAAAAACTTGATCGGTGCACCAGGCCCATCGCGCGCAGGCTCCAGAGTGAGGTGGGCAAACGGTGACCGCGCATCGGCCTGACCGGCCAGTGCGTCCACCGCGTCGCGGACCGCGTCCCGTTCGTCAGCGGACAGATACTGCCAGGTGATCGAATGCCACAGCACGGTCAACGCGCCCTCGGCCAAGGTCAGATCGGCGACCGCGTCGGCCGCCGTCCGTTGTTCTAGCCGCGCCGGGACGTTCCGAGCGACCGTGATGGCGCCGCGCAGCCGGTCCAGCCGGGCGTCCTGGTCGGGCCAGACGTAGCTCAACACGGTCATCTCCCCGTCGGCGCCGGTGACATCGATGGGTGCGATGTCGTATCCGTGCCGCTCGATGATCTGGACCGCACCCTCCGGCGGCAATTGACCGTGCCACGCGTCGTCGATGGTCACCGGCGAGTCGATCGGTCCCCACTGGCTGTCGGCAAAGCAGTAGCGGTAATGGTCTGCCCGCAGGTTCAACCCCGCGCTCGATCCGATCTCGAAAAGCCTTACCGGCAAATCTAATCCGTGATTGATGCGCAGCAATCCACCGATCAGCGCGGCAGATCGGCCCACCTCGTTGGTCTGTGGTGGCTGATCGAGAGCCGCACGTAGCGCGTCGGTGTGCTTGGCCGCGATCAGCGCAATTTCGGGCCAGGCGGTCTCGGCGTCCCAGGTACCTCCGGTGCTCGGATACCAGCGGCGCAATTCCGATGCCCGGCCGTCGAGCACCAACCGGTGCAGCCCGCCGAGCAGCCGAAGCGGCACCGCATGCCGCGATGGATCGTCTTCGTGGCCGGACAAAATGGTCGCAAAGACGCCACCGCCTTCGACGTCTGTGGCCACCAGCTCAAACAGCTCGCCGTACATTTCAGAGCCGGAGGCGGCGCAGAACCGCCCCTGCGACCGCAAGGTGCGCAGCAGGTGCTCGCCGTTCATGGGTCCAGCCTTTCCAGCCCGGCGCCGATCACGTCGAACGCATTGCCGAGTGCGACGGGCAACGGGACGGATTCGTCGCCCAGCCAGTACTCGTAGGCGCTCAATGCCACCCCGAGCATCGTCCAGGCGACGGTCTGGGGCAGCAGGTCGGTCGTCTTGGAGTTCGACCGGCGGGCGACGAACCCGGCGATCACCTCGCGCCAGCCGGCGTACATCGTCATCGAATAGGCCTGTAATTCCGCGGTTTGCAGGATTACCCGCATGCGCTTGCGGTGCCGGACGGTCTCGGACTCGTCGAAGGTGTTGAACGCCAACAGCGCCGCGCGCAGCGCCTCGCCGAGCGGCACCCGCGGATCGACGTTGTCGAGCAGGTCCCGTAGGTGTGCGAGGTGGGTATCGAAATCGCCCCAGGGGATGGCGTTTTTGGACGCGTAATAGCGGAAAAGCGTGCGGCGAGAGATACCGGCAGCCTGCGCGACATCATCGACGCTCACTTCGGCGAAACCCCGGGCGGTGAACAACTCGATGGCAACGTCGGTGATGTGGTGCGGCGTCGTCGAGCGGCGCCGGCCCACCCGCGACTGGGGCATCATCAGACTCCGCCCTTCCATTTCGGCACTCGATGCCATATTCTGACGACGATTGTGACTCAGACCCATCGTTGTCGAGACCTGACGAAAGGCAAATTCACATGGACCACCAGACCGATACTGACACTGAACTCGTCACCGAGACCCTGGTTGAAGAGGTATCCATCGACGGAATGTGCGGGGTCTACTGAGAATGCCTGCGCCCGCGCAGGCTCGTCAGGCCCCCGGGGTTGAGAAAAGCCTGTTCGACCCGGATCGCGGCTGGCGGTTGCACCCACAGGTTGCGGTTCGGCCAGAGCCGTTCGGTGCACTGCTCTACCACTTCGGCACCCGCAAGCTGTCCTTTCTGAAGAACCGCACCATCCTCACGGTGGTGCGGTCGCTGGCCGACCACCCCGATGTCCGGTCCGCCTGCCGCGCCGCTGGTGTGGACGACTCCGGGCTGGGGCCCTACCTGCACGCGCTGGGTGTGTTGGCCGATTCCAGCATGCTGGTGCCGCAGGAGGATCATCAATGAGATCCGTTGTACCCCGGCTCATCGAGCAGTTCGAGCATGGGCTGGATGCGCCCATCTGTCTGACTTGGGAGCTGACTTACGCGTGCAATCTGGCCTGCGTGCATTGCCTTTCGTCATCGGGCAAACGCGATCCACGAGAGTTGTCCACCCGCCAATGCATGGACATCGTCGACGAGTTGGAACGTATGCAGGTGTTCTACGTCAACATCGGCGGCGGGGAACCGACAGTACGCCCGGACTTTTGGGACCTGGTTGACTACGCCACCGCACACCACGTCGGCGTGAAGTTCTCCACCAACGGGGTCCGGATCACTCCCGAGGTCGCCGCGCGGTTGGCCGCCAGTGACTACGTGGATGTTCAGATTTCGCTGGACGGCGCCACCGCCGAGGTCAACGACGCCGTCCGCGGCCCCGGGTCATTCGCCATGGCGGTGCGCGCGCTGGAGAACCTGGCTGAGGCGGGTATTCGTAACACCGGAGCTGCCAAGATCTCGGTTGTGGTCACCCGGCACAACGTCGACCAGCTCGACGAATTCGCGGCATTGGCAAGCCGTTACGGTGCCACCTTGCGGATCACCCGGCTGCGTCCCTCGGGGCGGGGCGCAGATGTGTGGGAAGATTTGCACCCCACCGCCGCCCAGCAGGTTGCGCTCTACGACTGGCTGGTCGCCAAGGGGGAGCGGGTGCTCACCGGTGACTCCTTCTTCCATCTGTCGCCGCTCGGCCAGTCCGGCGCCCTGGCCGGCCTGAACATGTGCGGAGCCGGCCGGGTGGTGTGCCTGATTGACCCCGTGGGTGACGTGTACGCCTGCCCGTTCGCCATCCACGACCGCTTCCTAGCGGGAAACGTGCTGTCCGACGGGGGTTTTGACAACGTCTGGAAGAACGCTCCGCTGTTTCGTGAGCTGCGCGAACCGCAGTCTCCGGGTGCCTGTGGCAGCTGCGGGCATTACGACGGCTGTCGGGGCGGGTGCATGGCGGCAAAATTCTTCACCGGCCTGACGCTCGAGGGTCCGGATCCCGAATGCGTCCAAGGGCACAGTGCGTCGGCGTTGGCCCGCGACCGGGAGACACCGCGGCCCCGGGCCGACCACTCGCGCGGGCGGCGGGTGCGCCAACCGGTGCCGCTAACACTGACTGTAAGACCGGCGGCTATGCCGGCTACACCGCCAGCGCGCCTATGCAACGAGAGCCCGGTGTAGTCATGGCCGAGTGGTTTGAAACGGTCGCCATCGCCCAGCAACGCGCTAAGCGGCTCTTGCCGAAATCCGTTTATTCATCCTTGATTTCGGCCAGTGAAAAAGGAATTACGGTTGCCGATAACGTCGAAGCTTTCAGTGAACTCGGTTTCGCGCCCCATGTCATTGGGGCCCTGGAAAAGCGCGACTTGTCGACTACTGTTATGGGACAGGGTATTTCGCTGCCGGTAATCATTTCGCCGACCGGCGTCCAGGCAGTTGATCCAGCCGCTGAGGTGGCCGTCGCGCGGGCTGCGGCGGCGCGGGGAACGGCGATGGGGCTGTCCTCGTTCGCCAGTAAACCGATCGAGGAAGTCATCGCCGCCAACCCCAAGGTGTTCTTCCAGGTGTACTGGCTCGGTGGGCGCGACGCGATCGCCGAGCGGGTGGAACGGGCGCGTCAGGCGGGCGCGGTCGGTTTGATCGTCACCACGGACTGGACGTTCTCGCATGGCCGGGACTGGGGTAGCCCCAAGATCCCCGAAGAGATGAATCTGCGGACCATCCTGCGGTTGTCCCCGGAGACGATCGTCCGGCCGCGGTGGCTGTGGAAGTTCGCCAAGACGCTACGGCCGCCGGAGCTGCGGGTGCCGAACCAGGGCCGCCGCGGCGAGCCCGGGCCTGCATTCTTCGCCGCGTACGGGGAGTGGATGGGCACACCCCCGCCGACCTGGGAAGACATCACCTGGCTGCGCGAACTGTGGGGCGGACCGTTCATGCTCAAGGGCGTGATGCGCGTCGATGACGCCAAAAGAGCTGTGGACGCCGGTGTCTCGGCGATATCGGTGTCGAACCACGGCGGCAACAACCTGGACGGCACGCCGGCTTCGATTCGCGCCCTGCCCGCGGTAGCCGCAGCGGTCGGCGACCAGGTCGAGGTGTTGCTGGACGGTGGCATCCGGCGCGGCAGCGACGTCGTCAAGGCGGTGGCGCTGGGGGCGCGCGCGGTGATGATCGGCCGCGCCTACCTGTGGGGCCTCGCCGCGGCCGGCCAACCCGGCGTCGAAAACGTCCTCGACATTCTGCGCGGGGGTATCGACTCGGCGTTGATGGGTTTGGGGCATGCCTCGGTTCACGACCTCAGCCCGCACGACATCCTGGTGCCACCCGGTTTCACCCGGGCAATCGGTGTGCCTTCGGATGCAGACGCTTAGCCGAGTTCGAGCGTGGTTTGTCTGAATCTGGGCCATGCTGGGCAGTTTTCCCTGTATTCGATTCGGGCCGTTCCGGCGCTCCGGGCATGCCCTCACCCACGGCGCGAAAATCGTGGTACGCGCGAGGCAACCGTGACGAACGAGCCCCGAATTTCGACTTCCCGATGAACAACGCAGAAAAAAATCGCATTGAAGGTTCAACAATTGGTGCATGCCAGGTGAATTCGTCCTACCATCAGCGAGTGGCCGTAGGCGGCGAATTAGGAACTGCGACGTCGAGCCAGCTATCAAGCATGTCGCCGTCGATAATGATCCCGCTGGGGTCTACCGAACAGCACGGCCCGCACCTGCCGCTTGACACCGACACCCGGATCGCGACCGCGGTCGCCCGGGAGGTTGGGGCCCGTCTCAGGGCCCACCTCGAGCAAGAGTGGTTGGTGGCACCTGCCATCGCCTATGGCGCCAGCGGCGAGCACCAGAGCTTCGCCGGGACGATCTCCCTCGGTACCGAGGCACTGACGATGCTGCTGGTGGAGTACGGCAGGTCAGCCGCCTGCTGGGCCCAGCGCCTGGTCTTCGTCAACGGCCACGGCGGCAATGTCGCCGCGTTGAACGGCGCGGTGAGGCGACTGCGCGCCGAAGGCCGTGACGTCGGATGGTCCCCATGTGCCGCTGCGGGCGGCGATGCCCACGCCGGCCATACCGAAACATCACTGTTGATGTATATCTCGCCGACCGAGGTGCTGACCGATCGGTGGCTCGCCGGCAACGGCGCACCATTGGCCGAGTTGCTCGGATCGATGCGCCGCGGGGGCGTCGCGGCGGTCAGCCGGGTCGGCGTGTTGGGGGACCCGACCACCGCGACCGCGGCCGAAGGGAAGCGCATCTTCGCCGAGATGGTCGACGGGTGTGTCCGTCGAGTCGCCCGGTGGTCGCCAGGGCCCGACGGGATGCTGACATGAGTCAGTCTCGGCTACCGGACGGCTTCGCCGTCCAGGTCGATCGCCACGTGCGGGTGCTTGGCGATGGCTCGGCCCTGCTCGGTGGCTCACCGACCCGCCTGCTGAAGCTGGCTCCCGCCGCCCAAGACATGCTCTCCGATGGCCGGCTGAAGGTTCGCGACGACGTCAGTGCCCAACTGGCCCGCACCCTACTCGACGCCACTGTGGCCCATCCGCGGCCTGCGGGTGGCCCGTCGTACCGAGACGTAACCGTGGTAATTCCCGTGCGGGACAACGTTTCTGGTGTGCGGCGCCTGGTGAGCTCGCTACGCGGATTGCGCGTCGTCGTGGTGGACGACGGTTCGTTTCCCCCCATTGAGCCGGAAGACTTCGTCGGCGCACACTGCGACGTCGAAGTGCTGCGCCACACCCGCAGCAAGGGTCCGGCGGCGGCACGCAACACCGGGCTGGCCGCCTGCACGACCGACTTCGTCGCATTTCTGGATTCCGACGTCGCGCCGCGCCGAGGCTGGCTGGAAGCCCTGCTCGGTCACTTCTGCGATCCCAGCGTCGCGCTGGTGGCACCGCGCATCGTCGGCCTGTCGCACAGCGAGAACGTGGTGGCGCGCTACGAGGCGGTGCACTCGTCGCTCGACCTCGGGGAGCGCGAAGCGCCGGTGCTACCCCACAGCACGGTGTCCTACGTTCCCAGCGCGGCGATCATCTGTCGCTGCTCAGCCATCCGTGCCGTCGGCGGGTTCGACGAGACCATGCAGTCCGGCGAGGACGTAGACCTGTGCTGGCGGCTCATCGAAGCAGGCGCCCGGCTGCGCTACGAGCCAATTGCGCTGGTCGCCCACGATCACCGCACCGAACTACGGGATTGGCTCGCACGGAAGGCATTTTATGGCGGCTCGGCGGCCCCGCTGTCGGTGCGTCACCCGGACAAGACGGCACCGGTGGTGATCTCCGGCTGGGCGCTGATGGCCTGGATTCTCATGGCACTCGGCACGAGGTTCTCTCGGCTGGCGTCGATCGTGGTCGCTGTCCTGACGGGTCGCCGGATCGCGAAGGCCATGCGCAGCGCCGATACTTCGCTGGCCGATGTTCTGGTGATCGCGACCCGCGGCCTGTGGTCGGCGGCGCTACAGCTGGCGTCGGCCCTTTGCCGGCACTATTGGCCCCTGGCATTGCTCGCGGCCACAGTCTCGCGCCACTGTCGACGGGTCGTGCTGGTCGCGGCCGTCATGGACGGTGTGGTGGACTGGCTTCGCCGCCGGGATGCCACCGGCGACGATGCCGAACCGATCGGGCTGCTGACCTATCTGTTGCTCAAGCGTGTCGATGACCTGGCCTACGGCCTCGGGCTGTGGTGGGGTGTGTTCCGCGAACGCAACCTCCGCGCACTCAAACCGCAGCTCCGGCGCTAGTCGCCGCCTTGACCACAGCCGCCCCGCACAGCGATGTGCTGATCGTGGGCGCTGGCAGTGCTGGATCGGTTGTTGCCGAACGTCTTTCCGCCGATCCCAGCTGTGCCGTGACCGTCCTCGAGGCAGGGCCCGCACTCGCCGATCCCGCGTTGCTGGCTGCGACCGCCAATGGGTTGGTACTGCCGATAGGGGCCGGCAGCCCGCTGGTCCAGCGCTATCAGACCCGGCTCACCGATCGACCCGTTCGCCAGCTGCCGATCGTGCGCGGAGCGACGGTCGGTGGTTCGGGCGCCATCAACGGCGGCTACTTCTGCCGCGGATTGCCGCGGGATTTCGATGGCCCCGCGATACCCGGCTGGGCATGGTCTGATGTCCTCGACCACTTCCGCGCCATCGAGACCGACCTGGATTTCGACGGCCCCGCCCATGGCGACAGTGGCCCCATCCTGGTTCGTCGAACCCACGAAATGACCAGCACCACGGAGCGTTTCATCGCTTCCGCTGAACGCGCCGGGTTTGCATGGATTGCGGACCTCAATGATTGTGCGCAGGAGCCGATTTCAGGAGTGGGCGCCGTCCCGCTCAACGTCGTCGGCGGTGTACGTATCGGATCCGGCGCGGGATATCTGATTCCAGCTCTGCGACGATCAAACCTGACGTTGCTGGCACAGACGCGGGCGGTGCGATTGCGTTTTGCCGGCACTGCCGCGGTGGGTGCCGACGCGATCGGCCCGCAAGGCCATGTCAGCCTTAGCGCTAACCGAATCGTATTGTGTGCCGGTGCGATTCAGTCGGTACACCTGCTGATGCTGTCCGGTGTTGGAGACGAAGCAATGTTGCGGGCCGTCGGCGTGCCGGTGGTGGTGCCGCTACCGGTGGGGATGTCTTGCAGCGACCACCCGGAATGGGTGCTGCCAACCAAATGGACGGTGGTTCCTGGCCGGCCGGTGCTGGAAGTTGTGCTCAGTACCGCTGACGATATCGAGATCAGGCCGTACACAGGCGGATTCGTTGCGATGACCGGTGATGGGACCGCGGGCCATCCCGACTGGCCGCACATCGGGGTGGCGCTTATGCAGCCGCGGGCGCGCGGGCGCATCACGCTGGTCTCGCCCGATCCCGGCGTGGCGCCGCGAATCGAGCACCGCTACGACAGCGAACCCGACGATGTCGCAGCGCTGCGCCGGGGCAGTGAGTTAGCCCGCGAATTAGCCAGTGGGGCAACATGTGTTGGGGAACCGGTGTGGTCGACGTCGCAGCACTTGTGTGGTAGCGCCCCGATGGGCATCGACGGCGACCCGCGAGCCGTCGTCGATCTTCGGTGTCGGGTGCGCGGAATCGAGAACCTGTGGGTGATCGATGGCGCTATCCTGCCTGTGATCACCAGCCGTGGTCCGCACGCAACCATTGTGATGCTAGGGCATCGGGCTGCCGAGTTTGTTCAGTGAACTAGGTTGAGTAGGGCGGCATTTCACCCTGGGCTGCCAGACCCGCCGTCGGCGGGGGTTGCTCCCGGGGAGACGCCGCCGGGCCCGCAATTGCCGGAGAATAAGGCGGCGTTGCCGGAGAATAAGCCGCCGACGGCGCCGCCGCTATGGGCGTGCTGGCTGGTGTCGGTACCGCCGACACCGCCGTTGCCGAAGAAAATTCAGGCGTTTGCGCCTGCGCCGCCGCTACCGGTGTGCTGGCTGGTGCAGGCGCCGCCGGCGTCGCCGTTGCCGGAGCATAATCCGCCGTTGCCGCCTGCAGCGCGGCCACCGGTGTGCTGGCTGGTGCCAGCGCCGCCGACCCCGCCGGCGACGGCGCTGGCACCGCCGCTACCGGCGCGTTAGCGGGTGCCACTGCCGCTGGCACCGCCGACGCCGGCGCCAGGTGGACCGCCGGAGCGGCCGGCGCCGAACCACCCACCAGCCCCGCGGTTGCGGCCGGCACCGAGGCTGCCACCGAACTCGCCGGCGCCGTGCTTGTCAGCGCTTGACTAGCTGTATTGGTTGCGCTCAGCGCACCAGGGTGGGTGGTCTGCAGCGGCGAGGCGTTGGCGGCCTCCGCGATGGCGTACTGCGCCGCGCCGCCATTCATGAGGTCGACAAACCGCTGATGGAACAATGCCGCCTGAGCGCTGATCGCCTGATACGCCTGCGCGTGCGCGTTGAACAGCTGCGCAATGATCGCCGACACGGCGTCGGCACCGGCGGCCGGCACGCTTGACGCCGGGCCCAACGCTGCTGAGTTGGCAGAGCTGATCGTCGAACCGATATTGGTCAGATCTGTCGCCGCCGCTGCCACGTACTCCGGTGCTGCGATCACAAATGACATCTGGTATCCCCCAGCTAGGCCGGATATCGCTCGTCGCCCCCCGGGCGAGTCCTCCTGCAGCGGATCGTAACGTGATGACCCGATCCGCCGAGGCGTTTTGGGATGACCAGGCGGTAAATTTCAGCCCGCAGATCCGGGTCGACTATCATCGGGCAGAGACAATCCGTCGTACCAAGCGTAGCTGTCGCCCGTCCCGCCCGGGCGCCCATCGTCCGACCAGGACGGCAGCAACGGCAATGAGCGCGGCCATCACCACCGTCGAAGCGTGCAGGCCGTCAGGAACGCGGCTTTGCTGACCTCAGTCAACAACTATCAGTCTGTTCATTGCTCTCTGCGCCGGGCCCCTGACCAGTGAATCGACCGGCAGGCGAAACCACGTCCCTGATGTTTGCCCGAGATTTGGCTCGAGCCATAATCTAGGGCATACTGTTCAGGTTGCCTTGCGCCAGGTTTTCCGCCTGGCCGGGCATACGACCAGCGCCCAAACGGGTGCGTCCGGTCCCATCCTTGGCGCGCGACTAATTTCGGCCGCGGACAAGGCTGCGTAAGGGTGACACGCCCGACCGCAGGGGCCGGTGGACCACGACAGATAAACAGCGGCGCAGTATCCGGCGCGACGCTCGAACGGCCTCAGATGGCCGGGCGAATTGGCGCGCTGGGGGCACCAGGTCCGGACATGGACCGTAAGTGGAGTGAGGGTAGGAGAAGCGTGGCGGGACAGAAGATCCGCATCAGGCTCAAGGCCTACGACCATGAGGCTATTGACGCATCGGCGCGCAAGATCGTCGAGACCGTCGTCCGCACGGGTGCCAGCGTCGTAGGTCCGGTGCCGCTGCCGACCGAGAAGAACGTGTATTGCGTCATCCGCTCACCGCATAAGTACAAGGACTCGCGGGAGCACTTCGAAATGCGGACGCACAAGCGGTTGATCGACATCCTCGATCCCACGCCGAAGACCGTTGACGCGCTGATGCGCATCGATCTTCCGGCCAGTGTCGACGTCAACATCCAGTAGGAGGTCGGCGAACTCATGGCAAGGAAAGGCATTCTGGGTACCAAGCTGGGCATGACGCAGGTGTTCGACGAGAACAACCGGATTGTGCCAGTGACCGTGGTCAAGGCGGGCCCGAACGTGGTGACGCGCATCCGCACCCCGGAGCGCGACGGCTACAGCGCCGTGCAGTTGGCCTACGGCGAGATCAGCCCGCGCAAGGTCAACAAGCCGGTGACCGGTCAGTACACCGCCGCGGGCGTCAACCCGCGCCGGTACCTGGCCGAGCTGCGGCTCGATGACACGGACGCGGCCAGCGAGTACGAGGTCGGCCAGGAGTTGACGGCCGAGATCTTCGCCGACGGCAGCTACGTCGATGTGACCGGCACCTCCAAGGGCAAAGGCTTCGCCGGCACCATGAAGCGGCACGGCTTCCGCGGCCAGGGCGCCAGTCATGGTGCCCAGGCGGTGCACCGCCGTCCGGGTTCGATCGGCGGCTGCGCCACTCCCGCGCGGGTTTTCAAGGGCACGCGGATGGCTGGCCGGATGGGCAACGATCGGGTGACCGTCCAAAACCTGTTGGTGCACAAGGTCGATACCGAGAACGGCGTGCTGTTGATCAAAGGTGCGGTCCCCGGCCGCACCGGTGGACTCGTGATGGTCCGCAGCGCGATCAAACGAGGTGAGAAGTAATGGCAGCCGAGAAGGCCATCAAGATCGACGTGAAGACGCCGGACGGCAAAGTCGACGGCTCCATCGAGCTGCCGGCCGAGTTGTTCGATGCACCCGCCAATATCGCACTGATGCACCAGGTGGTCACCGCACAACGGGCGGCGGCCCGCCAGGGCACGCACTCGACCAAGACCCGCGGCGAGGTCAGCGGCGGTGGCCGCAAGCCGTACCGGCAGAAGGGAACCGGACGTGCCCGGCAGGGCTCGACGCGGGCCCCGCAGTTCACCGGTGGTGGCATCGTGCACGGTCCCAAGCCGCGCGACTACAGCCAGCGCACACCCAAGAAGATGATCGCCGCGGCGCTGCGCGGGGCGCTGTCCGACCGGGCCCGCAACGGGCGCATCCACGCGGTTACCGAGTTGGTGGTGGGTCAGACCCCGTCCACCAAGAGCGCCAAGGCATTTCTGGGCACCCTGACCGATCGCAAGCAGGTGCTGGTAGTCATCGGCCGCAACGACGAGGCCGGTGCGAAAAGCGTGCGCAACCTGCCCGGTGTGCACATCCTGGCGCCCGACCAGCTCAACACCTATGACGTGCTGCGCTCCGACGACGTGGTGTTCAGCGTTGAGGCGCTCAACGCCTATATCGTCGCGGCAGCACCAGGTGCTGATGAGAACGCTGACAATAACGATGTGGAGGTTTCGGCCTGATGGCGACCATCGCTGACCCCCGTGACATCATCCTGGCGCCGGTCATCTCCGAGAAGTCCTACGGACTGCTCGACGACAACGTGTACACGTTCGTGGTGCACCCCGATTCGAACAAGACGCAGATCAAGATCGCCGTCGAGAAGATCTTTTCCGTCAAGGTCGCATCGGTGAACACCGCGAATCGGCAGGGCAAGCGCAAGCGGACCCGGGCCGGATACGGCAAGCGCAAGAACACCAAGCGTGCCATCGTCACCCTGGCGCCGGGCAGCAAGCCGATCGACCTGTTCGGAGCACCGGCCTAGCCGCGCGAGAGAAAGCCCCGATAAGACATGGCAATTCGCAAGTACAAGCCGACGACCCCCGGTCGTCGCGGCGCCAGCGTGTCCGATTTCGCCGAGATCACTCGGTCGACCCCGGAGAAGTCGTTGGTGCGCCCGCTGCACGGTCATGGTGGGCGCAACGCACACGGCCGGATCACCACCCGTCACCAGGGTGGTGGTCACAAGCGCGCCTACCGGGTGATCGACTTCCGCCGCAACGACAAAGACGGTGTCAACGCCAAGGTCGCGCACGTCGAGTACGACCCCAACCGCACTGCCAACATCGCGTTGCTGCACTATCTTGACGGCGAGAAGCGCTATATCATTGCCCCACTTGGGCTCTCGCAGGGTGACGTGGTGGAATCGGGCGCCAACGCCGACATCAAGCCGGGCAACAACCTGCCGCTGCGCAACATCCCTGCCGGCACCTTGATCCACGCCGTGGAGCTGCGGCCGGGCGGTGGCGCCAAACTGGCGCGGTCGGCCGGTTCGAGCATCCAGTTGCTGGGCAAGGAGGGCAGTTACGCGTCGCTGCGGATGCCCAGCGGTGAGATCCGCCGGGTCGACGTGCGCTGCCGCGCAACGGTCGGCGAGGTGGGCAATCCCGAGCAGGCAAACATCAACTGGGGCAAGGCCGGTCGTCTGCGGTGGAAGGGCAAGCGCCCGTCGGTCCGCGGTGTCGTGATGAACCCGGTGGACCACCCGCACGGCGGCGGTGAGGGTAAGACCTCCGGTGGTCGGCACCCGGTCAGCCCGTGGGGCAAGCCCGAGGGACGCACCCGCCATCCGAATAAAGCCAGTAACAAGCTCATCGTCCGGCGCCGGCGCACCGGCAAGAAGCACTCGCGCTAGGAAGTCGAGGAATAGCAAATGCCACGCAGCCTGAAGAAGGGTCCGTTCGTCGATGACCACCTGCTCAACAAGGTCGACGCGCAGAACGAGAAGAACACCAAGCAGGTCATCAAGACCTGGTCGCGGCGGTCGACGATCATTCCGGACTTCATCGGCCACACCTTTGCCGTGCACGACGGACGCAAGCATGTCCCGGTGTTCATCACCGAGGCGATGGTGGGTCACAAGCTTGGTGAATTCGCATCGACGCGCACCTTCAAGGGGCACATCAAGGACGACCGAAAGGCCAAGCGCCGATGAGCACCACTACTGAATTTCCGTCGGCGGTCGCCAAAGCACGTTTTGTGCGGGTGTCGCCGAGAAAGGCGCGCCGGGTGATCGACCTGGTGCGTGGGAGGTCGGTGGCCGACGCGCTCGACATCCTGCGCTGGGCGCCGCAGGCCGCCAGTGAGCCGGTGGCCAAGGTGATAGCGAGTGCCGCGGCAAACGCGCAGAACAACAACGGACTGGACCCAGCGACTCTGGTGGTTGCCACGGTCTACGCCGACGAGGGTCCGACCGCCAAGCGCATCCGTCCGCGCGCCCAGGGCCGCGCGTTCCGGATCCGCAGGCGCACCAGCCATATCACGGTCGTGGTGGAAAGCCGCCCCGCCAAAGATGAGCGGTCGGCGAAGTCGACGAGGGCCCGTCGCACCGAGGCCAGCAAGGCCGCTGCGAAAGCGCCTGCCAAGAACGCGGCAGCCAACTCCACTGAGGCTAAAGAAACCCAGCCCGCTCGGGCTACCTCTGAGGCAGCTTCTGAGACTTCTGAAGCGAAGGGAGGCTCAGACTAGTGGGCCAGAAGATCAATCCGCACGGCTTTCGACTGGGCATCACCACAGACTGGAAGTCTCGCTGGTACGCCGACAAGCAGTACGCCGAGTACGTCAAGGAAGATGTCGCGATCCGTCGGCTGCTGTCCACCGGCCTGGAGCGCGCCGGGATCGCCGACGTGGAGATCGAGCGTACCCGCGACCGGGTCCGGGTAGACATCCACACCGCGCGTCCCGGCATTGTCATCGGCCGTCGCGGCACCGAAGCCGACCGGATCCGTGCAGACCTGGAAAAGCTGACCGGCAAGCAGGTCCAGCTCAACATCCTGGAAGTCAAAAACCCGGAATCGCAAGCACAATTGGTGGCCCAGGGGGTCGCCGAGCAGTTGAGCAACCGGGTGGCGTTCCGCCGTGCGATGCGCAAGGCCATCCAGTCGGCAATGCGTCAGCCCAACGTCAAGGGCATCCGGGTTCAGTGCTCGGGCCGTCTCGGCGGCGCCGAGATGAGCCGCTCGGAGTTCTACCGCGAAGGTCGGGTTCCCCTGCACACGCTGCGCGCCGATATCGACTACGGCCTGTACGAGGCCAAGACCACCTTCGGCCGGATCGGCGTGAAGGTGTGGATCTACAAGGGCGACATCGTCGGTGGCAAGCGCGAATTGACCGCCGTCGCTCCAGCCGGCGCCGAACGTCCGCGCCGCGAGCGGCCCTCAGGCACGCGTCCGCGCCGCAGTGGCGCGTCGGGCACCACGGCCACCGGCACTGAGGCCGGACGGGCCGCGGGCGGCGAGGAGTCCGCCCCGACTGACAGCGCGCCTGCCCTCGAACCGCAGAGCACGGAGAGCTGAATCATGTTGATTCCCCGCAAAGTTAAACACCGTAAGCAGCACCATCCCCGCCAACGGGGCATCGCCAGTGGCGGCACGGAGGTGAACTTCGGCGAGTACGGCATTCAAGCCCTCGAGCACGCCTACGTCACCAACCGGCAGATCGAGTCCGCTCGTATCGCGATCAACCGGCACATCAAGCGTGGCGGCAAGGTGTGGATCAATGTCTTCCCCGACCGCCCATTGACCAAGAAGCCCGCCGAAACCCGGATGGGTTCGGGTAAGGGCTCCCCGGAGTGGTGGGTGGTCAACGTCAAGCCGGGCCGCGTGCTGTTCGAGCTCAGTTACCCCAATGAATCGGTGGCCCGGGTGGCGCTCACCCGAGCAATCCACAAGTTGCCGGTCAAGGCACGCATCATTACCCGAGAGGATCAGTTCTGATGGCAGTGGGAATTTCGCCTGGCGAACTGCGTGAGCTCACCGACCAGGAGTTGACCGAGCGCCTGCGTGAGTCCAAGGAGGAGCTGTTCAACCTGCGCTTCCAGATGGCGACCGGACAGCTCAACAACAACCGCCGGCTCCGCACGGTGCGTCAGGAAATCGCGCGCGTCTACACCGTGCTGCGGGAACGAGAGCTGGGCCTGGCTTCCGGGCCTGAGGGTAAGGAATCGTGATGGCAGAAGCGAACACCGCCTCGAATGCCGCCCCCGAGGCGGCTTCGAAAGCCGCCACCACGCAGGATGCCGGGTCAAAAGACAAGGGCCCCAAGCACACTGCGCGCACTCCGAAAACGCGTGGTCGGCGCAAGACGCGCATCGGTTACGTGGTGAGCGACAAGATGCAGAAGACCATCGTGGTCGAGCTGGAGGACCGGATGCGTCACCCGCTGTACGGCAAGATCATCCGTACCACTAAAAAGGTCAATGCGCACGACGAGAACAGCACCGCCGGTATTGGCGACCGCGTTGCGCTGATGGAGACGCGTCCGCTGTCGGCAACCAAACGGTGGCGGCTCGTCGAAATCCTCGAGAAGGCCAAGTAACCAAGCAGAGGTCAACGAGTCCTCCCGCGAGCTGGGGGCGGGTGGTGTGGCTCCAGCGGTGTAATCTCCCACGTGAGGTCGGGGGATGCCGAGAGCGGAGGCTGCGATGGCGACTGGATCGATTCAATCGAATGAGTTTAAAGGCAAGATCGAACTGGATATTCGCGATGCCGAGCCGGACTGGGGCCCCTACGCCGCACCGACTGCGCCGGAGAATTCGCCGAACATCCTCTACTTGGTCTGGGATGACACCGGTATCGCGACCTGGGACTGCTTCGGCGGCCTGGTCGAGACGCCCGCCATGACGCGGATAGCCGAGCGCGGTGTGCGATTGTCGCAATTTCACACCACCGCACTGTGCTCGCCGACCAGGGCATCCTTGCTGACCGGTCGCAACGCCACCACCGTCGGCATGGCCACCATCGAAGAGTTCACCGACGGGTTCCCCAACTCCAACGGTCGTATCCCGGCCGAGACCGCACTGCTCTCCGAAGTCCTCGCCGAACGTGGTTACAACACCTACTGCGTCGGCAAGTGGCACTTGACGCCCCTTGAAGAGTCCAATCTGGCGTCGACAAAACGGCACTGGCCGACCTCGCGCGGCTTCGAGCGTTTCTACGGCTTCCTGGGTGGTGAGACCGACCAGTGGTATCCCGACCTGGTCTACGACAACCACCCGGTAAACCCCCCGGGCACACCGGAGGACGGCTATCACCTGTCGAAGGACATCGCCGACAGGACCATCGAATTCATCCGCGATGCCAAGGTGATCGCGCCGGACAAACCGTGGTTCAGCTATGTGTGCCCTGGTGCCGGGCATGCGCCGCATCACGTCTTCAAAGAGTGGGCGGACAATTATGCCGGTCGGTTCGACATTGGCTACGAGCGTTACCGCGAGATCGTGCTGGAAAAGCAGAAGTCGATGGGGATCGTGCCGCCGGACACCGAACTGTCGCCCGTCAACCCTTATCTCGATGTCAAAGGACCGGATGGCCAGCCGTGGCCACTGCAGGACACGGTGCGGCCCTGGGACTCGCTGAACGATGAAGAGAAGAGGCTGTTCAGCCGGATGGCCGAGGTATTCGCCGGCTTCTTGAGTTACACCGATGCTCAGATCGGCCGGATTCTGGACTATCTTGAGGAATCCGGCCAACTGGACAACACCATCATCGTGGTGATCTCCGACAATGGCGCCAGCGGTGAGGGTGGTCCTAGCGGATCGGTGAACGAGGGTAAGTTCTTCAACGGTTACATCGACACCGTCGAGGAAAGCATGAAGCTCTTCGACAATCTCGGCGGGCCCGAGACCTACAACCACTACCCCATCGGCTGGGCGATGGCCTTCAACACGCCCTACAAGCTCTACAAGCGCTACGCCTCCCATGAGGGCGGCATCGCCGACACGGCAATCATCTCGTGGCCCAACGGTATTGCGGCGCGTGGCGAGATCCGCGACAACTACGTCAATGTTTGCGATATTACTCCGACCATCTACGACCTGCTGGACATAACGCCCCCCGATACCGTCAAGGGCATCGCGCAGAAACCACTGGACGGTGTGAGTTTCAAAGCTGCCCTTGAAGATCCAGCTGCCGACACCGGCAAGCAGACCCAGTTCTACAGCATGCTGGGTACCCGCGGGATCTGGCACCAGGGCTGGTTCGCCAACACCGTGCATGCCGCCACACCGGCGGGCTGGTCGCATTTCGACGCCGATCGGTGGGAATTGTTCCAGATCGAAGCCGACCGCAGCCAGTGCCACGACCTGGCCGCCGAAAACCCCGACAAACTCAAAGAACTCAAGGCGCTGTGGTTTTCCGAGGCCACTAAGTACAACGGTCTGCCGCTGGCGGATTTGAACATCGCCGAAACGATGACGCGGTGGCGGCCCTACTTGGTGGGCGAACGCAACACCTACAGCTATTATCCCCATTGCGCGGATGTCGGCAGCGGCGCAGGCGCCGAAATTCGCGGCCGCTCCTTCGCCGTGCTCGCCGACGTCACCCTGGAGACCACCGGCGCCGAAGGTGTGCTGTTCAAACAGGGTGGCGCCCACGGCGGGCACGTGCTGTTCATCCAGGACGGGCGGGTGCACTACGTCTACAACTTCCTCGGTGAGCGCCAGCAGCTGATTTCTTCGTCCGGCGCGGTCCCGCTGGGCAGGCACGTCTTCGGTGTCCGCTATTCGCGCACGGGAACCGTGCAGAACAGCCATACGCCGGTGGGTGAAGCCACGCTGTTCATCGATGACACCGTGGTCGGCTCGCTTCCCGATATGGTGACCCACCCGGGGACGTTCGGGCTTGCGGGTGCCGGCATCACCGTCGGGCGCAACGGCGGATCTGCAGTGTCCAGTCGCTACAAGGCGCCGTTCACTTTCACCGGCGGCACCATCGCCCAGGTAACCGTCGACCTCTCGGGCAAACCCTATGAAGACCTGGAAAAGGAACTCGCGCTGGCGTTTTCGCGCGACTGAACTACCGGCCTCGGTCGACGACGAGCCCAACCCAGATGTCCAGGACGACGTGATCATCACGTTGCAGAGGTCCAAGGGTCCGCTGATCTTCGACCTGGGGCTCTGCCTGATCCTCATCGCCCTGCCTGCCTTGGCTTTGTGGGTGGCTATTCCGATGGCACTGGCAGGACGTCGTCCTTGCCACCGTACTCAACGTGGTATGCCGCGACGCTGTTCGCCATCGTTCCGCTGCGCAATTTCTTTCCGGGCTCCCCACCGCCCCGCTCGTGGGTCGACCAAGCCATCGTGCTGTGGGTGTTGATAGCGTTGGTCTCCGCGATGGCCTTGTTCGTCGTCGCCTGGTGGCCGCAGCGGGATGGGCGCGAGCCGACAAAGTCCTGACACCCGAGTTTGGGGTGCTTATACCCTCAAGTCGTGCTCACCGGGCCGGACGCGCTGCTACCCCGTGGGTTCGGTGCTCGATGGAGGATTGCTGATTGCGTCGACGGCGCTTGAGACTCTTGCCTGGAAGTCAGGCGACAGCGGGATGTAGCCGCTCCTGTTGAGGTTGAGCTGGCCGGGGCCAATTGCCGCCTGCAAGAACGCCTTGACCGCCGGGGCCACGTCGGGGCTGGGGTATTTGGAGCAGACGATCTCGTAGGTGGCCAAGACGATCGGGTAGACGTCGGGTTGGGCGGGGTTGTAGAACGACGAAATGTCGAGCACGAGGTCGTTGCCTTGGCCGATGATTTTGGCACCGGTGATGGTCTTGCCGACAGTGTCGGTGCCGATGCGTACTGGGCGTAACGACCTTCGGCTTGCCGGGGTTTTGATCTCGGCGGCGAAAAGCCCTTGCTGGAGCGCGAATGACAATTCGTTGTAGCTGATCGCGCCCTCGGTGGTTTTCACAAGCGCCGAGGTGCCGCTATTGCCTGCGGCGCCGGTGCCGACACCGCCGTTGAACGTCTTGGCCACGCCGTTGTTCCAGGCTCCGCCAGATGCGGCCTGCAGGTAGGACTGGAAGTTGTAGGTGGTGCCGGATGCGTCGCTGCGGTAGATGACACGGATGTCCTCTGACGGCATGGATGCGTTGAGCGCGGTGAGGGCCGGGTCGTCCCAGCGCGTGATGGTGCCGTTGAAGATCTTGGCCAGCGTGGGTGCGTCGAGCACCAAAGAGTCGACGGCGTCGAGGTTGTAGGTGATGGCCAGCGGGCCGAATACCACGGGCAGGTCCCAGGCGTCGGCACCGCCGCATCGCTGTTTGGCGGCGGCGTACTGGTCCCCGGACAGTGGTGTGTCCGATCCGGCGAAATCGGTCTTGCCGGCCAGGAATTCGCTGATTCCCGCGCCTGAGCCGTTGGCTGTATAGTTGAGCGTCTGCCCAGGGCAGGCCTTGCGGTAAGCCTCGATGAACTGGGTCATCGCGTTGGCTTGCGCGGTCGAGCCGCTGGCGACTAGGGCCTGCTTGCCGCCGCAGTTCACCTTGGCCCCGGCGGCGTAGGGCAGGGTCGCGTGGGTGTTGCTGCATCCCGAGAGCGCCATGGTACCGGCAGCCAGCAAGCTTATGGCGGCACCCGATCGGTTGTGCTTCACGTTGATCGCCTCCGTGGGTATGCTCTCGGTCTTCGGCGGCTTAGATGTCGGGCAGGTTGGTGCGCGTGGCCTCGTCGACCGCGATGGCGCCCGCCGTCGGCGGTGAACTCGCTCTGGGGGCGCACCCGAGTTCGACACATGTCGAGACTTACAGCTATCAAAACCGGCACGCAAACAAACATCAGATGAACCGGTCGACTCCTCCGGGGTCGTTCGCGGTCGTCATACCCTGAAGGGGTGCTCACCGAGCTGGTTGACCTGCCCGGCGGATCATTCCGCATGGGCTCGACGAGCTTTTACCCGGAAGAGGCGCCGATCCACACCGTGGCCGTGGGTCCCTTCGCGGTGGAGCGACACCCGGTGACCAACGCGCAGTTCGCCGAATTCGTCGCCGCCACAGGCTATGTGACGGTCGCCGAGCAACCGATCGACCCGGCGCATTACCCGGGAGCGGATCCTAATGACCTGTGTCCGGGCGCTATGGTTTTCCGTCCGACGCCAGGCCCGGTCGACCTGCGTGACTGGCGGCAGTGGTGGCACTGGGTGCCGGGCGCTAACTGGCGCCATCCATTCGGGCCGGATAGCGATCTCGCCGACAGAGCCGATCACCCGGTGGTGCAGGTGGCGTATCCCGACGCCGCGGCCTACGCGCGCTGGGCCAGTCGGCGGCTGCCGACCGAGGGCGAGTGGGAGTATGCGGCCCGTGCCGGAACCACTGGGGATTTCTGGACCTATGCGTGGGGCGACGAGGCCAAACCCAATGGTCAACTGATGGCTAACATCTGGCAGGGCAGGTTCCCGTACCGCAACGACGGTGCGCTGGGCTGGGTGGGAACCTCGCCGGTGGGGACGTTTCCGCCCAACGGGTTCGGCCTGGTCGACATGATCGGCAATGTCTGGGAGTGGACGGCCACCGAGTTTTCCGCACACCACCGGCTCGATCAGCCGCCGAAAGCCTGTTGCGCGCCATCGGGGCCCGCGGATCCGACCGTCAACCAGACATTGAAGGGCGGCTCGCACTTGTGCGCGCCGGAGTACTGCCACCGCTACCGTCCGGCGGCGCGGTCGCCGCAATCGCAGGACACCGCGACCACCCACATTGGGTTTCGCTGCGTGGCGAATCCGGGGTCCGGCTAGCAACGCTGTAGCGCATCGCCATCTGCTGTTCTCGCGAATCAAGCGTCGGGCAAGTTAATGTTGGATGGCCGGAGGGTGACGGAAGCCTTGTAGGTGTACAGACGTGGGATTTCGCCGCGCGGTCAGCACGGCTATTCGCTAGCATCTGACCACGTGTTGCCTCCACAAACTGGATTTCTCCAGCAGTGTTGGTCTGGTGCCAGCAAGCCATGCAGCGGCCGCAGCATGCTATTGCTCGCGGTGGTGAGCAATGACCACTGAGGCTCCGGCGACACCGTCTATGCCGCTGACAGTGAACGAGGCGGCACCACCTCCGCCGCCTTCGTCGCCGCCCCCGCCTTCGCCGCCGCAGAAGCCACAACCGTCGAAACCGCGCATCATCATCGGCGTGGGCATTCTGGTGGCCGTCGTCGCCGCCTACGCCCTGTCGCTGCTCGGCGTCCACTTGCTGGAAAAATCAGAGGGTCCGCTCCCTCCGCTGGACCTGAGTCAGGGCGGGGGCGATGCGACCATCGTGCAGTTGCGCCTCGAGGAGCTGAAGCCCGTCGCAAATCGCCTCACGGTGAATGTGCTGGTTTATCCCGGGATTTCAACGTACGACAACCGCTTCGATGTGCTGGCCAACGACGTTGCCGTGCGCTTGTATCCAACGAGTGACTTGGGGGACCTGCAATACCCGAAAGGAAAGGCACCGGCGCAACTTAGCACCACCATCGAGGCGCACGGCGATCCCGGCAACTGGCCATTCGACGCGTACAGCACCGAGCCGATCTCGGCCGATGCGTTCGTCGGGTCTGGCGACAACCGAAAAAAGGTGCCCGCCCGAGTCGAAGTGACCGGATCGTTGGACGGTTGGGACGTCAGCGTCCACCGGGTTCACGATCCCGCCGCGCTCCCAACCCAACGCGGTTCCGACAACGGGAACGTGGTCATCACCTTGAGGAGGGCCAAGGGCCCGCTGATCTTCGACCTGGGTATTTGCCTGGTGCTCATCGCCCTGCCCACCTTGGCGCTGTTGGTGGCCGTTCCGATGGCAACGGGCAAACGGAGGTTCTTGGCGCCGTTTGCAACGTGGTATGCCGCGAACCTGTTCGCCATCGTCCCGCTACGCAACATCCTGCCCGGCGCCCCACCGCCGGGTTCGTGGATCGACCAAGCCATCGTGCAGTGGGTGCTGATCGCGCTGGTGACGGCGATGAGCCTGTACATCGTCGCGTGGGCCCGGCAAGGGGACTAAACACGCGGCGACCTACGGACACGCACCCGCGTGGGCCCAGGGGATGTCAGTGCCCAGCGATACGGTTGGCCCGTGCGATATGAGGAGATCGCCGCCCTGCGCGCCGGCAGCCCGGCCTGGCGGTTGCTGCGCGCGGACAACGCACCGCTGATCCTGTCGTTTCTGGGGCGAGTGTTCATTGACGAGAACGTTCGCGACATCGCCGCGTCGCAGCTGATCAGCCGGTTGGACGACGAGCTGTTCGCCCTCAACGAGCGGCTGGGCGATGCGACCTATCCAAAGTCCGCGCGGGCCTATCTCGATGACTGGTCGGCGCCCGACGTCGGCTGGCTCCGCAAGTACTATCCGCCCGGCTCGGACGAACCGCACTACGACGCCACCCCGGCGGTCGAAAAAGCCGTGGCCTGGGTACGCGGTCTGCGGGACCGGTCGTTCGTCGGCACCGAGTCCCGGCTCAACACGATCTTCGAGTTGCTGCGCCAACTGGTGTTCGGCTTGCAGACCGATGCCCGTGCGCGTCTTGACGAACTCGAGCGTCGGCGACGTGAGATTGACGACGAGATCGCGGCGGTTGCCGGCGGTGACTTCCGCATCCTGGACGCCGCCTCGGCGCGGGACCGGTTTCAACAGCTTGGCGACACCGCGCGCGGGCTGTTGGCCGACCTCCGGGAGGTGGAGGCGAACTTCCGCCGGCTCGATCGAGACCTGCGGGAACGCATCGCCACCTGGGATGGGGCGAAGGGGGAGCTACTTGACGATGTCGTGGGCGGGCGCAACCACATCACCGATTCCGACCAGGGCCGCAGCTTCCAGGCCTTCTATGACCTGCTGTTGTCGCCGCGTCGCCAGCTTGAGCTGACCGAGCTGCTCGAGCGGGTGCACCGACTGGGTTTGATGGACCCTGAAAATAACCCGGAGAACGCCCGGCTGCGCTTCATCCACCACGACTGGCTCGACGCCGGCGAGCGCGCCCAAAGCACGGTGCGGCAGTTATCCGAGCAGCTGCGGCGTTTCCTCGACGACCAGGTGTGGCTGGAAAACCGCCGGGTCATGGAACTGCTGCGCAGCATCGAGGCGAACGCGCTGGCGCTGCGTGACCGCCGAACCGCCGACTTCAACCATGAACTCAACGCTAGCGCCCCGGTGGTGCGGCTGCCGATGGAGCGTCCGCTCTACAGCAGGCCCCGCACCGCCGCGGTGGACAGCAGCGGTATCGAGGAAGGACGTTTCGACACCGAGGTCGCTGCGCTGTTCGAGCAGACCTACGTCGATCCTGAGCCGCTGATCGCCTCGGTGCGCCGGGCGGTGCAGCGCTCCGGGCAGGTCGGCCTGCGCGACGTCATCGCCGAGAACCCGATCACCCAGGGACTCGCCGAGGTCATCACCTACATGTCGCTCAACGACGAGGCATTCAGCACGGTGTTCGACGAGACCGCCCGCGACACCGTGGAGTGGACGGACGAGAGCGGGCTGGTCCGCATCGCCACCCTTCCAAGGATTATCTACGGGTGCAACGGATTACACGGAGACTGAGATGGTAACAACGCGCACCGTGCCCCGCGACGAGCTCGACCTGCCGCTGGTGGTGACCAACTTGATGAAGGGCGTGGTGTACCGCGACACCCATGAAAAGGTGTGGCAGCACCTCGTTCAGTTGGTGCCGCGGGTCAGCGATTACGTTGCGACGATGGGGCTCGTCGTGGTGGTCGACGAGTCCGAGGGGTATGCGTTCCTGCGCTCCAAACCCGACGATCCGGACAACGACCGGGATATTCCCCGGCTGATCCCGCGGCACGCGTTGTCGTTTCACACCAGCCTGCTGCTCGCCCTGCTGCGTAAGAAGCTCGCCGAATCCGACGCCGCCGACGACGGGTACCGGGTGATCCTGAGTCGCGACCAGATCCTCGACCTGATGGTGGTGTTCATGGCCACCGCCACCAACGAGGCCAAGATCACCGAGAGCATCGACCGCACCATTGCCAAGGTCGTCGACCTCGGTTTCTTAAGGCGAATGCCCAAGCAAGACAACCAGTTCGAGGTACGCCGGGTACTGAAGGCGTTCGTGGACGGGCAGTGGCTCTCGGATTTCGACGCTCGGCTGGCCGAGTACGCGGCCGAATTGGAGCAGGACCGGTGACCGGCTTGTTCTCGCCGATCGAGCTCGATGACGGGGTCGATGCGCTGACCGGCTTCCGATTGCAGCGGCTCGAGGTGCTCAACTGGGGAACATTCGATCGGCGGGTGTGGCAACTGCAGCTCGACGGCCGCAACGGTCTGCTTACCGGGGACATCGGCTCGGGCAAGTCGACCCTCGTCGATGCCGTCACCACCTTGCTGCTGCCCGCGCACCGCATCGCCTACAACAAGGCCGCCGGCGCCGCAGCGCGGGAACGGGACCTGCGGTCATATGTGCTGGGGCACTACAAGTCCGAGCGCAACGAGGCCACGGGAAGCTCGCGTGCCATCGGCCTGCGCGGAGCCGGCACCTACTCGGTGGTGCTGGGCTACTTCCGCAACGCAGGGTACGGCACCGATGTCACGCTGGCACAGGTGTTCTCGATGAAAGAAGGCGTCAGCGGCCAGCCGGACCGCTTCTATGTCACCGCCGACGCGGAATTATCCATCACCGAGCACTTCAGCGGCTTCGGCTCGGAGCTACCTAACCTGCGTAAGCGGCTTCGCAAAGCGGGGGCATCGGTGTTCGACCATTTCCCCGAGTACAGCCGTGACTTCCGGCGCAAGCTCGGCATCGACTCCGAGCAGGCGATGGAGCTCTTCCACCAAACGGTGTCGATGAAGTCGGTGGGCGATCTCAACGACTTCGTCCGCGATCATATGCTCGAACCGTTCGACGCCGCCGCGTGGGTTGACAAGCTGATCACGCATTTCGACGATCTCACCAAGGCGCACGACGCGGTCATGCTGGCGCGGGCCAAACTCGCCGACCTCGGCCCGCTGGTCGACGACTGCGATGCTCACGACGATCTGACCGAACGGCTCACCGTGCTGCACGGCCAGCGGGATGCGCTGCGCTACTACTTCGCCGTCCTGCGGGTGCGGTTGCACACCGAACACGCCGAGGCGCTCACCCGGGCACTCGCCGACGCCGAGCATCGCCGTGCCGGGGTCGAGGGGACACTGGCGTCGCTGCGTGCGGCGCTGGGCAGCTTACAACTGGAGCAGGCTGGCCACGGCGGCGCCGAAATCGCCGAGATCGACCGGCAGATCGAGGATCGCGCTTGCCGGCGCGATGACCGCAGGCGTCGGCGCGGCCATTTCGATGACTGCCTGCGGCAGGCCGGCCTGGATGCCGTTGCCGACGCGCTACAGTTCGAGCAGCGGAAGGCCGAGATCATCTCGGGCTCAACGGATTTGCAAGCAGCGATGGCCGACGTCTACAACAAGAGCACCGACGCGAAGGTGGCTCAGCGTGCGTTGCAGGCCGAAGCGACCGGGATCGCAACCGAATTGGCGAGTCTGCGTCAGCGCCCAAGCAACATCCCGGATCACAATATGCGGATCCGCGAACGCTTGTGTGACGACTTGCGCGTGGACCCTTCGAAGATTCCCTTCGCCGGCGAGCTGATCCAGGTTGCCCCGGAGGAGGCCGACTGGGAAGGCGCCGCCGAGCGTGTGCTGCGGGGGTTCGGGTTATCGCTGCTGGTTCCCCAGGAGCTGTATCGGCAGGTGTCCGACTGGGTGGATGTCAACCATCTCGGCGGCAGGCTCGTCTACTACCGGGTGCCGGCGACCGTCTCCCGGCAAGGCGTCGAAAGACCGGGGCCCGCCGCCCTTGCCCACAAGCTGCAGATCAAGGAAGGGCCGTTCTACGAGTGGATCGATCGCGAGCTGAGCAGGCGCGCGCCGCACGCTTGCGTGGACACCATGGACGACTTCCGCAGACACGAGTTCGCGGTGACCCGCGCCGGGCAGATCCGGAGCCGCGGCGGCCGCCATGAAAAGGACGATTCACACCGCATCGACGATCGCCGGTTTTACGTCCTGGGCTGGAGCAACGAGCAGAAGATCGACGCGCTGCTCGCCGACGGGCAGCGGGTGCAGGCCGAGCTCAACCGCGTCGGGGCCACGCTGCACCGATTGGCCGCCGAGCTGGAGACAATCGGCGGCCGCAAGTCCGCGCTTGACCAGCTCAAGGCGCTGGCTACCAGTTATGACGATATCGACTGGGAGTCGATGGTCACCGAGATCGACCGCCTCACGGAACGCAAGCGCGAGTTGGAGGCATCTTCCGGTGAGCTGGCCCGCATCGGCCGCGAGATCGCTCGGGTCGAGACCGAGATCGAGGTGGCAGACAAGCAGCGTCGCAGTGTGGAGCAGGACATCGGGAAGTTGTCCGAGGGTCGGGAGCGGGCCGAAGTCGGTGCGGCTGCGGCGGCAAGCATCGCGGCCGAGCCGGGAGCCGACGCGGCCTCACGGTTTTACGACGCGCTCGCTGCCCGAGTCGGCGCCGAGCCGACGACCGCGGAGGCCTGCGCGGAAGAGGAACCGAAGCACTACCGGGCATTGACCGGGGAAGCGGAAGCCGTCGGCGCCAAAGCGGAGCAGGTCGGCCGCCGGATCGTGGCGCGGATGGCCGAGTTTCGCCGCAAGTATCCGGTGGACACGGTCGAGATGGACTCTCATGTGGCGGCCGCCGGGGAGTACCGCGCCCTGCGCGAACGACTGCTCAGCGACGACCTGCCGCGTTTCGAGGCCGCATTCAAGGAATACCTGAACACCAACACGATTCGCGACATCGCCGGATTCCACTCCGAGCTCAACAAACAAGTCGAGCTGATCGGGTCCCGCATCGGGGTCATTAACGAATCCCTGGTCGGGATCGACTACAACCCCGGCCGGTACATCCGGCTCGAAGAATCGCCCACCCCCAACCGGGAGATCCGCGAGTTCCGCGACGAGCTGCGGCGGTGCAGTGACAACTCGATCGGCGCCGAGGCGAGCGACCAGTACTCCGAAGAGCGGTTCTTGCTGGTCAAGGATCTGATCGAGAAGTTCCGCGGCCGGGAGGGCACGACCGAGGCTGACCGCAACTGGGTGAAGCGGGTTACCGACGTGCGCAACTGGTGCACGTTCGCCGCCTCCGAGCGGTGGCGCAGCGACGACAGCGAGTACGAGAACTACACCGACTCCGGCGGCAAATCCGGCGGGCAGAAGGAGAAGCTCGCCTACACCATCCTGGCGGCGTCACTGGCCTACCAGTTCAACCTTAAGTGGGGAGTAAAGCGCTCCAAGGACTTTCGTTTCGTGATGATCGACGAGGCGTTCGGCCGAGGCTCGGATGACTCGACCCGCTTCGCGTTGTCGTTGTTCGCCAAGCTGGGGCTGCAACTGCTGATCGTCACCCCGCTACAGAAGATCCACGTCATCGAGCCATTCGTGTCTTCGGTGGGCTTCGTCGAGAACAAGCACGGCAACAGCTCGCAGCTGCAATGCCTGACCATCGAGGAATACCGCGCCCGCAAGCGGCTGCACAGCATGGTTACGGTCGACGGTTCGCCGACCGACTCCGCGGCATCGTGACCGAGTGGTCGACGCCGGCGGGCATACGCGTGCGGCTACGCAAGAAGTGGGACACCGGCGCGGCGTTGACGCAGCGGGCCCAGGGCGCTGGCTTCACCCCAATCGACCTGCGGTTGCGCGGGCCGACGGCCGCCGAACTCGGTCCGCGATACGCCGAGGTTTCCGCATGGGTACGGCGGTGGGCGGATCACCCCGGCCCGTTCACGGTGACCACGAAAATGGTCGGTGGGCGCCGCATCGGGGCTAACGCGATCCCCGACCGCTTCCGCATCGAGACGTTTGATGATCTCGCCCAGTTTCTCGGCACCACCGCGCAGGCGCGTCGCCATGACGAGCTTGTGCAGCTGACCAATCAGCTTCTGCCCGAGCTTCACTCATGGGTCGTCGACAAACCCATGCGCGCGCTGGCCCACCAGGAGTACTTCGACAAGCTGCTGGCATGCGTGCGGTGGGTCATCGACAACGCTGACCGTGACCGCTACCTGCGGCAGATCGACGTGCCCGGCGTCGACACCAAATTCATCGAACAGCACTGCGCGATCGTGGCCGAACTAGTCGACCTCGTCGCGGCGCGCCCGGCAGTCGCAGACGCTCGAGACTTCGCGTCCCGGTACCGCTTTCGCGGTAAGCCGTCACGGGTCCGGATCCGCATCCTCGATCCGGGGGTGTCGCCTTTTTCGGCGGGCATCACCGACGTGGAACTCTGCGCCGACGAACTGGCGCACCTGCCGCTCGATGTCGAGCGGGTCTTCGTGGTGGAGAACGAGGTGACCTGCTTGGCCTTTCCTGCTGCTCCGCGATCGCTGCTGATCTTCGGCGGGGGATACGCGGTGTCCCGCGTCAGCCGGTTGGGCTGGCTGCGTGAGGTGCCACTGTATTACTGGGGCGACATTGATACCCATGGTTTCCAGATTCTCGACCGGCTGCGCTGTAACTTCCCCGGCGCGCGTTCGATATTGATGGACCGCGCCACTTTGCTGGCCCACGAAACCCACTGGGACTGTGAGCCCATCCCAGTCAACACGGATCTGACACATCTGACCGCCGACGAAGCCGCGCTTTATCGAGATCTCGTCGAGGACACCTTGGGCACGGCCGTGCGGTTGGAGCAGGAGCGGATCGGCTACCCGATGCTGGCGGCGGAGATTGCAGCGATCGTGGGCACTTCTGCGGCGCATCCGCGCTGGGCGTAACACTACGGTGCCCAACTAGGCAGTGGTGCTAAACCAAGTGATGCCGTGAGCATCCAGCTAGGGCGGCCACCCGCCGAAACCCTGCACCCGACAGCCAGCAACGCAGCACCTCAACTACCTCGGCCACCGAAACCTCCCGAAACATCCAGCGGACCCCCTCCACATCAATCGACGTGAAACGATCCGATCCAATAATCGAGCGGCCCCCGGCACGACACGCCGGGTGGTCCCATAACTGGCAAACGGGTGGTCCCATGACCGTGGCTAGACCCTGCTCAAACCGGTCCCATCACCGTGGCGGTCGACATCCAAGCCTCCCAGCAACTTCTCGAGAATACCTTCAGGATCGAAGATGATTTTGCCGTCCCGGATCAAGTGGGTTCCGAATAATGTACGGCTAGCGCCTTTAAACTGCTCAATCGTGTATGAGCTTATGGATGCGCGACCCGACCCAGCTTGAAGGTGATATGGGGTTCGTCACTCAACCGGAGGATGTCGAAATCGGATTGCGGCTGGTGATCCCCGCGCGCGCGACTGCCGTAGACCATCAGAGCCTTTGTCCCTGCTGGTAGTTCTGTTTCGATCAACTGCACTTCGTGATTGTCGAGACCTAACGTTGTTAACGATTCGATGGCGTCGTCGCGCGATCCATCTGGCATTATCTGACTCCTCGAGAGGCTCTGCATCGATGCGGCGTGCGATGTGCCGTGCGGGGCCATCAACGGACCACCACCGCACGTCAATCACGCGCTCGTCTCCGGCAGCAGGCGGGGTCGAGAACGGTGGTCACAGCGGGTCTGCGTACCGGCGCGGCTCGTTGACCACCTGCGGCCCGCGCTTCGCCGACGACGGCACCGGCGCTGGCGTATGCCGATGCGCCTCGGGGATGTCCGACGGACGCTCAGGCAGCCCGTCTTCGAGCGGATAGCCGCACCACAGGATCGCAGAGGGGTCATCCGGCCAGCCGGTCGCACAGCCCTCCTCCAGATCGAGGAGGTAGTAGTAGCGCACCGCATCGTCCACGTCCAACCACGGACCCGGGTCAATGATCGACTCCCTGGTGTCGCGGGCAAGCCCCCACGTGATGTCATACCGCGGCTGGGTGTAGACGAGGTACATCATCGTCCCGTCGGTCCAGGCATGGGAGACCAGATAGGGACCGTCGCCCGCGGCGTTCTGGGCGTCGATGTGGCGCAACAGCTTGTGCAGCACCTCGTCGGCGAACTCGCGCTGCTCAGCGGTGGCGTCAGTTGATGGGCACATTGTTATTCACCCACGGCGGAGTCCATGTCCACTTCGGTCCGAGTTCGATCACACCGCTGCCTCCAGGAAGGGGGAACATCGTGATCACTCCTTTCTGCTGACCATCGGGAACGTCGGGACGATTCGTACTGGGGTCGACCACGATCCTCATCGTCAAGCTCTCCCCGGTATCCTTGCAGCTCGCGATTCCCAGCGGGCCGCTCGTGCAGTGGGTCCGGTTGATCGGCACGTCGTACCGGAGGGTGCCGTCCGGCTGGCGCACCGGACGGCTGTGAGAGATCAAGTCTTTGAACACGTTCGGGTTGACGACGCCATGCTTCCAGTACGCCTTGTCCCAGCCCCAGCCCCTTTTCGTCGTCGCGTCGTAGTACCCGCGCCGGAGAATGATTCGGTTGCCGTCTAGGTCGGTGGCCTCGGCGATGATGTCGTTGGCCGGATACGGCGGCGCGTCACCCGGTCCGCCGCCTTGTTTGAAGTCGACCTGCTGCACGCCGCCGCCCGACTCCGGGAACGTTAGCTTCCCCCATTCGGCGGTCATTGTCTTGAGCGTGGTGTCGATGCGGTCCTGGTTGCCAACCAGCCTGCCCACACGCGAGCGGATGAAGTCACAGTGCGCGGTGGCTGCCTCCACGCGCTGCTTGAACTCCGCTTCGGTCGCGGACCGGCGGGTGTCGGTGACGCTGTAGTCCTGGTTCACCTGGAAGCCCTCGCGCTCGGCGTCGTCGACGGCATCGAGCGCCAGGCGCTTACCGGCTTCCAGTTCGTCCTGCCAGCGCCGGGCGCTGGCCGCAACGTCGTCCCAGCCCCACATGTACGGGCGCGCCTTCACCACATCCAGATCGGCCTGCGCGATTGCCTTGTCCCCGGCCTCGCCCTCCCACTCCACACCACCCGGCCGCTTCACGTCCTCGGCAAGCTGCTCCAAGGCGTTCTGGGCTTTGGGCGAGATGGTTTCCAGGTAGTCGGCCAGCTGCCCGAAGTAGCCGAAGTCAGAGGTGATCAGCTGCGAGAGCGTGGGCCAGCCCTCCAGCACACCGGGCATTAGGCGATCAAACCCCGGAACGTGCCCCCGCTGTCCTCGTCGGTCTCGGTGTACATCGTGCCCGCCTTGGCGTAGTCGGCTCCGCGGGTGCCGATACCCTCGGCGATGGCGGCCAGGTCTTTGCCCGCCGCCGCTGCCGTGATGGTGGCCGTGACGGCGCTGGACGCCCACGAGGATGCGGCGACCACCGTCCGCGCGGCGTCGGCGGACAGCTCACCGTTGATCTTCTCGCATATGGTGCCCAGCTGGTGCAGTCCGGAGGCAAGCACCTTCAGCCGGCGGCCAGGTGTGTCGGCTGGCATGGAGGAGATCATAGGGGGTACGGACACGGTGTAGGAGCGGTCGTATCACTTGCCTGATATCGAGATCGACCAGGACCCAGCACCCGCTGTGGTCGGGGTGGTAGACAAACGGATTGCCGCGACATGACCACAAACCAAGAACACCCTGCCCGAGCCGACACCGGCAGATCAGTTCAAATGATGCCGCCAAAATGACCACGCACGGGCGCTAAGAGGGGGTAGCTTAATAACTTGCGATCACTTGAAGTGTTATCGCCGCACCCAACCGTTGGGGAGGACCATTGTCCGGACCCTGCCTGCCCCCGGATCAGGAAGTGCCAAGTAGCCCAATCCGATCCGTGATGTAGCCCTATCTCACCGTGAGCAATGTGTGGTCGACGTGGCTGCGGCTTTCGGGCGACAAGTGCGACCCGCCGAGAGCGGCCATAAATCGTAAGGCCAGCTCGCGAAGTTTGAGGTTGGTCTCTTGTGAGCGCCACACCAGAATCTCGAACGCGCGGTCCGCGGTGATGCCGTAGGCCGCCATCAACACCCCTTTGGCCTGCTCGATCACCGC
>DATJBA010000285.1:0-11429 GCA_035515675.1 Mycobacterium sp.
CGATTTGCACCATCAGCCCTGTTGATAATGCGATGGTGTCAGTAGTTTCGCGGTAGCGCCGCGACCATCGCTTCGGCCTGTGCGCGTGTGAGTGTGATGATGCTTCCGTCCGGTAGTCCGAGGATGCGATCAATGGCGCGCCCGTGCAGTTTGAATCTGGTTGTCAGACAGTCGATCGCCCGCTCCCGAGCGGGCTCGTCGGAAGCCTGCAACACATCCAGGATGTTCGAGTTCGTGCGTGCGGCAAGACCATAAATCATGTCAGCGACACCTTCCGGGTCGAACGTGTCGAAGATGCCGTCTGCGACCCCGTCCGATATCAGCCGCGTCAGCAGCGGCCGGAACAACGCTTCCTCGACAGCAAGGATTCGTCCGTACAGATGGGCATTGTCGGGGCGCAGCAACGACGCCATCGCAGCCAGCTGCTCCGGCCCGCCCATCTTCATGTTGACGTCATAACCGGCCTTTAACACCGCGTTGAGCCGAGCCAGCGCGTCACCACCACACGCGGCGACGGCGGCCTCGACGCCCGCGAATGCTTCTCCGGCGCTGCGCTCGGCCAAAGCCGCTATCAGCGCGTCTTTGGACGGAAACCAATGGTAAAAAGCGCCCTTGGAGACCCCGGCGTCGGCGATCAGATCGTTTAGGCTGACATTGTCATAACCGCGGCGCAGAAATAGCCCCGCTGCCCGATCAAGCAGCTCCGCCCTGCGGATGTCGGGATGCTTAACTACCCGCGGCACGCGGGCGATCCTGGGCTGGGCTCGCCACCGCTTTTGGTGTGCGTGGTTCCGGCTTCCAGCCGACGTAGGTCAGGTACAGCCCGGCCGCGGCCAGGCAGATGAACACCACCCATATCACCGCGGTCGCACCCGAGTTGTAGATGGCATTACCGGCGGCGTCGTAGGCCAGGGGAACGGTCAGCAGCAGCACCCCACGTATCGCGAGAAACCAGCCCACAACGGAAACGATGATCGCCGCGGGGCTGCGCCAGTACTGATGAAACGCGATGATAACCATGCCGAACATCAACAGAATAGCGCCAAACAGCCACGGCCACATGGGATTTGCCTTGAATTCGGTAAACAGTGTTTGCATGTATGAGCCACGCACCGCAACCGTGGTAGGCACGATCGTGAAGAACGGGCCCAACACGCGGGCGAACATGCGGGTGCGGATCTGCGACTGCTCCGATGTGCTCATTGCTCTACCTCCATTGTCGGCAGAGAGTCTATACCGACCAACGGTCGGTATGCCAGACCGACAGTCGGTAGCAGCGAAGATTTGATGCGAACATGTCGACGACTCCACCGAAATCTCCGGTGGCGGATATGCGCGCAAGTGTCAGAGGCTGCCCCAGCCCCTGGACGCCGCACCGGGAGCCCGGTCGCACCTACTGGGTTACGGCAGCCTAGGTGCCGTGCGGATAGGACGGAACTCAGCCGACAGAGACGCCGTCAGCCGCCACTGGGGCTTCTACTGTTGTGGTGGTGGGGGGCTACCAGGGTGCTTGTCCGGGCAGTAAGCCGCGGTGGCCGCGCCGATGAAAAACGCGGCTTGCTCCTGGCTCAGTCGCCCTGAGCCCGTCAGCTGGTCCACCTCATCCTTCTGGGTGTAACCTGCCACGAGATCTTGGCACATCATGCGCGCCATGTTCACGGTCTGGGACGCCGTACCAAGGTGGACGCCGTGCGACTCAACGTAGTTGGTGAAATCCGCGTCCGTTTCGTCGGCGCGCGCGACGGCTGCGGGCACCAGCATGGCAGCCAATAACGCGCCGAACGTGCACGCACATATCTTTTTTGTCATTTCGCTCATCACTCTCAAAGCTTCACATCAAGCTCGGAACAACACGAGGGTCCCAAGTAACACATCAGAAGGGCCCAATGTAATTGATCCTTGCTTGCGAGCGGTTAGGTGGTCAATAGCCCACTCGTGGTACCGCCGTCGAAATCCAAACTTCAACCCACTGTTCACTTTTAGTTCCGATTGAGTTTAATTCCGATTGCGACAGCTAGGCTCGCTGGAGACAACAAGGAGGTGAAACCGGTGGAAGCACGCGACCAGGCGCTGATCGCGGCCATCGAGCTGGCCGCCCTTATCGAAGCCGGCGATCCGGTGACCATACTGGACGTGCGTTGGCGGGTCGATGATCCCGATGGGCGTGCGGCCTACCTGCAGGGCCACCTACCGGGCGCGGTGTATGTGTCACTTGAGGATGAACTCACCGATCACACAATCGCCGGCCGCGGCCGTCACCCGCTGCCGTCAGGGCGCAGCCTGGAGACTGCCGCACGTAAATGGGGAATCCGGCAGGACATGTTAGTCGTCGTGTATGACGACCTGAATCGAGCCGGGTCCGCGCGAGCGTGGTGGGCGCTGACCGCGGCTGGGCTTGAGAACGTACGCATTCTGGACGGCGGCTTATCTGCGTGGCGGTCAGCCGAACGGAGCCTTGAGACCGGCCCGGTCAACCCGCAGCCCGGGAATGTGACTGTGCCGCACGATGATTTGTATGCCGGAAGTCGACCCACGTTGACGGCCGAGCAATCTGGCGCAGGCAGCGTGACGTTGCTCGATGCGCGGGCACCTGAGCGCTTCCGCGGCGACGTTGAACCTCTCGACCCGGTTGCCGGTCACATCCCTGGCGCCAAGAACCTTCCAAGCGGCGCCGTCCTTGCGGGCGACGGCATGTTTATCGGCGACTATGCGCTCACCCAACTGCTGTCCGACCACGGCATCGATCGTGACGGTCGCATCGGTGTCTACTGCGGTTCAGGTGTCACCGCGACTGTCACGATCGCGGCGCTCGCTGCGATGGGGCGTGAAGCAGCGTTGTACCCAGGGTCATGGTCTGAATGGAGTTCGGACCCGACCCGCGCCGTCGCCCGCGGTCCCGAGTAGCGAGCAATGCTGCGACCTGCGCCGCTGCTCAGCCTCAGACCGGGTAATCGCAATCGCGGTAGGTCGGCGACGTTGATGACCGCCTTGTTCAGGCTGTTCCCAACGTCAGCATCATGTGGAAGACCTTGTGTGACATCCGTTTTCGTCATGCACATGTCTCGGCGATGCGGAGTCCTTTGGTCCGCACACCAGCTGAAACCTGGGAAACCTTACGGCGCACGATGCGCGAATCACACGATGCGGGAAACAACTTTACTTGATTCCAGATACAGGAATAAAGGTGTACTGTATCTGCGTATCAGACTCAAGCCGCGCCGCGACGTGAGAGCAGTAGCTACCCCAACAAGTCGTCCCAACACAAAGGATTGACGCCATTGACATTTCCCCGCCAGTTGGCCGCCTTGCCGCGCCGCCTGAACCCGTTCGTCGAGCCCCTGACTCGCCGCCTACCCCCCTTTGCCGTACTGCACCACCGAGGCCGGCGTACTGGCCGGTCCTACGACACTCCCGTACAGGCTCTCCCTACCCGCGACGGGTGGATCGTCGGGCTGGCGTACGACCACAATGCGCCGTTTGCCCTCAACCTGCTGGCGGCCGGCGGTGGTGAGATGACGCGAGCCGGACGCCGGTATCGAATCACCCAGCCCCGACGGGTCGGACGCGAAGCCCGTGACCTTTTACCGGCCTGGGCATCGCTGATGATGCGCGCGCTGGGCATCGACGAGTTTCTCCAGTTCGAAGCCACGCCGCTGGAGGATCGTTGATACCGACCGTGTTTGCCGGTTGTCGTCGCTGACCAGGTTGGTTACGGATTACGTTGATGCTTGTGTCGACAATTAGTGCGGTTCCTGCTGACGTGGTCGAGGCCGCCTTGCGTGCGGCCGAGAATCTCGGCCGCGACGTGGCCGATGTGCCGCTGATCGCGATCGCACGCGAGGCCGGGATATCACGTAGCACACTGGTGCGGCGGCTCAACGGTTCCCGGCAGCCGTTGGACGACGCGGTGCGCGCGGCCGGTGTGGAACCGGGTGGGCGGCCGCCGGTGCGCAAACGGGCAGTGGAGGCAGCCGCGTCGCTGATTAGTAACCGCGGCTTGGCGGCGGTGACGCTGGAAGCGGTTGCAGCCCAGGCGAACTGCTCTGTGCACAGCCTGTATGCAGTGTTCGGTGGCCGTGACGAACTGCTGCGTGCGGTTTTTGATCGCTATGGCCCAATGCTGAACATCGATGAGGCAATCTCTGGCCCGCACACCGAACTAATCGAAACGGTACATCGGATCTTTCGGTTGCTGGCCGAAACGTTCAGCCGCGAACCGCGGGTGGCGCCGGCCATGATCGCCGAGGCACTGGCCCGCCCGACCGGTTCCGCCGTGCAGGCTCTCGCCCAACACACCGCCCCGCGCATGCTCGCCACTCTCGGCCAGTGGCTGGCGGCCGAGGTCACTGCCGGGGGTATCCGAGATATCCCGCTGCCGTTACTCATCTTGCAGATGGTCGCACCGATCGCGGTCCACACGATGCTGCGCCCCGTCGTCGACAACGTCCCCGATGTCAATCTGCCCCAGCTGCACGAGGCGTGCGCTGTGTTCGCGGATGCGTTCCTGCTCGGCGCCGCCACGCAATCAGTTGGGAAGCCTGGCCGTGAGTCCATAGCGCTGCAGTTTGACCCGTCGCTGGAGAAATGAGGCCTTCCGGAAACGAATTAGGATTATAGTCCTCGTGATCTTCTGGCAGAGGAAGTGAGATGACCAGAGAAAGCGTAGCGCGCAAGCCTCGGCCTTCAGGCCGGGGACAAGCGCGTCCGGATTTGTCGGCGATATCTGCTGCGTTGTTGGCCACAACTGAATCCCCAGGAGAGATCCCAAGGTCAGGACATCGACCGGCGGCGGGGAAAGTAATCGGCGAGGCCGCGGAAACACAGGACACCTGCGGCACCCGCAAGGGACAGGGTCGATCGGCGCGAACGCAAACGCCCCCGGGTTACGGCGGTGCGGTAATCAGCACCAAGACAGCCGGATATCGGCACGCGGGAATCCACCGCCTTCAGGCGGGGGAGGATGTCAAGAATCCGGACTGTCGCCACCGACAAGCAGGCAGCCAGGACGGATCGGTGCGAATGCGCGCGGCGCGGCGGCGGATCGTTCTCGCTGCCGCCGCGCTCGGCGCGGTCGTGTTGGGGGCTGGCCTGTCGGCCTGTTCCACCAAGACTAGCCAGCCATCTTCTCCCGCGAGTTCGAGTCCGGCTCTTTCAAGCACAACCGTCATGGTGGGCGGGAACAAGCACACGATGATCACAGGAGTCGACTGCACTAGCTCGCCAGCGCAACCGAGTGCGACGCCGGCGGAGTCGGGCGACCTGACCATCCGCATCAAAGCTCACGACGATTCAGCGTCAGTGTCACTGGCCCTGTCGGATGAAACACCGCCAAGCGTCGATGGCTTTGCAATTTCGCTCAAGGTGGGAACCGGTCAGTATCAGATGCCCTATCAGCCGGTCCAGTCTCCAACCCAGGTCCAAGCAACCAAGGAAGGCAAGAGTTACACCGTGACCGGAACGGGCCAAGCGACCACACCCGGCCAAAGTGGTACGCGCCAGGTGACGTTCGGGATTCATGTGACCTGCCCGTGAGAGCGCTTGCTGAAACGCTGGTTGTCTGACCGCGATCACCTCTGAGATGCTGGCAGCTTGGACATCTTTGCAGAGTGGCAAAACGGCGGTACGGAACTTCGCTGGCGGTCGACAACTGCGGTCAATGGTGGACAGGAAGTCACGGTGTTCAGCCGCCGCTGCGGCACACCCGGGGCTCCCCCGCTGGTGCTCGTGCACGGCTTTCCGACGTCGAGCATCGACTATTTCGCCTTGGCGGGTGAATTAAGCTCCGAGTTTGACATCTATCTGCTGGACTTTCCGGGCTACGGATTGTCCGACAAGCCACCGGCGCCGCATGTCTATTCGTTGTACGACGACGCACGTCTGCTCGTCTATGCGATCACCCAGGTGTGGAAGCTGACCGAATACCGCATGCTCACCCATGATCGCGGCAGCAGTGTCGGCATGATCGCGCTGGAGATGTTGGCGGCCCACGACCCACCGACCCTGCCCGTCGACCTGATTTTGACAAATGCCAACATCTATCTTCCGCTTTCGAACCTGACCGTGTTCCAGACCGCGCTGCTCGACCCCACAACCGGGCGAGGCACCGCAGCAGCGACGACGCCGGACATGCTGGCGGCCGGCTTGGGGGCCAGCACCTTCATGCCACGCCGAACACTGGAAGACCCGGAGATCGCCGCGTTGGCGAAATGCTTTGCCCACAACGACGGAATCCGCGTCCTGCCGGACACGATTCAATATCTGAATGAGCGCGCCGCAGATGAAACCAGTTGGCTTGAAGTGCTTTCCAAGAGTGACATCAACACCACGGTGGTGTGGGGGGTGCACGATAACATCGCGCCGCTACGCGTTCCCAACCATGTCTGGCAGACCCATTTGAAGAACAAACCCGGCCGAAACCGCTACTGGGTAGTGCCCAGCGCCGATCACTATCTTCAGTGCGACGCCCCCGGACAATTAGCCCAGATCGTTCGCCTCACTGCCCAGGGTGAGGACATACCGCTTCAGACACTCGGGAACCAGCCCGACGGCGCGGTTTTGATTGATACCAGCCCGCCACAGGAGTAATCGTGACCGAAGCACACCCGACGTGCCGCTGTCTCGGGCAACCGCCGGCCCAAAGGTTAGTCCCACACCCCGCGCAGATGCTGCGGGCAGGCTTTTCGATTGACACAAGCACTCTCCTCACCCGTAGGCCCACGCGGCGGTGGCCAGTGTGAACATCAGCGCCCACAGCTTTGGGTGCGCACCAGCGATCGCGGGCCGGCGCCGGTTCGAGGGACTTGGGGCAATTGGTTTGCCCGCGTGGGCAGAAGGCCTAATCCTAACAACGCGGTGGCTACCCGATGTCGTCATATCCAAGCACCCTAACCTAACACTTGTTCTGCCGATCGTTCCGATCGTATGAGTTTGCTGATTGTCGCCGCGGCGTCCGACCCTCGCCTGACTAGGTTGACGTTTTCGGATCAAACGCGCATCACCGTCCAGACCGGTCTGCATGAGCAGTCCGCGGCGGGCGGATCCCGCTCGCCAACCGCCGCGGCTTAGTCTGCCGGAGTGACGTTTAATCCACTCGAGGAACTCACGCTGCAGCAACTGCAGGTCCGCACGAGCATGAAGTGGCGTGCGCACCCGGCCGATGTGTTACCGCTGTGGGTCGCCGAGATGGACGTCAAACTGGCGCCGACGGTGGCCGACGCCCTCCACACAGCTATCGACAACGGTGATACCGGATATCCGTACGGCACTGCGTTTGCCGAAGCGGTCAGTGAATTCGCTTCTCAGCGTTGGCAGTGGCACGACCTGGCGGTCAGCCGCACCGCGATCGTTCCGGACCTCATGCTCGGTGTCGTTGAGACGCTACGTCTGGTGACCGACCGCGGTGACGCCGTCATCGTCAACTCGCCGGCATACGCCCCGTTTTACGCATTCGTGTCGCACGACGGCCGTCGAGTGCTCGAAGCGCCGCTTGGTGTCGATGGCCGAATTGACTTGAACGCCTTGGAGGAAACGTTCGTGCGTGCTAGTGCTTCAGGCGCGAAGGTCGCGTACCTGTTGTGCAATCCGCACAACCCGACGGGGGCGGTGCACACCGTCGATGAACTACGCAGGATTGCCGATCTTGCCCGCCGGTTCGGTGTCCGGGTGGTGTCGGACGAGATTCACGCGCCGGTCATCTTGTCCGGGTCGCGATTCGTCCCGTATCTGACCGTCCCCGGTGCAGAGAACGCCTTCGCCCTGACGTCCGCATCGAAGGCGTGGAACCTTTCGGGGCTAAAGGCGGCTTTGGCCATTGCCGGTCCGGAGGCGGCCGCAGACCTTCGCCGAATGCCGGAGGAGGTCAGCCACGGTCCTAGCCACCTGGGTATCATCGCGCACGCCAAAGCATTCCGGACCGGCGGTGACTGGCTCGACCTGCTGCTACAGGGTCTAGACGAGAACCGAACGTTGCTGGGCGATCTAATCGCGGAGCATCTTCCCGGAGTGAAATATCAATGGCCACAGGGCACTTACTTGGCGTGGCTCGATTGTCGACAGCTCGGCTTTGACGAAGAAGTCGCCGATGGACTTGCGGTGGTAGCCGATTTGTCCGGGCCGGCCCGCTGGTTCCTCAAGCACGCCCGTGTTGCGCTCAGTTCCGGGCACGTCTTCGGAACCGGCGGAGCCGGGCATGTACGGTTGAACTTTGCCACCTCGCAAGCCATTCTCGTTGAGGCCATATCACGAATGGGCCGGGCTCTCGCCAACGTGCGGTAGCAAGCTTCGCCAGCTTCAGGCCTTTACCCGCGTCAATCACGATTCCAGTAGCTGCGCCACCATCAGCTACGCGCAAGCCGGGTGCCTCCGGCTCCAGTACATGTAGTGCGTGTATGCGCCGACGTCAGCAACGAGGAGAACCGCGCGCCGGATGGCCATGAATTGGGCAGTTCAGTGGCCACCGATTGCTGCCTCGATGAAATCTCGGACTGGACGAATTCGCGCCGCAGAGAGAGGCTTGCAAAGGCGCCCGCCCACCGGAGGAGCTCAATATGGATGTGCTGCGAACCCCAGACTCCCGATTCGAAAACCTGGAGGGCTATCCGTTCGTAGCGAACTACCTTGACGTGACGGCAAGCGACACGCGGCCGCTGCGAATGCACTTCCTCGACGAGGGTCCGGCCGACGGCCCGCCGATCGTGCTGCTGCACGGCGAGCCCACCTGGAGCTACCTGTATCGCACGATGATTCCGCCGCTGGCTGACGCCGGGAACCGCGTGCTTGCGCCCGACCTGATCGGCTTCGGCCGCTCCGACAAGCCCGGCCGGATCGAGGATTACACCTACCTGCGGCACGTCGAGTGGGTGACCTCGTGGTTTGAGCGCCTCAACCTGAAGGATGTCACGCTGTTATCGCAGGACTGGGGATCGCTTATCGGTCTGCGCATCGCGGCCGAGCAGGGTGACCGGATCGCGCGGCTAGTGGTGGCGAACGGTTTTCTTCCCGCAGGGCAGCGGCCCTCGCCCGCCTCCTTCGCGTGGCGGGCGTTTGTGCGCTACTCTCCCGTGCTGCCCGCCGGGCGCGTGGTCGCCGTCGGCACCGTCCGCAGGGTTCCTCCCAAGGTGCGGGCCGGCTACGACGCGCCCTTCCCGGACAGGACGTATCAAGCCGGGGCCCGCGCGTTCCCGCAGTTGGTACCGACCTCACCCGACGATCCGGCGATTCCGGCCAATAGGGCAGCTTGGGACGCCCTGGGCCGCTGGGAGAAGCCCTTCCTTGCCATCTTCGGAGCTCGCGACCCCATCCTCGGGCACGCGGACCGTCCCCTGATCAAGCACATCCCCGGCGCGGCCGGCCAGCCGCACGCCCGCATCAATGCCAGCCACTTCATCCAAGAAGACAGCGGACCCGAACTGGCCGAACGCGTTCTCTCCTGGTAGCAGGCGCTGCGCTAAGAGCGGGTCACCGGGTGTCCGGGCCGCCGGCCGTACCGTCAGCCAGTGACGGCGAGTACGGCTTGGGCAAGTTCAGGACGGCAGACCACCAGGTCCGGCAACTTCGGGACCAGTTGGTTGTACGCCAACGCAGACCCGTCAATGCGGGAGGTATGCAAACCAGCGGCTCGGGCCACCGCCACGGGGGCGGCCGAGTCCCATTCGAACTGGCCTCCCGCGTGTACATACACATCGGACAAACCTTGGACGATCGACGCCACCTTGGCTCCGGCGGAACCCATTTCCACCAAGGTGCCGTCCAACGCGTCGCGAACGGCCAACGCAATAGCGGGCGGCCGGGTGCGTGATACCACAATGCGCGGCTTGTCCGGCGCGGCGGGAGGTGCATCAACTTGTGGGGTCGCCAACGTGATTTCCTGCGCCGGCAGTGCTACCGCACCGGCAACGAGCTCACCGGCCCGCCAAAGCGCGACGTGCACCGCCCAGTCGTCGCGCCCCAGCTCGGAGAATTCACGCGTCCCGTCGAGCGGATCGACAATCCACACCCGCTCCGAGCGCAACCGCACCGGGTCATCGGCGCCCTCCTCGGACAGCACCGCGTCGCCGGGCCGCTCGCTGGCGAGCGCTTCCATCAGAAAGTCGTGGGATCGCTTGTCCCCCGCCGCTTTCCGCTCGCCTGCGTCGGCATCGGCGAATTCGTCCCGCACTCCGAGCAGCAGCCGTCCCGCCTCGGAGGCCAGCCGCGCGGCCAGTGCGTGGTCATCACTCATCCGTAGCTCACAATCCTCAATAAGTTGGCACCGTTGACCAAATTTACCGGGTGAAGATTCGTGTGGCGCTCGCCACCCGTGTGACGTTTCTGCCATAACCTGGTAAACGTGAGCGGCAACGTCTCGTCATCGAGCCGATTGCGGTTTCCCGGGGGACGCCTGGGGATGGTCGGCGTCGTCCTGGCTATTCTGCTGATCGGCGTGCTCAGCTTTGTCGGAGTGAAGCTGACTCAGGGCCACGAAAGCGGGCCGGCCCCCGGTGCCCAGCCAGCACCACCATCCAGCTTCGCCATCCCGGGCTGTTACAACCCGTCGGTCCCGCCGGTCGAGCGTCCGAAGAAGCTCAACATCCTGGGATGCGCCAGCGTAGCCGTTGCGCTGCAAGACATGTCGTGGACCTCCTGGGGACCGCAGGGCGCCGATGGGAGCGGAACCGCCGTTTTCAAGATCTGCGATCCGAATTGCGCGGCCGGGTATCAGCTCACCGACCCGGTCGTCGTGCATGCGTGGAATGCGCAGCCGCCGCGGCCCGATGCGATCTGCCAGCCGGGGCTGAAGATTTTCGCCGATCTGGTCCTGGCCTTCCCCAAAGCGCCACCGCCGCCCACCGTGCAGAAGATGAACAGCCAGTACAACGGACTGCCGGCCGTGCATTACGTGAACTACTCGGGCACCAACGCCCGCGACACCCAATTCATCGGCTACACGTTCTGCAATTAGCCGTTTGCTCAGACCTCGATTACGACGGCGCCGCCCTGGCCACCGCCCGCACACATTGCCGCGACGCCGATGCCGCCGCCGCGGCGGGCCAGCTCATAGGTCAGCGTGGTGATCATGCGTGCGCCCGAGGCCGCGATCGGGTGGCCGAGGCTGCAGCCGCTGCCGGAGAAGTTCACCTTCTCCTCGTCGATGCCGTATTCGCGGCAGGCCGCGATCGGCACCGACGCGAACGCCTCGTTGATCTCCCACAGCGCGATGTCCTGCGCGGCCAGGCCGGCCCGGTCGAGCACCTTGGCTATTGCCCGCAGCGCGCCGAGGCCGGTCAGATTGGGACTGATGCCGGCCGCGGCCCAGGCCCTGACCGTGGCGAGCGGCGCCAGCCCGTCGGCCCCGGCCGCCACGGGGTCGGCGACCAGCACCGCCGCCGCCGCGTCGTTGACGCCGCTGGAGTTGCCCGCTGTGATCGAGAAGCCGGGGATTTCCGGGTGCA
>DATJBA010000286.1:0-17304 GCA_035515675.1 Mycobacterium sp.
ATCGACGATTACGTGGAAAACTCGAACGCCGGCGAGCGGGTCATCCGAACCGGCTGACAGGCTCCGAGCTGGTGTGCGTGGCCGCCGCGCAGATGCTGCCCGGCGGCCGACGGGAGCACCTGCCGGCGTGTGTCGGGCGTCGCGGGCCAGCAGGTCGGCGAACCCAACGAGGGCGCCGGCGAACACCGCGGCCTGACGCCCCACACCAGGGCCGGTCGGCTCGTTCAGGCGCCGGGGGTGTTGCCGATGAGCTCGACTCCGTTGCCGTTCCAATGGAACCGCACATCGGTTTTCAGGCCGTTGATGCCGCTGGGGTAGGTCAGTGCCACCGTGTCGCCGGTGCACTGCGAGCCGTCAATGCCGTTGAAGCCGTACGTGTCGGGCACCCCTTGCGGGATGAACTGGCCGAGGTGGAACATCACCGCCCGGGTGGTGGGACCGATGGCGTTGGTATTGGCCTTGATGATGACGGCCGACAGCTGAGCGCACTCGTTGTAGTTACCGGCCAGCGGTTCCGGGTTCCAGGGCTGGGCACTGCGAGGATCGCGAGGCAGCTCGGAGACTACCTTTACGATGTTGGGCGAGGCGAGATTGACCGCGCACGGGTCCGCCGGCGCAGCGCTGCTGGCCGGGGCAGCGGCCGCAGAGGGGCTCGGTGCACTGGCGGTAGTCAAAGAGGTCGCAGTGGCCTGTGGCGTCTTCGCGACCGTGGAATCCCCCGAACCGCACCCAGTCAACGTCGCGGCGACTAACAGCACCGCGACCAGACCCGTCAGTGGCTCGGTACGGCAGGGTAGCGACCACACATCGCGCACCGTACCGCCATCCGGCTCGCAGGTGCGGCAGGCGCGGCCGTGCGCCGCACCCGCTCCGCTCCGCGGCGCTCGCGATCCCCACTGGACCCAATGGTGGTGACCCGCCGCGCTCCGCTCCGCGGCGCTCGCGATCCCCACTGGACCCAATGGTGATGACCCGCCGCGCTCCGCTCCGCGCGGCGCTCGCATCCCCACTAAACTCCAAAGGCAGTGACCCTCCTGGAAAATTCGCCTGTGGCGCCCTCTGCGACCTTTGCCGACCTGCAGATTCATCCCCTAGTTCTGCGGGCGATTGCTGACGTCGGTTATGAGTCACCGACCGCCATCCAGGCGGCGACGATTCCGGCGCTGATGGCCGGTTCTGACGTGGTGGGCCTGGCGCAGACCGGAACCGGCAAGACGGCGGCCTTCGCGATCCCAATCCTGTCCAAGATCGATGTCACCAGCACAGCGACTCAGGCGCTGGTGCTGACGCCGACCCGGGAGCTGGCTCTGCAGGTAGCCGAGGCGTTCAGCCGCTACGGGGCTCATCTGCCGCAGCTGCACGTGCTGCCGATCTACGGCGGGTCGTCCTACAGCGTGCAGCTGGCCGGGCTGAGACGCGGCGCGCAAATCGTCGTAGGTACCCCCGGCCGGGTCATCGACCACCTGGAACGCGGGACGCTGGACCTGTCGCGGGTGGACTACCTGGTGCTCGACGAGGCCGACGAGATGCTCACCATCGGTTTCGCCGAAGACGTCGAGCGCATCCTGTCCGAAACCCCGGAATACAAACAGGTCGCCCTGTTCTCGGCGACCATGCCACCGCCGATCCGCAAGCTCACCACCAAATACCTGCACGATCCGTTCGAAGTCACCTCCGAAGCCGAAACCGCGACAGCCGAGAACATTTCGCAGCGCTACATCCAGGTTGCCGGTCCACGTAAGATCGACGCACTGACGCGCATCCTCGAAGTCGAGCCGTTCGAGGCGATGATCGTCTTCGTCCGCACCAAACAGGCCACCGAGGAAGTCGCCGAAAAACTGCGTGCCCGAGGGTTTTCCGCGGCCGCTATCAACGGCGATATTCCGCAGCCGCAGCGCGAAAAGACCATCACCGCACTGAAAGACGGCCGGATCGACATCTTGGTCGCCACCGATGTGGCCGCGCGCGGGTTGGACGTGGAGCGCATATCGCATGTGCTCAACTACGACATCCCGCACGACACCGAGTCCTACGTACATCGCATCGGACGCACCGGCAGGGCCGGGCGTTCCGGGACCGCGCTGTTGTTCGTCTCGCCGCGGGAGCGTCACCTGCTCAAGGCGATCGAAAAAGCGACGCGGCAAACGCTCACCGAGGCCGAATTGCCCACCGTCGAGGACGTCAACGCCCAGCGGGTAGCAAAATTCGCCGATTCCATCACCGACGCGCTCGGCGCCCCGGGAATCGAGTTGTTTCGCAAGTTGGTCGAGGACTACGAACGTGAGCACGACGTCCCGATGGCCGACATTGCCGCGGCCCTGGCGTTGCAGTCCCGCGACGGCGAGGCCTTCCTCATGGCGCCCGAACCGCCGCCCGAACGGCCCCGCCACGGCCAACACGAAAAGCCAAGGCACACAAGAGCATTCGCTACCTACCGCGTCGCCGTGGGCAAGCGTCACAAGATCGGTCCGGGCGCGATCGTCGGCGCCATCGCCAACGAGGGGGGCCTGCATCGCAGCGATTTTGGCCACATCGCCATCGGGCCAGACTTCTCACTGATAGAACTGCCGGCCAAACTGCCCCGCGCGACACTGAAAAAGCTTGAGCACACCCGCATCTCGGGCGTGCTGATCAACCTTCGGCCAGAAACCGACAAATCCCCCGAAAAAACTCGTCGCGACGGCGGCAAACCACGCAGAAAACACGCCGGATGACCCTCTCCGAGGAAAAAGACGCCCAAGGCGGACTCGAACAGATCTCCCACGTGGACCGGGTCGCGTCGCTGACCGGTATCCGCGCGGTCGCCGCCCTCCTGGTCGTCGGGACCCACGCGGCGTACATCACCGGCAAGTACACCCACGGCTATTGGGGCCTGGTCGGCGCCCGGCTGGAGATCGGCGTCCCGATCTTTTTCGTGCTGTCCGGCTTCCTGCTGTTCCGCCCATGGCTGAAATCAGCCGCCACCGGCGGCCCGCCACCTTCGCTGAGCCGCTATGCGCGGCACCGGGTCCGGCGCATCATGCCCGCCTACATCATCACCGTGCTTGTCGCCTACGTCCTGTATCACTTCCGGGACGCGGGACCGAACCCCGGGCACACCTGGTGGGGACTGGTCCGCAACCTCACGCTGACGCAGATCTACTGCAACGGCTACCTGGGCAAGTATCTGCATCAAGGCCTGACCCAGATGTGGAGCCTGGCTGTAGAGGCCGCTTTTTACCTGGCACTACCGCCGTTGGCGTACCTGCTGCTGGTGCTGATCTGCCGGTGGCGGTGGCAGCCGAGGTTACTGCTGGGCGCCCTGGCGGGGATGACGTTGATCAGCCCGGCATGGCTGATCCTGGTGCACACCGATCACTGGTTTCCCGACGGCGCTCGGCTGTGGCTGCCTACTTACCTGGCGTGGTTCCTCGCCGGCATGGTGCTGGCCGTGCTGCAGGCGATGGGTGTGCGCGGCTACGCGTTCGTGGCCATACCGCTGGCGACCATCAGCTACTTCATCGTCTCCACTCCCATCGCGGGTGCGCCCACGACATCGCCGGCAACGCTGGGGGAGGCGCTGGTCAAGACGGGTTTCTATGCCGCGATCGCCGGGCTTGCGTTGGCACCGCTGGCTTTGGGTGACCAAGGGTGGTATTGCCGGCTGCTGGCTACCCGGCCGATGGTGTGGCTGGGTGAGATCTCTTACGAGATCTTCCTGGTCCATCTGGTGACGATGGAGTTCGCGATGGTCTATGTGGTTCGGTACCACGTCTACACCGGCTCGATGCTGAACCTGTTCATCGCGACGCTGGTACTGACGATTCCGTTGGCCTGGCTGCTACACCGTTTCACGCGCGTGCGGGATTAAGCCGTCACGGTCGGCGGCCGAGCCGCTGTAGTCACACCGACCCCACGAGTATCGGCGCCAAGTGGGGCCACGGTTTGCCCGCCTCAACGCGACAGTCTGGGCTGCACGGCCCGACGTGGAAGGTTTGTCGCGCTAAGGCGGGCACTTTCGACGATGGTGCCGCCAGGAAACGGGAGTGACAGCTGTGACGAGACGGGTCAACTCTTAGCCGCGCGCGCGGAAACCGGCGTCACAATCGGCACGACGAACTCCTCGATCATCGCCCGCTCGTCGGCGTCGTGTTGGCCCGGATACATCAGCAGCGACGTGAGTACCCGCACCAACCAGCGCGCCCGGCGTTCCACGGTCGCGGGATCTTCGAGACCCAGCGAGTTGAGGAAGGCGGTGGCCAAGGCAGTGATCACCTCCGACTGTCCGGCCAACTCGCCCCCGATCGGCGGGCGGGTGATAGCAAACCACGACGCCAATGCCGGGCTGCCGCGAACCATCCGCAACGTGGCGGTGATGCTCGCGATCAGCCGTTCCCGCGGGTCGTCGATACCGTCGATCTGCTCCTTGATCGCACGGCTGAGCCGGTGAGCCTCGCGGTGCACGTAAGCGATTCGCAGCGCCTCACGGTTCTCGAAGTACCGGTACAGCGTCGCGCGGGAACAACCTGCGGCCCTGGCGATTTCATTCATACCGATCGAAGCCTGGTCCCGCTGGGTCCAGAGCCGCTCGGCCGCGTCGAGTATCCGGTCTGCGGCCACTTCGGCGCGGCGGGATGCCATCCAGTCAGCCGGCATCAGGACTTCACCGCAATCGGCACCGACAGCGGGCGCCGCACATAACTGCCGCCCGACCAGACGATGGCGGATTCGTCCACCTCGAACTCCGGGCAGCGGGCCAGCAGTTCGGTCAGCGCAACCCGGGACTGCATCCGGGCCGCGGCCGCTCCCAGGCAGTGGTGTGCGCCGTGGCTGAAAGTCAGGATGTTGCGCGGGCATCGGGTCATGTCGAATTCGCCGGCGTCCGGCCCGTATCGGCGTTCGTCTCGGTTGGCTGACCCGTACAGCAGCAATACCTTGCGACCGGCCGGGACGGTGGTGTGGCCAATCGTCACGTCGCGGGTGGTGGTGCGCGCCAGCCCCTGCACCGGTGAGGTCAGCCGCAGCAGTTCCTCAACCGCGTCGGGAATAAGCCCTGGCTCGTCTACCAGGCGCCGCCGTTGGTCCGGACGTTGGTGCAGGAAAGGCATTGAGCCGCCGAGCATTCCGGTGGTGGTGTCGTTGCCGCCGGTGACCATCGTGAAGGTGAACGCCAGCACCGACAGCGTGCCGGCGATGTCGCCGTCGGCGCCCACACCGGCGGCAACCAGGTGGGAGATGGCGTCGTCTTCGGGTTCGGTTCGGCGCCGCTCGATCAGCCCGGTGAAGTAGGCCATCATCGACCCGACCGCATCGCCGGCCGTTTCCAGCGCGCCGGCAACGCCGTCGTCTGCCGTATTGGCCGCGACGATGGCCTGGGTCCAGCCGTCGAATTGCGCCCGGTCTTCCTCGGGAACACCGAGATAGTGCGCGACAACCATCGACGGCAGCGGTTTGAACAGCTCGGTGATGATATCGCCGCCGCCGTTGGCGCGCAGCTTCTCGACGCGCTCGACAACGAAGTCGCGCACCTTCGGCTCCACCGCCTCGACCTGTCGCGGCGCGAAACCGCTCGACACCAGTTTGCGAAACTCGGTGTGTACTGGCGGATCCTGCATCACCATCGGTGGATTATCTTGCAGTCCAATCAGCTCCAGGTCTCCGTAGTTGACGGTCAGGCCCTGCGCGGAGGAGAACGTCTCATGGTCACGGGCGGCCGACCAGACGTCGGCATGCCGAGACAGCACGTAGTAGTCGCGGTCCGGCCTACCCTCGGGGACAACGTGGTGCACCGGGTCGTGGTCGCGCAGCGCGCGGTACATCGGCCAGGGGTTCGGCCAGGTGTCGGCCGTGGCGAGCTGGAAGCAAGCCTCGTGAGACAAACTTGTTGTGATGTCTTATCAATACGACAGATACAGTGAGATGTCAAGGGTCAACCGCTGGCCGTGACCCGCACCACGGCCAACCAGCCCCCGGTCGGCTGGCTGTGGCGACAATCACGGTGCCTCGCCGTTTCGCCCGCAGTTACCGTTCGGTCCTGAAAACGAACGTTATTGGGATAACGGCGGCAAGGGGAAACCTGGCGCAAGTTCAGATCGCCGCGCCGGGGTTGAGGATGCCCAGCGGGTCCAAGGCCTGCTTGATGCGCCGGTTGAGGTCCATCGCCTCGGGCCCGAGATAGCCGTCCAGCCAGGGCCGCTTGAGCCGGCCGACGCCGTGCTCACCGGTGATCGTGCCGCCGAGGCTGACGGCTAGGTCCATGATTTCGCCGAATGCCACGTGGGCGCGCTGCGCCATCGCGGCATCAGACGGGTCGTACACGATCAGCGGATGGGTGTTGCCGTCGCCGGCGTGGGCGATCACCGAGATCATCAGGTCGCGTTCGGCGGCGATGCGCGCTATTCCGGTGACCAGCTTGCCCAGCGCCGGAAGCGGCACCCCTACGTCTTCGAGCAGCAGGGATCCCTTGGCTTCAACCGCCGGGATGCAGAACCGGCGGGCGGCGACGAACGCCTCGCCCTCGTCGGGATCGTCGGTCGAAAACACCTCTGTCGCACCGTTTTCGACGAACACCGCGGCCATCAGTTCGGCGTCCTCGCTACCGGCCCGCCCGCGCTCGTCGGAGCCGGCCACCAGCATGGCGGCCGCCCCGCGGTCCAGGTCCATGCGCAAGATGTCCTCGACGGCGTTGATCGCCACCGAATCCATGAACTCCAGCATCGAAGGCCGAAGTTGCGCCACCACCCCGAGCACCGCCTCGACCGCCGCCTGGACCGAGGAGAAGCTGGCCACCACGATGCTGGACGCATTTTGCGCGGGCACCAGCCGCAGCGTCACTTCCGTGATGACGCCCAGCGTGCCTTCGCTGCCGACGAAGAGTTTCGTCAGGCTCAACCCGGCGACGTCCTTGAGCCGTGGACCGCCCAGCCGGACCGCCGTACCGTCGGCCAGCACCACATGCATGCCCAGCACATAGTCGGTGGTGACGCCGTACTTCACGCAGCACAGCCCGCCGGCGTTGGTGGCGATGTTGCCCCCGATGCTGCAGATCTCGAACGAGGACGGGTCGGGCGGATACCACAGGCCGTGTTCGGCGGCGGCCTTCTTCACCTCGGCGTTGAACAGGCCGGGCTGACATACCGCGGTGCGGGTTACGGGGTCGACGGAGATGTCGCGCATCTTTTCCGTCGACAACACGATTCCGTCATCCAGCGCGGTCGCCCCGCCCGACAGGCCGCTGCCGGCTCCCCGGGTCACCACCGGCACCCGGTGGGCAGTGGCCCAGCGCAGTACGGTCTGCACCTCCTCGGTGCGCCGTGGCCGGACCACGGCCAGCGGTTTGCCGGCCGACGGGTCGAAAGCGCGGTCCTGCCGGTAGCCCTCGGTCACGCCTGCGTCGGTGATCACCATTCCGTCGGGCAGGCCGGCGATGAGGTCGGCCAGCGCATCCGCCTTCACGGAAGCCGATCCTACGGCGTGGGGTCGGCCCATGAATGCAGGATATTCATGTGCTCGTCCACCCGCATACCGGCCAGGCGTTCGGTTCCCCGGTAATGCCCGGCACCGGATGGCCGGGCGATCCGGCCACACCGCAGACCCCGGTTGCCGCCGATGCCGCGCAGGTCGCCGCGCTGGCGGCGCAGGCCGGCTCGATACCGGAACTCGACGCCCTGATCAGCGTGTGCCGGGCCTGCCCGCGGCTGGTCAGCTGGCGCGAGGAGGTCGCCGTCGTCAAACGCCGGGCCTTCGCCGAGCAGCCGTATTGGGGGCGGCCGGTGCCGGGCTGGGGAGCGGAGCAGCCGCGGCTGTTGATCGTCGGGTTGGCGCCCGCCGCGCACGGCGGCAACCGGACCGGACGGGTGTTCACCGGCGACCGGTCTGGGGACCAGTTATACGCGGCACTGTATCGGGCCGGGCTGGTGAATTCACCGATCAGTGTGGACGCCGCGGACGGGTTGCGGGCCAACCAGATCCGGATCGTCGCGCCGGTGCGGTGTGCGCCTCCGGCCAACGCCCCGACCCCGGCGGAGCGAGATACCTGCTGGCCCTGGCTGGACGCCGAATGGCGGCTGGTGTCCGATCATGTCCGCGGGGTCGTGGCCCTGGGCGGATTCGCCTGGCAGGTCGCGCTGCGGCTGCCGGGCGCCTCCGGAATGCGCAAGCCGCGGTTCGGCCATGGCGTCGTCGCGGAGCTGGGATCCGGTGTGCGATTGCTCGGCTGCTACCACCCAAGCCAGCAGAATATGTTCACGGGTAGGTTGACTCCGGTAATGCTCGACGAGATCTTCGGCAAGGCAAAGAAGCTGGCAGGGATTAAGTGACTGACGTTTTGGTTTCCGGCGCCAGCGTAGCCGGTACAGCTGTAGCGTATTGGCTTGGGCGGCATGGCTATTCGGTCACCGTGGTGGAGCGCTACGCGGGGCTGCGGCCGGGCGGTCAGGCCATCGACGTGCGGGGCCCGGCGCTGACGGTGCTGGAACGCATGGGGCTGTTGGCCGCCGCCCAGAAGCGCCAGACGCAAATTCGCGGCGCTTCGGTCGTCGACCGCGACGGCAATGAACTGTCGCGGGACACCGAATCGACGCCCACCGGCGGGCCCATCGATAGTCCCGACATTGAGCTTTTACGCGACGACTTGGTCGAATTGCTCTACGGCGCAAGCCAATGGACAGCAGACTACCTGTTCGACGACACCATAACCGCCCTGGACGACGATGGCGCGGCGGTCGGCGTGACCTTCGAGCGCGCCGCCCCGCGCAGCTTCGACTTGGTGATCGGCACCGACGGATTGCACTCCAACGTGCGCCGGCTGGTCTTGGGCCCCGAGGAGCAATTCATCGAGCGGCTGGGCACTTACGCGGCGATTTTCACCGTGCCAAACTTCCTGGACTTGGACTATTGGCAGACCTGGCATTACGGGGACTCCACGATGGTGGGCGTCTACAGCGCCCGCAACAACACCGAGGTCCGGGCCATGGTGGGCTTCATGGACCCCGATCTGCGGATCGATTACCGCGACACCGAGGCCCAGTTCGCCCAGTTGGAACGGCGGATGGCTGACGACGGCTGGGTTCGCCCACAACTGCTGCAATACATGCGGACCGCACCGGATTTCTACTTCGACGAAATGTCGCAAATCAAGATGGATCACTGGTCACAGGGCAGGGTGGTGCTGGTCGGCGACGCCGGGTATTGCTGCTCGCCGTTGTCCGGCCAGGGGACCAGCGTCGCGCTGCTGGGCGCCTACATCCTGGCCGGCGAGCTCGCGGCGGCCGGTGACGACTACGAACTCGGCTTCGCCAACTACCACAAAGAGTTTCGCGACTATGTCAAGCGCAACCAATGGCTGGTGGTCGACAACATCCCGGGGGGTGCACCCATACCGCAGGCAGTGTTCGACCGCATCGTGGGTTCCATCACCGTCAAGGACTACTGAGCCGGGAAGGTTCGCACGGCCGCAGGCGTTGACGCCATCGTGCGTCTTTCCGTCCTTGATCTCGTCCCGGTGCGCACGGACCAGACGACCAGCGATGCGCTGGCGGCCACCGTGCAGCTGGCGCAGACCGCGGACCGGCTGGGTTTCACCCGCTACTGGGTCGCCGAACACCACAACATGCCGTCCGTGGGCGCCACCAGCCCGCCGGTGTTGATCGCCTACCTGGCCGCTCAGACCTCGCAGCTGCGACTCGGGTCGGGAGGTGTGATGCTACCCAATCACGCGCCGCTGGCGGTGGCCGAGCAGTTCGCGCTGCTGGAAGCCGCCGCGCCGGGCCGCATCGACCTGGGCATCGGCCGGGCGCCCGGCTCCGACCCGGTGACGTCGTATGCGCTGCGTGGCACTCGCGACGATCATGACATCGAGAACTTCCCCGAGTACCTCGACGACGTGGTCGCACTGATGAGCGCGCGTGGCGTGCGGGTGCCGCTGCGCTCCGGCGACTACATCCTCAAGGCCACCCCCGCCGCCGCCACCGAACCGCGTCTGTGGCTGCTGGGCTCGTCGCTGTACTCAGCGCATTTAGCTGCCGCTAAGGGGCTGCCGTACGTCTTCGCCCATCACTTCTCCGGCAAGGGAACCGAAGAGGCACTCGAGCTCTACCGCTCCCAGTTTGTGCCCAGTGAATTGGCTGCCGAACCGGTGACGTTTTTGACGGTGAACGCCGCGGTGGCCGAAACACGGGACGAGGCGACGGCATTGATGTTGCCCAACCTGCAGATGATGGCGCGGCTACGGACCGGGCAGCCGCTCGGCCCGGTGCCGCTGGTCGAAGAGGCGCAAGCGGCGCAAGTCAGTCCTGAGCAGCAGCGCATCGTGGAGAGCGGACTGCAACGTGCCGTCCTGGGCACACCCGCGGAGGCCGCCGAGCAGCTGCGGGCACTCGCCGAACGGTTCGGCGTCGACGAAGTGATGGTGAACCCGGTCGCGTCGGCCCGCCGCGGTACCGACCCCGCCATCGCACCGGCGCGGGTGGCGACGTGCGAGCTACTCGCCAAAGAGCTCTTCTAGCCCAGCTGCATCGTCGGCGCCCACCGCAACAGCGACGGAATTTCGATGCACCCCGTGACGTATTCGCTATGCCCGCGCGACCATTCGGCGCGGAAGGTGTGGTGGTTCATGCGCGGTTTGATATCACATGCGCAATCAAGTTGGAGAAGGCATTAATCCCTCCCGCAGCAACTGAAGAGGCTGCCGAGTCTTCTGAGGTCTAGGCGTGGGCTAGCGGTGGCTCAACACGATGACCGGGATCGGCCGCGAGGTCCGGCGCTGGTAGTTCTCGTAGCGGTTGGCGTTGTTCTTGTTGACGATCTGCCACAGCCGCGCATAGTCCGGGTCCTCCGGCAGAACCGGTTTAGCTGTGACCGCGAATCGCTTTGTCCCGACGTTGATTTCGACGTTAGGATCGGCTCTCAGGTTGTGGTACCAGCCCGGCGCCCGAGGATCTCCCCCTTTCGAAGCGACAATCAGGTAGCTGTCGCCATCGCGGGCATACGTGAGCGACGTGGTCCGCGGTTTACCGGTCTTGGCACCAGTGGTGTGCAGCAGCAAGCTTGGCGGCACGCCGGGGATCCGGTGCCCGATCCGGCCGTTGGTACCCTTGTAAATCGCGTGGTGCAGGCGTAGCAATGGCACGCCAACCTGCTGCTCGACCCGTCGGGAGATATCCATGGCCTCAGTCTTGTGTAGCGGCGTCCAAGTGCGCCAGTGCCTCCCGCAGGATCCGTCCGGTGGCTTCCCGGTCCGGGTCGCGGCGCAGCAGCATCCCCTTGGCGACCGAGAGTTTGTCGCCGTTGCGCCGCGGCAGCACATGTAGGTGGACGTGGAACACCGTCTGGAAGGCGGCGCGGCCGTCGTTGATCGCGATGTTCGTCGCGTCGGCCAATTCCGTCGCGCGGGCCGCTCGGGCGATCCGTTGGCCGATGTTCACCATCTCGGCCAGTGTCTCTGGCGGAGTGTCGGTGAGGTCTACGGTGTGCCGTTTGGGCAGCACCAGGGTGTGGCCGCGGGTGAATGGGCGGATGTCGAGAATCGCCAGGTAGTCATCGTCGTCGTAGATCCGGATAGCCGGGGCTTCCCCGGCGACTATCGCACAGAACACGCAGGACATGTCGCCACGGTAGCGGCTCTGCCGGGGCATTCATCCCCCGGGCGGTAGGGCGGCGGCGATCGCCTCGATCGCCCGATCGAGGATTGCCCGTGTGGTGCCGAAGTTCAGCCGCGCGAAACCGGAGCCCACCGTGGCGCCGAACGGGATGCCGGGGCTGAGCGCCACCTTCGCCTTCGAGAGCAGGTACTCCGCCGGCTCGGTCGGCAGGTTCAGCGCACGGAAATCCACCCACGCGAAATAGGTGCCCTCCGAAGTGGTGACCATCACCCCGGGGACCGACTCGGGCAGCGTTTGAGCCAGGTGGTCGCGGTTTGCCCGCAGGTAAGCGAGCAGCTCGTCCAGCCACTCCGCACCGTGGTGGTAAGCGGCGATGTTGGCCCGAATGCCGACTGTGGATGCGCCCGTTCGGTGCAGCCAGTTGATCCGGTCCCATTCATCGGCGTCGTGCTGGTTGGACAGAATCACCTGAGCGCACATGAGGCCGGACAGGTTCCAGCCCTTGGACGCCGACGTCAGCGTGATCACCGCTTCGGCGGCCGCATCCGAGACCGAGGCGGCGGCGACGTGGGGCCGTTCGTAGACCAGCGGTGCATGGATCTCGTCTGCGATGACGCGGGCGCCGTGGCGGGCCGCGATCTCGACGATCGCGAGCAGCTCGTCAGGGGTGAACGCGGTGCCCAGTGGATTGTTCGGATTGCATAGAATCAGCGATCCGACCCCTTTGGCGAATGCGGCGTCAACGGCGTCGGGGTCTAGGACGTATCGTCCGGAATCCTGCTGTGTCATTGGGATTTCCACTCGCTGTCGGCCGGTGACGTGTAGGACGTCGAAAAACGGCATGTAGGCCGGAACGGGCAACGCCACCGGACTTTCCGGTCTGGTGAGGAAATCGATAGCTACTTGCATGCCCTTGAGGACATCTGGAACGAGGTGGACCCATTCCGGGCAGACGTGCCAGCCGTACCGGCGTTGGCACCAGTCGGCGGTCGCCTTGGGCAGGGTGTCGTCTCCGAACGTCGGGTAGCCGAACTCCTCGTCGGCAACGCACGTCCGCACCGCGTCAAGCACTGCCGGTGCGGTGGGGAAGTCCATTTCAGCGATCCACAGCGGCAACACATCGGGCTCGAAAAAGTTCCACTTGATCGTCTTGCGCTGCCGGAGCTGATCCTCGGTCAAGCGGTCGAACACGCTGTCGCTCATGTCAGTTAGTCTGCGCCATCTGCTCGCCATGACACCGACGGTGTCGCGGGGGCGGCCAGCTATGCTGCCGCAGTGGACGCTCGCGATCTCGCCTTCGCCGGCGCGGCCGCGCAGGCCCGCATGCTGGCTGACGGTGAACTGACCGCACCAGAGCTGCTCGAGGTCTACCTGGAACGGATTGCGCGCCTGGATAGCCAGCTGCGCTGCTACCGCGCGGTGCTGTCCGACAGCGCGCGGTACGAGGCCGCCGTGGCGCAGGACCGCCTTGACGCGGGCGAGCGGCATCCGCTGCTCGGCGTGCCAATCGCGATCAAAGACGATGTCGACGTCGCCGGCGAGGTGACGGCATACGGCAGCGGCGGACACCGCCCCGCCGTGACCTCCGACGCGGAGGTGGTCCGCCGGCTACGCGCCGCCGGCGTGGTCATCATCGGCAAAACCAATGTGCCCGAGCTGATGATGATGCCCTACACCGAGTCGCTCACTTTCGGGGCTACCCGCAACCCGTGGAACCCCAGGCGCACCCCGGGCGGAAGCAGCGGCGGTAGCGCCGCCGCGGTGGCCGCCGGGCTGGCTCCACTGACCCTGGGATCCGACGGCGGCGGCTCGATTCGCATCCCGTCGACCTGGTGCGGCCTGTTCGGCCTGAAACCACAACGCGATCGGGTCTCTTTGGAGCCGCATGACGATGGGTGGTACGGGCTGACCGTCAATGGCCCGATAGCGCGGTCTGTGATGGACGCGGCGTTGTTCCTGGATGCGACGTCAACGGTTCCCGGTCCCGAAGGCGAGTTCGTGGCCGCAGCGGCACGCGATCCCGGCCAGCTGCGAATCGCCTTGAGCACCAAGGTCCCAACGCTGCCGGTTAGGGTTGGGAAGCAAGAGCTGGCGGCGGTCGAGCAGGCCGGTGCGCTGCTGCGCGATCTGGGCCACGAGGTCATCACGCGCGACCCGGAGTATCCGCGGCCCGCGATCTATGCGAACTACTTGCCCCGCTACCTGCGCGGCATCAGCGACGCCGCGGACGCGCTGGCTCACCCGGAACGTCTCGAAGCGCGCACCCGCAACATGGCGCGCTTCGGTACGTTCTTCTCGGACCGGCGGATGGCCGCCATTCGTGCGGCAGAGGCGGCGCTGAGCGCTCGGATCCAGTCGATCTTCGACGATGTCGACGTCGTCGTCACGCCGGGCACCGCGGCGGGCCCGTCTCGCGTCGGCGCCTACCAGCGCCGGGGTGCGGTGTCGACGCTGCTGCTGGTAGCGCAGCGCATTCCCTACTTCCCGGTCTGGAATCTGACCGGCCAGCCCGCTGCGGTCGTGCCGTGGGACCTCGACGGTGATGTCCTGCCGATGTCGGTGCAGCTCGTCGGCCAGCCGTACGACGAAGCGACGCTGCTGTCACTGTCCGCGCAGATCGAAGCCGCAAGACCGTGGGCCCACCGGCGACCGCCGGTGTCATGACTGGGAAATCGCCCGCGTTGTACGTTGACGTCGTGGATCACGGGGTCGACCCGAACATCGACGATCTGCTCGACGGACTTGAGGGTACCGCGCGCACCGAGCGGGCCGAACTCGTCAGGTGGCTGCTTCAGCAGGGCATCACCGCTGACGAGATCCGGGCGACTAACCCGCCGCTGCTGCTGGCCACCCGCCACCTCATCGGCGACGACGGCACCTACGTATCTACCCGAGAGATCAGTGAGAGGCACGGCATTGACCTGACGCTGCTGCAGCGTGTACAGCGCGCCATCGGTCTGGCCAGAGTGGACGACCCGGATGCGGTCGTTCACATGCGCGCTGACGGTGAAGCCGCCGCACATGCCCAGCGGTTCGTGGAGCTGGGCCTGGATCCCGATCAAGTGGTTCTCGTGGTGCGAGTGCTCGCCGAAGGTCTGTCACACGCTGCTGAAGTCATGCGTTACACCGCACGGTCGGCGGTCATGCGCCCGGGAGCTACCGAGGTGGAAATCGCCAAGGCGTCGCAGGCGCTGGTGAGCCAAATCGCGCCGATGCTCGGCCCGATGATCCACGACATGCTGTTCATGCAGTTGCGGCACATGATGGAGACCGAAGTCATCAATGCCGGAGAGCGCGCCGCCGGTAAGCCGCTTCCCGGAGCACGCCGGATCACCGTTGCCTTCGCCGACCTCGTCGGCTTCACCCGGATAGGCGAAGTGGTATCGGCCGAAGAGCTGGGGCTACTTGCCAACCGCCTGGCCGACCTCGCCCGTGATGTGGCCGTCCCGCCGGTGCGGTTCATCAAGACAATCGGTGACGCGGTGATGTTCGTCTGTCCCGATCCGGTGCCAATGCTGGACGTCGTCCTGAAGCTCGTCGAAGCTGTCGATACCGACAACGACTTTCCCCGGCTGCGAGCGGGGGTGGCCTCCGGCATGGCCGTGAGCAGGGCCGGCGACTGGTTTGGCAGCCCGGTCAACGTGGCAAGCCGGGTCACAGATGTGGCGCGCCCGGGTACTGTGCTGGTCGCGGATTCGGTCTGGGAGGCGGTCGGCGATACCGGCGAATTCCATGGGTCTTTCGCTGGTTCACGCCGCCTTAAGGGCATCAAGAATGAAGTCAAACTTTTTCGGATTCGCCGCGGGACCGGTTCCTACAGCGGCGACTGACCCGAGTTGCTGCCGCGAACTGTATCTGTGTCCGATCCTGTGCGAACATGGGCAGGCCCGGGCGATTCCAGGGGGCGCCTGACTCCGCCTTACGGCGAGTCTTACGCGGCCGGATCCTCACCCCGTCTTCCGGCTCTTCGAATTGGTCGCTTCCGGGCCTGCTTCGTTACTAAAAATACAACGTCGAACAACCCAATATCAACGGTTCGCGGTTTTCCCACACCGGGCGCAATCGCCAACACTCGGCGGCCGACCAATGGCCCAGACGCCGCGTGAGTGCTCTGCGACGCGCGCCGGCAAACCGTTTGACGTTCGCTGCCGGTGAACGCAGTTCCATTACACGTGTAACAGTGTAATGATGTAATCATGAAACCCCATCACGTACACGGGCGGTACGGCCGTCCCGGGGGCTGGCAGCAAGCCCAGCAGCCCGATGCCAGCGGCGCGGCGGAATGGTTCGCCGGACGCCTCCCCGAAGCATGGTTCGACGGCGATCCCACGGTCATCGTCGACCGCGAAGAGATCACCGTCATCGGAAAGCTGGCTGAGCCCGAAGGCTCCGGAAAAGAAGAGAGCGAGGCCCGCGCGGAAGGCAGAGTCTCGCGATTCCGCGAAGAAACCCGCTCCGAGCGGATACATATCGCCGATGAAGCCCAAGATCGCTACGGGCGCAAGGTTTCCTGGGGCGTAGAGGTTGGCTCCAAAACCGGCACAGAGCGAATCCTGTTCACTCACATCGCGGTACCTGTGATGACGCGCTTGAAGCAACCCGAACGCCAGGTGCTCGACACGTTGGTCGACGCCGGTGTCGCCCGGTCCCGCGCCGACGCACTCGCGTGGTCGGTCAAGCTGGTCGGTGAGCACACCGAAGAGTGGCTGGCCAAGCTACGCAGCGCCATGTCGGCAGTCGATGACTTGCGCGCGCAGGGGCCGGATCTTCAACCGTAAGCCAATGCCGCAGTGCCGCTTACGCGTTGGCGTGTCACAGCGAGTTTCGGGAAAAATCCAGGTTAACGCGATGACTCCGACAGCATCCGGATCGCATGTTCTGACAGCTCGCGTGCTCCAGCGATCGTTTCGGCGCAGGCCAGCATTTGTACGCCGAGTCCGGCCTCGATCTCGACTGGGCTCAGAAGAATGATGTCCTTCTTCTGCCCTCCCGATCTGAAGAGCAGATCGTCAAGAACGTGAACAGCATCAGCGAAACGCCATGGCGGTTGGCTCTTTCCGACGCGTTGTGCCACCGCGAATTTCGTGCTGACGCGGTCCCGGTTCAATCGGTTCACAATTGTCATTGGAATGGAGACACCGCCTCCGCGAACCTCAGCAACGGCTGCGGCGAGTCGCCACGTGCTGCCCATGCCAATATGAGGGACGATGGTCAGACCGCCCTTTTGCTTCGTGGCTTCCACGATTCGAGAGAACGCCTTGTCATCAAGCCGACAGCGCGCCGCTAGTGGGAGCAAAGGGTCGCCCGCACCAGAGGGCAATTGAGGCTGAGGACCGGTCCGATCCCGATCAAATGCGAGCGGTAATGCTCGAAATCGGGGTGTGGTTCACCGCCGAAAGTAACGAGGTCATCGCGCCGCGCGAGAAAGGAAAGGCGATACTCATATGTCGGTGCCCTATCCGCTTTGGCAAGGCCGATTTCACGCGTATCGCCGATGACCAGCCAGAGGTTATCCAACAGAACCTGGCCGCACACGGTCCCCAAACGCACTGGTCGCCGCCAGCGTCGGCTCCTCTGCAGCTAACTTCTGAGCTGCCTGTTGGACATGACGCAGCTCGTGCTGGTCAAGCGTTGCGGCAACCCGCGGGACTACCGGAAGGAGCTGCGTGTCCATTGCTGGCCTCGGGCACCTAGTACCTGCTCTGCTCCCTGTCGCAGAGTTGCA
>DATJBA010000287.1:0-5692 GCA_035515675.1 Mycobacterium sp.
TCCGGGCTGGGGTTCGTCGGCACCGTCATCGTGCCCATGAATGCCGTCTGCGCTGTTGAGGGCGGACCTTACCTCGGCAGGGCATGTGCACGGCGACGGGCCGGTTGTCGGCCGTCATCGGCGATGCCGCAAGCAGTCGAAAAGGGTTGTAACCAACACGAATTGACCTCTGCCTCGATTCGGCTGTGGTAGATAACGTTGGTGGGCCATGACAACCGAGCGCTACCGTGATCGTTGCCCGAACGGCCGAACTCGCCGAGGAATACCTGACTTCCGGAACGCTGCACCGACGAGGTGTACGCACCGTCGACGCTGGGGATCTTCTTGCGCGAGTTCACTTTCGGGCATGCCAACCAGCTCGCCGCGGTGGCTCGCGGCCATTTGGTGGCGCTGGCGGCGCGCACGCCGTTGCTGGCTGGGATCGAAGAGCGCGCCTTCATCGACATCGACTCGCTGCTGCGCCCGGTCTACGGCCACCACAAGCAGGGCGCCTCGTTCGGGCACGCCAAGATCGCCAGCCGCGCGCTGCTGCGCCTGGGCCTCTCACCGCAGATCACGACGCTCTCGACGGCGGCCGCGCCGCCGGTCATCGCCGAGGCACAGCTACGCAGCGGCAAAGCCGCCTCCGGCCGCGCGCCCGCCCGGCAGGTCAAGCAGGCCATCGGCACCACCCGAGAATGCGGGGCCACCGGCACCATCATGGTGCGTGGCGACTCGGCGCTCGGCACCAAGAAGGTGATTGCTACCTGCGTTGCCGACGGCGTCGAGTTCTCGCTGTCGGTGAGCCGCAACAACCGCATTACCGCCGCGACCGAGGACCTCGACGAGGCCGCCTACACCCCGGTGCGCTATCCGGGCGCGGTCGAAGACCCCGACACCGGGGCGTTGATCTCGGATGCCCAGGTCGCCGAAACCCCTACATCCTGCGCCTGGGCCACGGCCGCAGGCTGAGCGTGCGGTTGATCGTGCGCCGGGTCAAAGACGCTCGCCACCCGGATGTTGTTTCCGCTGTGGCGCTGTCACCCATTCGTGACCAACTCCACCCTGCCGATCGCCGAGGCCGATATCACCCACCGGCGCCACGCCATCATCGAGACCACCTTCGCCGATCTGATCGACGGGCCGCTGACCCACATCCCGTCGGGGCTGTTCGCCGCGAACTGCGCCTGGCTGGCCTGCGCGGTGATCACCCACAACCTGCTGCGCGCCGTCGGGACCCTCGCCGGCGGTCATCACACCGTGGCCCGCGGGGCCACCCTCCGCCGCGACCTGATCAACATCCCGGCCCGTTTCGCCGCCCCGGCGCGCAAACCGATGCTGCACCTGCCAGCCCACTGGCCCCGCCAGATCCAGTGGAAAGCCCTATGGCACAACGTCACCGGATACCCGACCGCGCAACCCCGCGCTGCCTGACTCGACCGGCCAATCCCCGACCACCCCGCCATCCCAGGCCCGACCCGAGCAACCCCAAAGGAAAAGCTGGTGCAGGCCAGCTGATCACACACGCGCCAAAGCGTCCACGCCCCAGCGCAGCCCGCCGAAACCCGCCCACGACCGCCCGAAATCACCGATCCACGGATTCAGGCTGAGGCGCATCGCAAGCCCGTAACGCAACGACCATGGACGCGGTCCTGCAGTTTTCGCCTCGGCCTGGGTGGCCTCGCGTTCGGCGCGGAAGATGGCCCGAGCTTCGTCAGCACTAACGCGATCGCTAACTTCGGGCCCAGCTTGCGGCATCCGCACAAGAACATTCCAGCCGACCGCGCGGACCGAATGGCCGGCTGGCGTCGAGCTCATTTGGCACCGCCACGGTTGGGTCGGCCCAGTGGTGTTGTCAAGCGCCCGCGATAGACTGACTCCACGGGCAAACGGTGGTGTTCACATTCCCCGTCGTGCAGTCCCGGGTTGCAGCTAGGAGGTTGCGCTCGTTTCTGAGCCCAGAAGCCAACGCCGCTGATCTGTGGTCGGTGCTTGGTCGGTGAATCCGCGACACGCCGTAATTTCGCTTGGCGTCCACGCGCTATATGCCAAGCTCAGACACCTTTTCTGGACCTCCACCAGACCGGCTCTCAGGCCCTCCTAACTCCTTTCGACGTTCGACCTCGTGGCCGTGCCCGCGCCTAGTGGTTGTGCCCGTTCGGTCACGAGTGGTACGCCCAAGTGGCACCGCGCGCCGAAGGCGTTGGTTGTCCGCAATGTTCGGTCATTGGTACCTCGGAACGGCAAATCCGGTTGAAGTATGAGCTGGCCGCCGGCTGGACTTCCCGTAGAGCACATCTACCCACCCTAGCCGGGCGACCTTCTTGTCATCAGTCTCTGCGAGGACTGGCGGCTGGAACTCGGCCAGGGGTCACGCAAGGATCTTGGTGCGCTCATCTGCGCCGCTTATCGTTCGGTCTGCGCCGAGGACCTGGTAATTCATCGACCGCCCCGAGGGCACCGTCGTCATCCTGCACACCCCGAGGCGGGTGTAAAAAGCTGGCGATGTTAGTCGAGAGTCGAGTGGTGTAGCCGCTCAGTTCCTTACAGAGTTGCGGGCGTGCGCGACTTCCGCATACCGGGAAGTCTCCCTCAAAGTTGGCCGGCCTGGCTTGGTACGTCATTTGCAGCATCGCAGTCAGCACTAACCCAATCAACTGGGACCAGTTGACAAGGAAAACCAGCTGTTTTCAACACTTTTCGTCATGCGGTGACGATTTTCATTAAGATGGGCGTAATTCTGACAGATCGCGAGCCGCCGCAACTTATAGCCCGGCTATCAACGCGACTGCTGCCTATTTTCTCACCGCCAGTACACAATCCACACCGATAGACCTCAGTACGTCGTCGATGGCAGCAGGAACCCTTTCGAATTCATGCGCATTGAATGTGGCCCTGCCGGTGGCGGAAAACGGTGTTTCAGATCGATGATCCTGTCATGACCTACAACGAGTCCTGGTCATGGGGATGAGGATCCGATTATGCTCGACAAATCCGATCACAGGCGGGAGATGCTGACCGCCAATCAAGTTCGTGACTTGACCAGTGTTCTGGTGTCAACGCTGCACGATTGGGCCGCGAAGCGAGAACGCGGAATCGATACTCCCGGACCGCGTCACGTAAGGCTCAGCGATCGTCACCGACGTTGGTTAAGCAGCGATGTGGACGAATGGCTTGAATCAGCTCGTGTCTGAATGGCCGCTGTAGAACGTCGGCCTCAAACATTTCGGCAGCCAAAAGCGGTCCCGCGATCGCTCTTAGCTGACTGCTCACCAGCTGGCTTCCACGATCGCTGACCGGTCTGGTCGGCAATCCAACTCGGGAGGAACCTTGGCCATCAGGCGTCGCGAGACCAATGATGGCGTGCGCTATGACGTGCAATGGCGGCTACCAGACCGGTCGAAGCGCAAGAAAACGTTCAAAACTGAACGCCAGGCTCGGCAGTTTGAAGCATGGCTGGTTACCAGCACTGCCGCCGGCGAGAGGGTGGACCCACGCGGCGGCAAGGTCCTGCTCCGCGTCGTGTATCAATCCTGGCTCGCGTCCAGACCCGACCTGAGCGCGAAAGTTCATCGCGGGTACGAAGATAACTGGAGACTTCGTATCGAGCCGTGCTTCGGCTCGTGGCCGATCGCAAAGATCGATCACGAGTCGATCCAGCAGTGGGTGAATGCCATGTCGGCCTCGGGCCTGGGCCCTCGAACGGTGAGGTGGACGCATTCGGTCCTCAAGATGTGCCTTGACCGCGCGGTGGAGGAAGGCCAGCTCATCGGCAAGAACCCGGCATCCCGCACGAAGTTTCCACCAATGCGACCTACGACCCACATCTACCTGACCGCCGCTGAAGTCGCGGCCCTTGCCCGGACCTGTGGGAGTCAGGGTGACGTCGTTTTGATCCTCGCCTACGCAGGTCTTCGATTTGGCGAACTCACCGGCCTTAATGTCGAGGACGTCGACTTGAGTGCTCGCCGACTTCGCGTGCGTCGATCAATGACACAGGTCTGGGGCAAACTGATCGAAGGCAATCCGAAATCGCAGACTGGCCGACGTTCAGTTCCAATCCCCCAACGCTTGATTCCAACACTTAAGGCGCGACTTGACGCACGGCCTCGGGGCGCGCCGGCGATCGCATCTCCCAAGGGTGCACGCCTGAGCCTGGAGAACTGGAAGCGTGCTGTCAACTGGCGGACGTCAGTCACCGAGATTGGCCGCGACAACCTGCGGGTGCACGATCTACGCCATACTTACGCATCGCTGTCACGCAGGGCCGGGGCCGACCTCAGACTCCTCCAGAAGGTCATGGGTCACGCGTCGATCATCGTGACGGCGCACACCTACGCGGATCTATTTGACGACGAACTTGACGACATCGCGACAGCGCTCGACTCGCTCGACGACGTTCACGACGGTGGGAGCTGACGCCAGTTTGGCCCCATTTTGGCCCCATGTCGCCGATTGCCAAGGGGGATCCGCGGGCCGCCGAAAGGCGTTTTCAACCCGCTGACCTCGATAATCACTCCGGTGGTCCCGGCTGGGATCGAACCAGCGACCTTCCGCGTGTGAAGCGGAGTGGAAGTCAGAAGCGAGACGTTTGCGCTGGTCAAGCTGGACGAACTGGACCAACCTCGCGGGTCAAGAGCAAGCAATCCAAACGCGACGGCGGATGCGGAGCGGATGAAAGCCAAAGCTGATCCTTAGGCGCAGGCCGATCGTAACGAGCGGTAACGGGTCACGGCACCCAGCGGCTACCGTGCAGCACCAGAACACTCCCCCTCGCCAATAGAGGCCGGTTGCGTGGTGGTGCGGTGGCTGTCAAGGCTCGGCGCTGAGCCGATGATCGCGCTCACTGAAATTCCCCACTGACGCTCATCGAAATTCCCCACCCCGCGTGGCTCCGCCGATGAAGGCGGGCCTCCCTCGATGCTGCTGGTGTCTGACGCCAACAGCACCTGTCGAAGGAGGCCCGCTTTCTCATGCTCACATGGGAGGACGACGTGGAAGTACATGCCCTGCGCAAACGTGGTTGGTCGATCTCGGCGATCGCCCGTCACACCGGCCGGGACCGCAAGACCATCCGGGGGTATTTGTCCGGGGAGCGAACGCCTGGGGTACGGGTGCGGTCGTCGCCAGACCTGTTCTACCCGTTCGTCGATTATGTGGCCGCACGGCTGCGCGAGGACCCGCATCTGTGGGCCCGCACCCTGCTCGACGAGATCGAGGAGCTGGGGTTTGCGCTGTCGTATCAGAGCCTGACCCGCAACATCCGGGTGCGGGAGCTGCGCCCGGTGTGTGAGGAATGCCGGTCGGTGACCGATCGGCCTAATGCGATCATTGCGCATGAGCCGGGGGGTGAAACCCAGTGGGACTGGCTGGATTTGCCGGATCCACCGGCGTTGTGGGGGTGGGGCCGCGCCGCGCGTCTGTTGGTCGGGTCGCTGGCGCATTCGAGCAAGTGGCGCGGGTCGTTGGAGTCAGCGACCGATCAGCCGCACCTGGTGCAGGGCTTGGACCGGGTCACTCGTGCCCTGGGTGGGGTGACCAAGACGTGGCGGTTCGATCGGATGGCCACGGTGTGTGATCCGGGCTCGGGGGCGATCACCGCCTCATTTGCCGGGGTGGCCAAACATTATGCGGTCGCGGTGGCGATATGCCCGCCGCGGCGCGGCAACCGCAAGGGCGTGATGGAAAAGGCCAATCACACTGCCGCGCAACG
>DATJBA010000288.1:0-79541 GCA_035515675.1 Mycobacterium sp.
TGCAGAAACAGCGGGGACTGGCATTCGGGCACCGGCTCCATCGCGGCTTCCGCCAAATCGGGGGGCAGGGCCGGCAGGTCATCGGCGAATTCCAGCAGCAGCTTCAGCTTGTCCTGGCCCTGGACTTCGGCGAAGTCGGACACCACCTCGGCCAGCGGCGCGGGAAGAGTCATCAGACGGGCACAGCTCCCGGGCTTTCGCCCGCGACGATCGGTACCCGCACGGCGTTGCCCCACTCGGTCCACGACCCGTCGTAGTTACGCACTCCGGGCTTGCCCAGCAAATGCGTGAGCACGAACCAGGTGTGGCTGGACCGCTCACCGATGCGGCAATAGACGATGGTTTTGTCGTCCGGCTTGATGAAGCCGTAGAGCTCTTCGAGCTCTGCGGGGCCGCGGAACCGACCGGTCTCGTCGACCGCCTTCCCCCACGGAATCGACTGGGCGGTGGGGATGTGGCCGGCGCGCAGCGCGCCTTCTTCGGGGTAGTCGGGCATGTGTGTGCGCTTGCCGGTGTACTCCTCCGGCGAGCGCACGTCGATCAGCGGCTGGCTGCCGAGGATGGCCAGCACGTCGTCTTTGAATGCACGGATGGGCTCGTCGTTGCGCTGCACAACGGGATAGCCAGTCGACGTCTTGGTCGGGACGTCCAATGTGGTCTCCCGGCCTTCGGCCAGCCACAGGTCACGCCCGCCGTTGAGCAGGCGCACATCGGGGTGGCCGAACAACGTGAAAACCCACAGTGCGTAGGCCGCCCACCAATTGCTCTTGTCGCCGTAGATCACCACGGTGTCATCGCGGGCGATACCTTTGCGGTGCATCAAGTCGGCGAACTGCTCGGCGGTGATGTAGTCGCGGATCCTCGGGTCGTTGAGGTCGGTGTGCCAGTCGATCTTGACCGCGCCGGGAATATGACCGACGTCGTAGAGCAAGACGTCCTCGTCGGATTCGACGATCACCAGACCGGGCGCGCCCATGTTGGCAGACAGCCAGTCAGCGGTGACCAGTCGCTCAGGGTGGGCATAGGCCGCGAGAGAGGGGCTTGGATCGGGGGGAAGCGACACACCGCAAGCCTACCGATCGTTCCGGGCTCTAGGTGAGCGGATTGTCCGCCCACAGCCCGGCGATGGACAGGCCCGCGCGGCTCAGCAGCGACCGCGTCAGCGGCAGCCCGATCCCCACCACGGCCGACGGGTCGCCGTCCACACCGTCGATGAACCATCCGCCCAGGCCGTCGAGGGTGAACCCGCCGGCGACCTGCAACGATTCCCCGAAAGCCAGATACGCCTCGAGGTCGTCAGGCGATGGTGTTCCGAAATGCACTGTGGTGATTGATGTTTGCGCATCGCAGTGGACAGTTTCGTTGTCCAGTAACCGGATAACGCAATGGCCGGTGTAGAGTTGGCCGGCGCGGCCTGACATTGACTGCCAGAGTTGGCGCGCAGCGGCAACGGATTGCGGCTTGCCGCATAGCTGGCTGTCGATGTAGAGCATCGAATCACAGCCGATGACAATGCAATCCGCCGCGACGGTGCCATTCAGCTCGCCGGCCACCTGTTCGGCCTTGGCGCGAGCGATTGCGCATACCACGTCACCGGGCGAAGCATCTGGCCCCAGACTAGCGGTGACCAGATCCTCGTCGACGCCGGACGCGATGACCAGCGGATCGATGCCGGCCTGCCGCAGCACTTTGAGGCGACCGGGAGAGGCGGACCCCAGCACCGCCCGGGTCATATGCGCCACTTTCCCCCGCAAGCGGGTGGGGGTACTCCCCCGCAAGCGGGTGGGGGTACTCCCATGATCCCGGCTACGCCGGCGTCATCGTCGTCGGCGGGGGTCATCGCTGCATGCGTATGCGTTCCTGCAGGGTGATTCGCTGGTAGTTGGTGATCGCGTAGCGCAGCTTGTCGACCGGAAGTCCCCAGCGGGTTTTCTCAGGCTGGGCAGGCTGACGCGCGCCGCCGGCGCTGCCCAGCACGGCGATCAGCGCGGCCAGCTCCTCGTCGGTGGGCTGTCCCTTGAGTATCCGGATGTGCGGCTCGTGCGGCTGTGGCGTCTCGTCCGTCATAGCGTTCTCATCAGTCGACATCAGAGGGGTATGTTCCCGTGCTTCTTTGGCGGCAGGTGTGAGATCTTGCGTTCCAACAGGCGCAGCGCCGTGGCAATGTAGCCGCGGGTGTGGGATGGCGGGATGACCGCGTCGACGTAGCCCCGTTCGGCGGCGACGTAGGGGTTGACCAGCGTGTCCTCATATTCTTGTTGCAACTGCAGCCGCAACTCGTCGACGTCGCGGCCCTCCTTGGCCGCCGCCGCCAGTTGCTGGCGGTATACGAAGCCAACGGCACCGGAAGCACCCATCACCGCGATCTGCGCGGTCGGCCAGGCCAGGTTGACGTCGCAGCCCATGTCCTTGGAGCCCATCACGCAGTAAGCGCCGCCGTAGGCCTTGCGAGTGATGACGGTGATCTTGGGGACGGTGGCCTCACCGTACGCGTACAGCAGCTTGGCGCCGCGCCGGATGATGCCGTTGTATTCCTGGCCGGTGCCCGGCAGGAAGCCCGGGACGTCCACCAGCATGACGATCGGGATATTGAAGCAGTCGCAGGTCCGCACAAAGCGGGCGGCCTTCTCCGAGGCGTCGATGTCCAGGCAGCCGGCGAAGTGGGTCGGCTGGTTGGCCACAATCCCAACCGGCCGGCCTTCGATACGGCCGAACCCGACGACGATGTTCTGGGCATAGCCGGCCTGGATCTCGAGGAACTCGTCTTCGTCGAGGATGCGGGTGATCACCTCGTGCATGTCGTAGGGCTGGTTGGGCAAGTCCGGGATCAGCGTGTCCAACTCGAGGTCCTCGCCGGTGAGGTTGTCCTCGATGGCGCCTTCGGGATGGGACTCGGCATACCGGGGGGCGTCGGTGAAGTTGTTGGCAGGCAAGTAGCTCAACACGTCGCGAACCCAGTCGAAGGCGTCCTGCTCACCCGATGCCACGTAGTGCGCCGTACCCGACTTGGCCATGTGGGTGTGGGCGCCGCCGAGCTCCTCCATGGTGACGTCCTCGCCGGTGACGGTCTTGATGACGTCGGGTCCGGTGATGAACATCTGGCTGGTCTGGTCGACCATCACCACGAAGTCGGTCAGGGCGGGGGAATAGACGTGCCCACCGGCGGCGGCACCCATGATCAGCGAGATCTGCGGGATGACGCCGGAGGCCAGGATGTTGTTGCGGAAGATGCGGCTGTACAGGCCCAGCGAGACAACGCCCTCCTGGATGCGCGCACCCGCGCCGTCGTTGATGCCGATGAGCGGCCGGCCGGTCTTAATCGCCAGTTCTTGGGCCTTGACGATCTTCTCGCCGTACACCTCGCCCAGGCTGCCGCCGAATACCGTGGCGTCCTGGCTGAAGATGCACACGTCGCGGCCGTCGATGGTGCCGTAGCCGGTGACCACGCCGTCGCCGAGCGGGCGGTTTTCGCCCAGGCCGAAGTTGGTGCTGCGGTGCCTGGCCAGCGCGTCGAGTTCGACGAACGAGTCCTCGTCCAACAGGGCGTAGATGCGCTCGCGGGCGGTCAGCTTGCCCTTGGCATGCACCTTCTCGACGGCGGCTTCACCGACTGGATGCAGCGACTCTTCTCTGCGCTTGTGCAGCTCGGCCAGCTTGCCTGCGGTGGTGTGGATGTCGATGGTGTGCTCGGTAGCGGGCTCCGCAGTGTGGTCGGTAACGCTTGTCATGGGAGTCGATGTTATCGGCAGCGCCTGCGCCGTTGGTTAGGCTGGGCGGGGTGGCGGACCGGGATCTACTCAGGCCACCGTTGGATGTGGCCGCGCTGCGTGCTGAGCTGATCGGGACGGGGCTGGGTTGGCGTCGGCTCGACGTCGTCGAGCAAACCGGCTCCACGAACGCCGACCTGTTGGCGCGGGTAGCATCGGGGTCCGACGTTGCCGGGGCGGTTCTGATTGCCGAGCACCAGACCGCCGGTCGCGGACGTCTGGGCCGCAGCTGGTCAGCTACCCCGCGAGCCCAGATCACGATGTCGGTCGGTGTGAGTGTCGTCGACGTCCCGGCCGCAGGGTGGGGCTGGCTGCCGCTGGCCGCCGGTGTGGCGGTAGTCGACACGGTGGCGCCCCTGCTGGAAGTCGCCGGGGCGCGAGCGGGTCTCAAGTGGCCTAACGACGTATTGGCCGGTCCACCAGGCTCTCAGGGCAAGCTGGCGGGCATCCTCGCCGAGGTCGCGCGGCCGGTTGTGGTAATCGGCCTGGGGCTCAACGTCACTCAAGCCCCCGAGGAGGTCGAGGCCCCCGGGGCGACCTCGCTGCTCGACCTCGGCGTGGCGGCACCCGACCGCGACCAACTGGTCCGCGGGTTGCTGCGAGAACTCGGAAGACGGATCGTCGCCTGGAGGGCCGCGCGCGGAGCCGACTGGGCGCTGGCGTCCGACTACCAGGCGCGCAGCCTGACCATCGGCACCCGCGTGCGCGCTCACCTGCCCGGCGGCAAGCAAATCGTGGGGACCGCCAGTGGTATCGATGACCAGGGAAGATTGTGCCTGGAAATAGAAGGGGCAACTGAGGGTCGAACCGTCGTGGTTTCCGCCGGGGATGTGGAGCATCTGCGCTAGCTTCATGCAGGCCAGCGGCTTGTGACGGCTAATGTCGCGAGGATGAGCTATCCGGATAATGCCCTGGCCGCTGGCGAGCAGGTGGTCTTGCACCGCCATCCGCACTGGAAGCTGTTGATCTGGCCCGTCGTGGTCCTCATCCTGACGACCGGGCTGGCGGCGTTCGGGTCCGGCTACCTCAACTCGACGCATTGGGAGCAGGTCGCCAAGAACATCATCTACAGCGTCATCTGGGGGATCTGGTTGGTGATCGTCGGCTGGCTGACGCTGTGGCCGTTCCTGGGCTGGCTGACCACACATTTCGTCGTCACGAACCGGCGGGTGATGTTTCGGCATGGGGTGCTGACTCGCAGCGGGATCGACATTCCGTTGGCGCGGATCAACAGTGTGGAATTCCGGGACCGGCTTTTCGAGCGGATGTTTCGCACCGGGACGCTGATTATCGAGTCGGCGTCACAAGATCCGTTGGAGTTCTACGACATTCCCCGCCTGCGCGAGGTGCACGCGCTGCTGTATCACGAAGTTTTCGACACCCTGGGCTCGGAAGAGTCGCCGAGCTGAGGCGCCGGACTCAAATCCGGGCGGCGGGCCTTGCTGCGCCAGGCCCGTAGCAGGGTGATGTTGCCGCCCTCGAGGGTGTCCTCGAAGACTTCGGCGATGCCCCCCGCGGTGAGGGTGGATTCCAGCGCCTTGTCGGGGCTGCGAGCGAACTCGTCGGGAAACACCCAGCGCCGGAACGCCCAGAAGCGGAACGCCATCTGCAGCAGGTTTCCGATAATGTAGGCCGAGATGAAGTCGGCGACGTTTTCCACGGTCAGTGATACCGTCGGCATCCGCAGCTGTAGGACGTAGCTGGAGAACCACAACGGCGCCATGGAGAGCAGCACCCCCACGCCGCTGAACGCGAAAAACAGCACCGCCTCGTGATGGCGCTCGCGGCCGCCACGATCGCGAAAGCTCCACTCCCGGTTCAAGATGTAGGACGCGATGACCGCGACGATGCCCGCGATCACCTTGGCGGTTACCGGCTTGGGCTCAAGAATCGTCAGCTTCAGGGTGTAGAAAATTGCCGAGTCGATGATGAATGTGGTGCCGCCGACAATGGCAAATTTGATCAGTTCATGATGGCGCTGCAAATAGGGCTGAATGACCTCGGGCAAGCGTGCAATTGTGGCATCGGCGAAGGACACAACACGTCAGTGTACGGACGCATGCAAAATCGACGCAAAATGGCACATAACGTTTGGTGTCACAGCCGGTCAGCACGCCGTCGGGCGCCATGACACCATGATGGCCGTGCCGAGTACACGCACCCCCCTAGTCGCCATGGTCGGCGGCGGTCAACTTGCCCGGATGACCCACCAGGCCGCGATCGCGCTAGGGCAGACGCTGCGGGTGCTGGCCACCGCCGCCGACGAACCGGCCGCGCAGGTAACCCCCGACGTGGTGATCGGCTCGCACACCAATCTTGAAGACCTGCGCCGGGTTGCGGCCGGAGCCGACGCGCTGACTTTCGACCACGAGCACGTCCCGATCGACCTGCTGGACAAGCTGATTGCCGAAGGCGTCAATGTGGCACCGCCGCCGCAGGCTTTGGCGCACGCTCAGGACAAGCTCGTGATGCGGCGGCGGCTGGAGGCGCTGGGTGCACCGGTGCCGCGTTACGCCAGCGTGGACACCGTTGACGATGTCGACGCGCTCGTCCAGCGCCTCGGTGGCCCCGTCGTCGTCAAGGCGGTTCGCGGCGGTTACGACGGTCGCGGTGTGCGGATGGCCCGCGATCTGGCGGAGGCCCGCGAGATCGCCGGCCGTTTACTCGCCTCTCGCGTTCCGGTGCTGGTCGAAGAGCGGGTCGCGATACGCCGCGAATTGTCGGCGCTGGTGGCGCGCTCGCCGTTCGGCCAGGGCGCGGCGTGGCCGGTAGTGGAGACGGTGCAGCGAGACGGGATCTGCGTGCTGGTGATCGCGCCGGCGCCGGAGCTGCCCGACGGCTTGGCCTCCGCCGCACAGCAGCTGGCGTTGCGATTGGCTGCTGAACTCGGTGTGGTCGGTGTGCTCGCGGTGGAGCTGTTCGAGACCGCCGATGGCGTTCTGCTGGTCAACGAACTCGCGATGCGGCCGCACAACTCCGGACACTGGACCATGGACGGGGCACGCACCAGCCAGTTCGAACAGCATCTGCGTGCGGTGCTGGACTATCCACTCGGCGGTACCGACGCCATCGCGCCGGTGACGGTGATGGCTAACGTGCTGGGCGCCGCCCGGCAGCCGGCGATGACTTACGACGAGCGGTTACACCACCTGTTTGCGCGGATGCCCGACGCCCGGGTTCACCTCTATGGCAAGGCTGAACTGCCCGGTCGCAAGGTCGGGCATATCAACTTTCTCGGCACCGATATGGCGGACCTAGCGCAGCTGCGAGAACGCGCTGAGCTGGCGGCACACTGGTTGTCGCACGGGCAGTGGACGGACGGATGGGATCCACATCGCGCCGGCGACGATGCAGTGGGGGCACGCCCCCAGAGGGTGGGGGCACGCCCCCAGAGGGAGGTACCCCCACCCGCTTGCGGGGGAAAGGAGCGGCGCACATGACTGAACAGTCCCGAGTCGCTGAACATCCCCGGGTCGGGGTGATCATGGGTAGCGACAGCGACTGGTCGGTGATGGCCGATGCCGCCCAGGCGCTGGCCGAGTTCGACATACCGACCGAGGTTCGCGTGGTCTCGGCGCATCGCACGCCAAAGGTGATGTTCGACTATGCCCGCGGCGCGGCCGACCGCGGCATCGAGGTGATCATCGCCGGTGCCGGAGGTGCCGCCCACCTACCGGGAATGGTCGCCTCCGTGACGCCGCTGCCGGTGATCGGGGTGCCGGTACCACTAGCCCGGCTGGACGGCCTCGACTCTCTGCTGTCGATCGTGCAGATGCCGGCCGGTGTTCCGGTGGCCACGGTCTCCATCGGCGGCGCCCGCAACGCCGGCTTGCTGGCGGTGCGCATTCTCGGATCCTCCGACCTGCAGCTGCGGGCGCGGATCGTGGCGTTCCAAGACCAGCTGGCCGAGACTGTGCGGGCCAAAGATGCGGCGCTGCAAGAGCGTCAGGGTAAAGTTACCAGCGAGTAGCAAGGAGCCTGAGATGCCTGGTTGGGCCGGAAACCCAACATTCGATCTGTTCAAGTTGCCTGAGGAGCATGACCAACTGCGGGCGGCGATCCGCGCATTGGCGGAGAAGGAGATCGCTCCGCACGCCGCAGACGTGGACGAGCGGGCCCGGTTTCCCGAGGAGGCGCTGGCGGCGCTGAATGCGTCCGGATTCAACGCTGTCCACGTTCCCGAGGAATACGGCGGTCAGGGCGCGGACTCGGTAGCCACCTGCATCGTGATCGAAGAGGTCGCGCGGGCGTGCGCTTCGTCATCGCTGATCCCTGCGGTGAACAAGCTCGGCACCATGGGCCTTATCCTGCGAGGTTCCGACGAGCTAAAGAAGCAGGTGTTGCCGTCACTGGCCTCCGAGGGGGCGATGGCGTCCTATGCGTTGAGTGAGCGCGAAGCCGGCAGTGACGCGGCGTCGATGCGGACCCGGGCCAAGGCCGATGGGGATGACTGGATTCTCAATGGCACGAAGTGCTGGATCACCAACGGCGGCAAGTCGACCTGGTACACGGTGATGGCGGTGACCGACCCGGACAAGGGCGCCAACGGCATCTCGGCGTTCATGGTGCACAAGGACGATGAGGGATTCGTCGTCGGGCCCAAGGAAAAGAAGATGGGCATCAAGGGTTCGCCCACCGCAGAGTTGTACTTCGAGGACTGCCGCATCCCGGGCGATCGGATCATTGGCGAACCTGGCACCGGGTTCAAAACCGCACTGCAGACCCTCGACCACACCCGCCCCACTGTCGGTGCGCAGGCCGTGGGCATCGCACAGGGCGCGCTGGACGCTACCATCGCCTACACCAAGGACCGCAAGCAGTTCGGCAAGTCGATCTCTGAGTTTCAGGGTGTGCAGTTCGAGCTGGCCGACATGGCAGTGAAAGTCGAAGCGGCCCGGCTAATGGTCTACACCGCCGCCGCCCGCGCCGAACGCGGCGAGCCGAATCTCGGATTCATCTCCGCGGCCGCAAAGTGCTTCGCCTCCGACACCGCCATGGACGTGACGGAGGCGGCCGTACAACTGTTCGGCGGGGCCGGCTATACCACCGACTTCCCCGTCGAGCGGATGATGCGCGATGCCAAGATCACCCAGATCTACGAGGGGACCAATCAGATTCAGCGTGTGGTGATGTCGCGGGCGCTATTGCGCTGATCATTGCTGCGCTAGTTTCATGATCTTTTGGGAAAAGCTCATTCGCAGCGAATAGGATCTCCCACGGCAACCATTCGGTGTGGTAAGCCCACGCGTAGAGTCGCCGTCGGCGCACCGGCTATCCGGTTGGAATGTCGTCACAGATCAAGGGTCTTAGCGCGGCCAGGGGGTCGGAATGAACAACGCGGCTTCCCATGCGCACCGACGGATGACCGGGAATTGATGCCAGTGCGTGTTCCAGTCACCTCGGTGGCCAATCGGCAGTCGTTATCGCTGCTGTTGGTTGAGGACGACCGCGCCGACGCGGTGCTCGTCGAAGACCTGATCGCCGACGCGGTCGACGATGTCCGTGTGGTGTGGGCACGGTCGCTGGCACACGCGGAGCGCGAGCTGGCGTCCGCCAGGCCCGATTGCGTACTGCTGGACCTGAACCTGCCCGATGCCAGCGGAATCGACGCTCTCGACCGCATCGCGAAACGTGATGCCACCGTCCCCATAGTCGTGCTGACCGGGCTGAACGACGAGTACTTCGGGGCTTCTGCGGTCGCGGCCGGCGCACAGGACTACCTGGTCAAGGGGCGCGTCGAACCTGAAATGCTGCGGCGCGCGCTGCTTTATGCGATCGAGCGCAAACGGGCGGAGCTTATTTCCGCGGACCTGCACGCAAGCCAGCTTCGAGCCCGCGAGAACGCGCTGCTCGAACGCGGCCTGCTGCCCTCCCCGCTGCTGCTTGACAGCCCGGGTATCGACATCGTCGCCCGATACCGGCCGAGCCGCGAGGACACGTTGCTGTGCGGAGACTTCTACGACGTCGTACAAACACCCGACCGGATCGTCCATGTCCTGATCGGCGACGTCGCAGGGCACGGGCCGCACGAGGCGGCCTTGGGCGCGGCTTTGCGGATCGCGTTTCGTGCGCTCACATTTGCCGGTGTTCACGGCGTTGAACTGATGCGGCAGCTGGAGCGGGTGCTGCACTCCGAACGAACCGGCACGGGGATCTTCGCGACGGTGCTCAGTCTTGAGATTCCCGCCGACGGCCCGCGCATCACCGCCATCCGTGCCGGTCATCCCGGGATGTTGCTGCAGGGCGGCGGCAGCGTGGAATGGATCGAGCCGCCGGCCGGGCCGGCGCTGGGCTTGCGCGCCGACGAGTGGCCGCAGCACGAGTTGGAGTTGCCGATGGGGCATGGGCTACTGCTGCTCACCGACGGACTGTTCGAGGGATATGCGGGACAGGGCGGCCAACGCCTCGGCGAGGACGGTTTGCTCGCGCTGGCCCGTTCGCATGCGAGCCGGCCGGGTCCGGCGTTCGTCGACGCGCTCATCGACGGGGCCCAGCGACTCGCTGAGCCCCGTGGCGGGCTTACCGATGACATCGCCGTGCTGCGCGTCGAGCGGACCACGACGTGACCCAGCCATTGCGTCCGCCTCGTCTATCGCGGCTCACCGTGCGGGGATGGCAAGCCCTCGTCCTGTCCAGCATGGGCGTGATGGTGCTCGCCGGTGCGGTGGTCGGTGCAGCGTTGCTGAATCGCACCAACGAGGTGTCGCGTGAGCTGACCGACGACATTCAGCCCGCGCGCGTGGCGGCATGCCAGCTGCAGGCGGCGTTGCGCGACCAGGAAACCGGCATACGTGGTTACCTGATCGCTGCCGATCGGCAGTTCCTCACGCCCTACTACGACGGGCAACACGCCGAACAGGTAGCGGCCGATGACATCCGGCGCCGCGTTGGCCAGCGCGCGGACCTGATCGCCGATCTGGACGCGATCGAGAAGGCCGCTGCCGAGTGGCGGACAAGTTATGCTGAGCCGCTCATCGCCAGCGTGACCCCGAACGCTCCGAATGTCGTGAACAGTAAAGCGGCGGAGCGCGGCAAAGCCGAATTCGACCATTTACGTGCGCTTTTCGATACGCAAAACGTGAATCTGGCGGCGGCATCGGCGCATGCTGCCGACGAACTCAAACGCACCGATACCTGGCGCGACAGGGTGCTGGGCGCGATGGTGGTGGTGTTCTTCGGCACGGCCGTCCTGCTAGGGGTCTTAATACGGGACGCGGTCACCCGTCCGCTCGCGGCGCTGGCCGCGGCTTGCCGGCGGATCACCGAGGGCAGCTTCGGCGAAACCATCTCGCCTCCGAGGCGGCCCAAAGACATTCGAGATATGGCAATCGACGTGGAGAACATGCGGAAGCGGATCGTTGAGGAGCTCGACGTATCCCGTTTGGCTCGAGCGCTTTTGGACGCGCAGGCGGTCGAATTACGGCGTTCGAACACCGAACTCGAGCAGTTCGCCTACGTCGCGTCGCACGATCTGCAGGAACCGCTGCGAAAGGTCGCCTCGTTTTGTCAATTGCTACAGATGCGCTACGGCGACAAGCTCGACGAACGCGGAGTCGAATACCTCGGATTCGCGGTCGACGGCGCCAAACGCATGCAGGTGCTGATCAACGATCTGCTGAGTTTTTCCCGAGTCGGGCGGCTGGGCACCATCGAGACCGAGGTGGACCTCGACACCACGCTGGACGCGGCGTTGGACAACCTGGCCGCCGCGATCGAGGAATCAGGCACCGAGATCGTGCGCCCCAAGCAGCCTCTGCCGCGGGTCGTCGGAGATCCCACGCTGCTGACCATGTTGTGGCAGAACCTCATCGGCAATGCGGTGAAGTTCCGCCACATTGACCGTCGGCCCCGGATCGCCATCAACTGCGAACAGGGCAGCGGTAATCGCGACGGCGAATGGCTGCTGACCGTGTCGGACAACGGAATCGGCATACCAGAGGAGTTCGCCGAAAAGGTCTTTGTCATCTTTCAGCGCCTGCACGGACGCGACGTGTACTCGGGGACCGGTGTCGGTCTGGCGCTGTGCAAGAAGATCGTCGAGCACCATGGCGGCGCCATTTGGGTCGACACGACCTACACCGATGGAACCCGGTTTCAGTTCACGATTCCCATCGCCGTGGAACAAAAAAGCCTGCTCGTTCTGGAAGGAGTGCCCCGATGACACCGGCCGGTAGACCGATCGACATCCTGCTCGTCGAAGACGATCCGGGAGATGTGTTGATTGCGCGGGAAGCGTTCGAGCACAACAAGTTGCAGAACAGGCTGCATGTCGCGCACGACGGCGAAGAGGGTCTGGATTACCTCTACCGGCGCGGTGCCCACGAGGATTCGCCGCGGCCGGACCTCATCCTGCTCGATTTGAACCTGCCGAAATACGATGGCCGGCAGCTGCTCGAGAAGATCAAGTCCGACCCCGATCTGTGTCGCATCCCGGTCGTCGTGCTCACCACCTCCTCGGCGGAGGAGGACATCCTGCGCAGCTACAACCTGCACGCCAATGCCTACGTGACCAAGCCGGTCGACCTCGACCAATTCATGAAAGCGGTCCGGCAGATCGACGAGTTCTTCGTTCAGGTCGTGCGGCTTCCGGGCGTGTAGAAGATGCCTCCTTCACGAGGATCGTTACGCCGTCTCCGGGGCGGTGAGTAACACGTCGTTGTGCGCTCCCGCGGCCGGCGGGGGATCGGTGGTTACGGCGTCGAAGCTGGAGTAGCGCGCCGGGGTGCGGATCAGCGTGATGGCGTCGTCACCGCTGCCGACTTGCAGGGCCAGCTCGTTCTCGGCGAACAGCGGGGTGTCGACGACCTGCTTCCAGGTGTAGGCAAGGCAGGCCATGAGACCGCCTTCGTGTAGCCGCTCAACCCATTCGGCGGCGGTCTTGGCCGCCAGTGCCGATTCCAGTTCTTCGGTCAACTCGGGGTAGTTGAGCGCCCGCGCGCGCTGGTCGATGAATCGCTCGTCGTCGAAAAGATCGGGCCGGCCGATGATCTGGCACAGCTTCGCCCAATGCTTGGGCACATACGCGCTGATCACGAGGTACCCGTTGGCGGCCCGGAATGCGTCCGATGGTTGGGTGGCAAAGCCAACTCCCTTGCGCCGCTTGGCTTTCGGTGCTGCATCGGGTTTCGGCTGGTCGCCGCTGGACTTGTTCAGGTGCATGGTCAGCTGGCTGGCCTGCAGCCCGACCGCGACGTCGTACATCGCGACCCGGACGACGTCGGCCACCCCGTGGCGCTCGCGGTTGAGCAGCGCGGCCAGCACCGCCTGGGCCAACACATGACCGCTGGCGCTGTCGACGAGCTGGAACGGGATGATCTGCGGTTTGCCATCCGGTGTGGGCATCCCGGTGGTCATGCCCGCCTCGGCGGCGACCATCAGGTCGACGCCCGGTCTGTTGCCGTGCGGGCCGTTGCCGCCATAGGCCGAAAGGCGCGCGTAGATCAGTTTCGGGTTGCGTGACCGCAAGTCGTCGGGGCCCAGGCCCATGCGTTCCATGACCCCGGGGCGAAATCCTTCCAGCACCACATCGGCGGTGTCGGCCAGGCGCAGTATCTGCTGCTTGGCCTCGTGGGTCATCAGGTCCACCATTACCGACTTCTTGCCCCGGTTGTGGGGCAGAAACAACGTGGCCAGTGGCGGGCGTCCGGGAAGAACCGCGGTAATCTGCCGGGCCGCCTCACCGCCGGGCGCCTCGACCTTGATGACCTCGGCGCCCAGGTCGGCCAGGATCTGTCCGGCCAGCGGCCCGGCTATGTTCTGGGTGAAATCGAGTACCCGATATCCGTCAAGTGGCTTGGCGGGCTTGCTGTTTGGCATCTTAGGGCCTTTCTTCAACCTGCCTTGTGCAACACCGCGGTGCAGTAATAGTTCCTGGCAAAGGGCGCTTCGGGGTCGCTGGACTGCAGCGGTAACCCGTTGTCGGCCAACAATTGATTCAGCGGTATGCGAACCGGGTGCCAGCCGCGGTCTTCCAGATAGGTCGCCACGTCGTGGCGCTCACCGGGGAAGCCCAGATTGTGTAGCTCGACGTCTAGACCGTTCTCCCGCCACTTGCCGGTGGCGGCGTTCAAAGCCTGCTGATTGGCATCCGAATTCAGAAAGACCTCGGCCACCAGCCGACTGCCGTCGGCGCTGAGCGCGGTGATGTTGTCCAGCAACCGATCCTGAGCATCGGCCGGCAAGAACCCGAGCAGGCCTTCGGCGGCCCATGCGGCGGGGCGCGCGGTGTCGAACCCGGCCTGGCGCAGCGCCGACGGCCAATCGTGGCGCAGGTCGATCGGGACGGCCCGCACGTCGGCCGTGGGCTTGGCGCCGAGCTCGGCGATGGTGGCGGTCTTGAATTCGATGACTTGCGGCTGGTCGATCTCGAATACCGTCGTGCCCGTCGCCCAGGGCAGCCGATATCCGCGCGCGTCGAGACCGGAGGCCAAGATGACCACCTGGCGGATGCCCGCGGCCGCCGCCTCGGAGAAGAACGCGTCGATATACCGCGTGCGCGCCGTCATTATGTCGGTCATGCGTTGCATGCCCCACGGGGCACCGGGGACGTCGACGTCAGCGGAGGCGAGTTCGCCGCTGGCCCACCGGGTGAAGAAGTCAATGCCGACGGCGCGCACCAGCGGCCCGGCGAACCGATCGTCGATCAGCGCGCCCCGGGTGGCCCGGGCTCTTCCCGAGGCCACCATGGTGGCGGTGGCTCCTACACTGGTCGCCAGGTCCCAGGTGTCGTTGTCGGTGCGCCCCATCGTGACAGTCCTTTCCGGTGATCCACTGGTTAGCCAGAGTAACTACAGGCGCTCCGGCGCATCCCCGGGGCAGGCCACACGCCCGCCAAGACGGTAACCAAAGACCGTTGCCATTGAGTGTGTTTGACTGACACGCTCATGCGGTGGGCATCCGGGTCCGACAAGACACGGCGAAGCTTGGGTCATTGACCGTTCAGCCCGGACCCGACCTCGCACACCACTGCCCCGCAAGCCGGTGGTGCCCCCAGCCCAACAGGAAGACCCTGGGCGCTGGCCCACGCGGTCAACCGGGCGACCTGGCGGTCCAGATCCGCGCGCTGGTCATGGCACACCACCCGCGCATACGCGGCACACCCGACGCCGAGGCCGACGCCGCAGCGGTCTTGACCAAAATCGGCCGACCCACCCGCTCGGCGGGCACCGACAGCGTTCCCTCCCCAAAGCCGGCGATACGCGGTACGCCGATTCACCCCAACCGGCTCAGCCCACTCCGCCGGCTTCACCACACCGATCAGGACACACTCACGCACACTTAAATACACTCAACAGCAACAGCTCGAGCCCCTGGGGATGGTGGCGTTGCGCCCTTATCACTGGCCGGTGCTTCGGGCAGCATCGATGGCTAGGCATGCATGACAGGGGAGCACAGTGAAGACGTTGGCGGCCAACATGCTCAGGCGCCTCGGATTGGAAGCTTGGTCGCTACTGCTGTTTGTGCAGTCCGGGGGGTTGCATCTGATCCCGGTCAGTCGGATCTTGCCGGTGCTGCGTTCACTTGATCGCTACGGCCTGTTGGGGGCGGCGACCGTGATTACCGCTGCCCGGGACCGCGACGGGTTGGCGCTGATCGATGAGCGCGGTCCGCTGACTTTCGGCGATCTGGACAAGCGGACCAATGCGTTGGCTAACGGGTGGCGCCGGCGCGGGCTCGGTCCGGGTGCCGCTGTGGCGATCTTGGCCCGCAACCACAGGGGCTTCCTGGAAGCGGTCTACGCCGCCGGCAAGTGCGGCGCAGGGGTCGTGCTGCTCAACACCGGTTTCGGCGGCGGACAACTGGCTGACGTAGTCGCCCGCGAAGGGATCGACCTGCTGGTTTACGACGAGGAGTACGAACCCGTCGTCGCAGACGTCCACCCGAGATCGGGGCGGTTTCGGGCCTGGACGCAGACGCCCGGTCCTGACACGCTCGATGCGCTGATCGAGCAGGGCGATACCGGCCCGCCGCCCAGATCCGGTGGTCGGCCCAAGATCGTCATTTTGACCAGCGGGACGACCGGAGTCCCGAAGGGCGCCGCGCGCTCGGAGCCCTACTCGCTGATACCGGTCGGCGGCCTGCTCGGCAAGGTGCCGTTTCGCTGCCGGGAAGTCACCGAATGCTGTGTGCCGCTGTTTCATTCGCTGGGCTTCAGCCACGCGATGTTCGCCATGGTGCTGGGCTCGACGCTCGTGCTACGCCGCGAGTTCGATCCCCAACAGACCTTGGCCAGCGTGGCCGCGCATCGGGCCAGCGCCATGATCGTGGTGCCGATCATGCTGCGGCGCATTCTCGACCTGGGTCCGCAAGCCCTCGCCGACGCCGATTTGTCGGCGTTGCGCATCGTATTCGTCGGCGGATCCCAGCTTGGGCCCGCGCTGGCCACCCGCGCGATCGAAGCGCTGGGGCCCGTTGTCTACAACATGTACGGGACCACCGAGGTCGCCTACGCCACCATCGCCACGCCCGCCGATCTGGCCGCCGAGCCGGGATGCGTCGGGGGGGTCGTGCCCGGCTCGGTCGTCAAGGTTTTCACCGACGACCGACACGAGGCTCCCCCGGGGACGGCGGGGCGGATTTTCGTCGGCAACGGGCTGGCCTTCGAGGGCTACACCGGCGGCGGCACGAAGGAATCGATCCACGACCTGATAGCCACCGGCGACGTCGGCCACTTCGATCGGGCCGGCAGGCTGTTCATCAACGGCCGCGACGACGAGATGATCGTCTCCGGGGGCGAGAACGTGTTCCCGGGTGAGGTCGAAGACGCGCTCGCGCATCATCCCGACATCCTCGACGTCGCGGTCATCGGCGTCAGCGACGGGGAGTTCGGACAGCGGCTACGCAGCTACATCGTGCTGCGACCCGGCGTGTCACTGACCGAGCGTGACGTCAAAGACTACGTCCGAAATCGGTTGGCGCGCTTCAAGGTTCCTCGCGATGTGCTGTTTGTCGACGCACTGCCCCGCAACCCGGCCGGGAAGGTGCTCAAACGCTTGCTGAATAACCAATCAATCGAAGACGATGCAGGTGTGTGACATGTCCCGACCTATCGCGCTGATCACCGGACCCACTTCGGGACTCGGCGAAGGCTTTGCTCGTCGCTATGCCGCCGATGGTTACGACCTGGTTCTAGTGGCCCGCGATGTCGATCGGCTGAAGCAACTGGCCAGCGATCTGCACCACGCGCACGGTGTCGACAGCGAGGTCCTGGTGGCTGAGCTTGCCGACCCGGCGGGTCGGGCCGCGGTAGCCGGCCGGCTGGCCGATGGCGTGCAGGTGCTGGTCAACAACGCCGGCTTCGGTATTTCCGGTGAGTTCTGGACGATCGACCCGGCGCTGCTGCAGGCCCAACTGGACGTGAATGTGACCGCGGTGATGCAGCTGACCCGCGCTGCCCTGCCGCCTATGCTGCAGGCCGGGTCGGGCATGGTGATCAACGTCGGCAGTGTGGCGGGCCTGTTGCCGGGCCGCGGCTCGACGTATTCGGCGTCCAAGGCCTGGGTGGTGTCGTTTTCCGAGGGGCTGTCCAGCGGGTTGGCCGGCACCGGTGTCAGCATCCACGCGCTGTGCCCCGGCTACATACACACCGAGTTCCATCAGCGGGCGGGCATCACGATGCCGTCGATGCCGGCATTCATGTGGCTGAACATCGACGACGTCGTCGACGACTGCCTGTCGCGGGCGGCCAGGGGCAGCGTCGTGATCGTTCCGAGCCTGCAGTACAAGGCGCTGACCAGCAGCAGCAGGCTGCTGCCGCGCAGCCTCACCCGCAGGCTCACCAAGATGTTCGGGCAGGGCCAGGGACGTACCTGAGCCGCACCTGAGCCGTACCTGATTTCAGCTGGGCACGATGACTGCGTCGAGTGTCCGGGTGTTGGAAACGCGCACGGTCACCGTGCCATGCGGCAGCTGGTGGGCCGATCCCGGCATTGCATCCTGGCCGCCCGATAACCCGGATAACACAGCCGTACCGGCCACCACGACCAGCACGCCACCGGCTGCCACGGTGAATGTGGTTGTCGTGCCGGCATCCAGCCGCAGCTGGTAAACGAGCCAGCGCGAGCTGCGCTTCTCGACACGCAATCCAGCGACGGGGGCGACCTGGCTTGGTGGTGGGTGGCCACTTACCAATTCCACTCCGATCATCCGGATGGGACCCGGATTCGACGGATAAGCGTGCACACGGTGGATCAGCGGAAAGTCTCGGTGCGGCTGCAGCACCACCGTGCCGCTGGGCATCTGCAGCCATCCGTGCGCAAGACGGGTCGCCAGCAGCCGTAGTTGGCTCAGCAGTGATGTGGAGCGTCCAAGAGACGTTCGGCTGCGCTGATGTCCGGGCTCTTGCGATCGGAAGCGCCCGCCGGCGGTGATGACATAGACGGTGTCGCGGTCGTGTCGGTGATACAGGGTCGCTGTCCCGGGATTGATCGTGACCTCATAGATTCTGGCAACGTCGCTGCGGAACTGTTCGACGTGGTTCGGCTCGGCCGAAACGTCGACCCAGTCGACCCCGATCCCACCGTCGCGATTGCCGTCGCACACCGTTGACTCCTGCACTTGAACCGAGGCCCGACAGCCCGCCAAGCCGTGAAAGCCCAGGCTACGGGTTTGACACAGATCCATCACGGCCGGGTGTTGACGCATCTGAAATTGCCGCGTCGTCCATAGCATCGCGCAATGGCTATTTCCCCGACCATTTCCCCCGCCATCGCCGAAGAATGCAGGACCGCTACGACGCGGGACGCCGGGTGGCAGGCCAGCGTCCGGTGGGCGCGGCAGGTGGCCTGGGTCAGCCTGGCCGTGCTGCTCGTCGAGGGCGCCATCGGACTGTGGCAGGGCCTGGCGGTCGGATCCATCGCACTGACCGGATGGGCGCTTGGCGGCGGTTCCGAGGCGCTGGCCAGCGCGATGGTGCTATGGCGGTTCAGCGGCGCTCGTACCCTGTCCGAAACCGCCGAGTCGCGCGCACAGCGCGGCGTTGCGGTGTCGTTTTGGCTGACTGCCCCTTACATAGCTGCCGAATCCATCCGGCACCTGACTGACGAGCACCATGTCGACACCTCGGTGATCGGCATCGGGTTGACGGCGGTCGCATTGTTGCTGATGCCGATTCTCGGCCGGGCCAACCACAAACTGGGCGCGCGGCTGGGCTCGGAGGCCACCGAAGGCCAAGGTACTCAGAACTACCTGTGCGCTGTCCAGGCCGCCGGGGTGCTGGTCGGCCTTGGCATCACAGCCACCTGGTCCGGCGGTTGGTGGTTTGACCCCGCGATCGGCCTTGCCGTCGCCGCCGTCGCGGTCTGCCAAGGCATTCGATCCTGGCGCGGCCACTCCTGCGGATGCTGACCGGCGGCATCAGTCCAGGCGGTACCGGATCAGCCGGGAACTGTTGGCCACTACCGCCACCGACGACGCATTGTGCAGGATTGCGGCCAGCACGGGAGACAACGCCCCGCCCGCGCCGATGATCAGCCCGGCGGCGTTGACAGCGATGGACATGCCGTAGTTCTCGCGGACGACGTCGACCGCCCGGGCGCCCAGGTCCCGTACGTCGAGCAGGCGATGCAGATTGTCGTTGGCCAGCGCCACATCGGCGGTTTCGACGGCAACATCGGTTCCGGCCAGACCCATGGCGATTCCGATATCGGCGGCCGCCAGCCCCGGGGCGTCGTTGATGCCGTCGCCGACCATGCCGACCACGAAGCCATCGCTTTGCAGCTCGCGCACCACCTCGAGCTTGTCCTCCGGCATCACCTCGGCACGCCACTCGTCGATCCCGAGCTCGCCGGCGACGACCCGGGCGATCTCCGGATGATCGCCGGTGAGCATGACGATCCGGCGAATCCCGTTGGTCCGCAACTTCTTCAGCACCTCGGCCGCCTCGGGCCGCACTTCGTCTCGCAGGCTGATCAGTCCCACCAGCTTGCCGTCCACCGCGAGCAACAGCGGAGTCTCGGCCTGGCGTCGCAGCTTGTCGACCCACTCCGACGCCTTCTTCGGCACCTTCACGTTTTCCGCCCGCAGTAGCGACTGGCTGCCCAGCAGCAGGGTCCGGCCGTCGGCCCAGGTCCGCATGCCCAGGCCCACCAGCACCTCGCACTCCTCATGCGGCGGGATGCTGATGTGGCGTTCCTCGGTCGAGCGGATCACCGCTTCGGCCAGTGGATGACGAGAGTGGATCTCCGAGCTGGCCGCATACGCCAGCACTTGTTCCGGCTCCCAATCGGAGTGCATGGCAACGATGTTGGTGACCACGGGGCGTCCGACGGTCAGTGTCCCGGTCTTGTCGAACACGATCGCGTCGACCCGGCCCGCCTGTTCGAGGTGGGATCCGCCCTTGATCAGGATGCCGCGGCGCGCACCATTGCCGATCGCGGCGCTGATCGCGGTCGGGGTGGCCAAACCCACCGCGCACGGGCAAGCGATCAACAACATGGTCATCGCCCGGCGGACGTCCCCGGTGATCGCCAGAGTGATAGCCGAAACGATGAACGAGGTGGGAACGAAGCGGCGGGAGAAGTTTTCGCCGACCGTCTGGATTGGCGCCCGGTAGTGCTGCGCCTCTTCGACTCGGGCGATGATGCGGCCAATGGTGGTTTGGTTGCCGACGGCGCGGGCGCGCACTACCAGGCGTCCGCGAACCACGACCGAACCGGCGTGCACGCGCGAGGAGACCATGACGCTGACCGGCAGTGTTTCACCGGTGATCGCGGACTGGTCGACAATCGCCTCGCCGTCGACCACCTCGCCGTCCACCGGTATCGCGACGTGGTCGTGGACCACGACCTCGTCGCCGATCTGCACGGTGTCGATCGGCACCTGGATCTCAGTGCCCGCCTGCGGGCCGTCAATCAGCCGAACCCATGCCGTATCCTGGCTTCCGCGCAGCAGCTCCGAGATGGCCCGCCGGGTCCGTCGCAGGGTCAGATCCTGTAGGTACTCGCCGATATTGAGCAGCCACAGCACGGTGAGAGCGACCACGTTCTCGCGCAAAACCAGGCTCGCCACGGTCGCGGCCGAGACCAGCGCGTCGGTGCCGGCCCGGCCGGAGCGCAGCGAGCGCAGCGCGCCGCGCAGGAACGGGTACCCCGTGAACACGGTGACACCGGTGGCGACCAGCCGGCCGCTCGGTCCGAGCAGCGGCGGTCGTGCGAACAGGTAGCGGCGCACGCCGAGTAAGGTCAGCGCCGCGCCGCCGATGACCATGCGAAGTACATCGATGTTGCGGATCTCCGACGAATGCGGTGCGCGGGCGGGGATCAGCTCGGGGGCGACGTGGGCGGCGGCGCTGAGCGCCCCCAGCACCGCGGAGCGGTCGCAGCGCCGGGGTGAATACCAGACGACGACGGATCCAGTGCGCGGGTAGGCGTGCACGGCGCGCACACCGGTCTGCCTGGCGACGGCCTCTTCGACTGCGACGGCGCGGCGGGAGTTGCAGCGGACCCACTCGATGCAAACCCGCATGCGTCCGGCCGCATCCGAGACCACCACCAGGGTGGGGTCATTGGTCGTGCCCACCGCTGAGACCACGTCAGGGGCCATCTCGAGGGTCACGTGATCAGTGCTCGTGCTGCTGGGCGTCGCTAATGGACGGCGTGGGCGCCTCTTCACCGATGCGTTCGCGGGCTTCGGCCATGACGTCGGCAAGCTTCAGCCGGGCCGACTCGGCGGCTTCCTCGGCCTTGCGGGTTCCGCGCAACCCGAGCTCGGCTGCCGATACCGCGGTCCCGTGCAGCGGCGCCTTGGCCACGGCTTTGCGCAACAGCTCGTAGGCCGTCACCCCGACCAGGCCGGTGACCACCGTGGTTGCCGCTTTTGCCAAAAGCCCGTGCACCGCCATGGTCTGAACCTTCCTAATCGTGAGAGCGTCAGCTAATGATCGCACGACGGTAACATCGAAATATTGCCATATCAATATGGATTTCGGCTGCCTCATTGCGAGCTGCCTGCCTTCACAGGACCCGGGTGACCTTTTCGGTCTCGATTCTGCGCGCCAGCACCGAGGGATCGGGATGGGCCACCTGCACCAACGACGCGCCGATGGCCATGATCGCCAGCAGACCGTCCACCAGCTCGGCGGGTCCGGTCCACGACGCGCTGGAAAGCACCCGGTCGTTCGCCGTCAAACCCCTTGCCGCCGCGGAATTCTCACACTCGGCCAGGATTTCGTCAACTGATCGGCCGGCGAGTGCGGGACCGGGATGGCGTTCGGGGACGATGTGGTCGCCGTGCACCCGCACCGCGGTGGCGTAGTCGGTGACACCGATCGGCAGGTCGGGCGCCGGGCGGCCGAACGGATCCAACGACAGCACCGCCACCTCGCCGCCGGGCGCCTTGTTGGTCAAGGCCGAGTCGGCCTCGTCCAGCCGTTCGGCGGTGCACAGCGCTAAGTCGGCTGGGACCGTTGCCCCGAGCACCACCTCGGCGCCAATCCACCACACTCCGAACAAAGCGGCCGCCGTCTGCCAATGCGCCGGCAGCAAGATCGCGATCCGGCTGGCCGGCCCGGCGCCCAGCTGGTCGCGCAATAGGTTGCCGGTCTTGGCGGCCCAGTTGGCCAGTGTCACCGCGGACAATTCGATGCGCTCGCCGGTGGCATCGTCGTAGTAGGTGATGCGCGGGCCGACTGGGTCGGCCCGCAGTACCGGATCCAGGATGGCCCCGCTGAGCGTAGTCAGCGTGCTCAGTTGATGCACTCGGGCTTGTCGGAGCCGGCGGTCAGGATCGGCGACGGTGCCGGAACGCCTGCGTCGGCAGCCGGTCCTGGGTTCGACACCCGGGCCGGCGCCACTCGGTTGTCGGGGCCGCCGCCCGCGGGGCCGGACAACCCGGAGCCCGGACCACTGTAGTCGTTAGCCAGCACCACCCGGACCGATCCCGGCGCCAGCGACGCATCGGCTACCACTGGCAACCCGCCCAGTTCCTTGGAGACCTCCTGTGCATCCCGGTCGTCGCTCTTAGCGGCCCGCACTTGGCTGCCCTTCACGTGGCCGCCGTCGTTGTTCCCGACGGTGCCCGTAGCAAATCCTTTGGAGCTCAACACCTCTGACACCGATGCCGCCAGCCCGTTGATGTCGGTGTCGTTGAGGACGCTGGCGGTGGTCTTGGCGGGTGTGTAGGCCAGTTCCTCGGTCTTGCCCGAAGCCTGGTCGTGCAACAGGCCGGCGACCCAATCGGCAACCCGGTGGGGGTCCACTCGTACTACACTTTGCATGCCGTCATCGCTCCAGCCGGACTCGTCGAGCACCGGAATGGTGGCGAAGGCGACCTTACCGCCGGCCAGCTTTTGCAACTGCTGGACGAAGTCCATGAGGTCCCACCCCGAGGAGATCACCACCGAGCGCTGGACGGCCTGCTGCACCCGGTGCAGCGTAGTGGGGCTGGAAAGCGTCTGGCCAGAGGTGACCTGGTGCGCCAGCGACGCCATCACCGCCTGCTGACGCACCACCCGGTCCAGGTCGCCGCGCGGCAGGTCGTGGCGCTGGCGGACGAAGCTGAGCGCCTGCGGACCGTTGAGTTTTTGCCGGCCGGCCGGGAAGTCGGCACCCGACATCGGTTCGTACACCGCATCTTTGAGACAGACGTCGACGCCGCCGAGTGCATCGGTGATCAACGCGAAACCGAGCAGCCCGATCTCGGCGTAGTGGTCGACCGTGACTCCGGTGAGATCGGCGACCGTCTTGATCAGCGCATCGCGACCGGCCTCGGTGCCCCGCGCCTCGGCGTCGTCGGCCGAATCACCGGCTTTCACGAGGCTGGCCCGCTTCGCCTCCTTGGTCTGCCCGTAGACACCGTTGATCTTGGTCTTGCCCAGGCCCGGGGCCGCGACGTAGGAATCCCGCGGAATTGAGATCGCGGTCGCCGACCTACCGTTGTTGGGGATCCGGACCAGGATGATTGTGTCCGTGTTGGTCGACACGTCGTCGCCGGCCCGCAACGTCGCCAGTTCCTCCGCCGATAGCGGGTTGCCGTGGGCATCGGTCCGGCTGTCCAGGCCGACCAGCAAGATGTCGATCGCGCCGTCGTCGCCGCCCTTACCCAGCGAGGGCGCGGACATGTGGAAGATGCCGTCTTCGAATGACCGGACGTTGTTCCACGCGAACCCGGTGCCGATGACGACCGCGACGGCCAGTGCGGCGGCGAGCCCACGAACCACACGTTGCACACGCATCACACTAGATTACTTGCGGCACAGCCCCTTCTCGGGTAGCCAACCGCGGCGTGCCCAAGGCGTGCCAGACTCGAACCATGTCGGGCAGGATCGTGATCACCGGTGCCGGCGGGCAACTGGGCAGCTGTTTGGCGGCGCTGGCAGCCCGTCAGGGCCGCGACGTGCTGGCGCTGACGTCGTCGCAGTGGGACATCACCGACCCGGCCGCGGGCGAGCGGATCATCGAGAGCGGCGACGTGGTGGTCAATTGCGCGGCTTACACCAACGTTGACGGCGCCGAGAGCGACAAGGCAGGCGCATACGCGGTCAATGCCGCCGGCCCGGAACACATCGCGCATGCCTGCGCGCGCGTCGGTGCCCGCCTGATCCACGTATCGACCGACTACGTGTTCGGTGGCGGCTTCAGCTCGGACTCTGAAGGGGCCGCGCCCCGTCCCTACGAGCCGAGCGATGAAACCGCGCCGCAGGGCGTGTATGCCCGCAGCAAGCTCGCCGGCGAGCGGGCCGTGCTGGCAGCGCTGCCCGACGCGGTCGTGGTACGTAGCGCCTGGGTCTACACCGGCGGTACCGGCAAGGACTTCGTCGCCGTCATGCGCCGGCTGGCCGGCGGGGATGGCCCGGTGGACGTGGTCGATGACCAGACCGGATCACCCACCTACGTTGGCGACTTGGCCACCGCGCTGCTGCAGGTAGTCGACGATCGCGTGCCCGGTCCCGTCTTGCACGCCGCCAATGAGGGTGCGGTCTCCCGATTCGAGCAAGCCCGCGCGGTATTCGAAGAATGCGGTGCCGACCCGGCGCGGGTACGGCCGGTCAGCAGCGCGCAAAATCCGCGGCCGGCACCGCGGCCGGGCTACTCCGCGCTGTCGGGCCGGCAGTCCGCGGCGGCGGGCCTGAGGCCGCTGAGGCCCTGGCGCCCTGCACTTATCGCGGCGCTGGCGGCATCTGGCAGCGATGCCGCGGCCGATCGACCGTTACCCTCTACGCGTGACTGACTTCCTGCCGGTCGTGACGGTGACCTACTCGCCGGGCCCTTACCTGGAGCGCTTCCTGGCCTCGTTGTCGCTGGCCACCGAGCGCCCGGTGAGCGTGCTACTGGCCGACAACGGCTCCACCGACGGAACCCCGCAGACGGCTGTGGAGCGCTACCCGAACGTGCGCCTGTTCGACACCGGGGCCAACCTCGGGTATGGCACCGCGGTGAATCGCGCGGTCGCACAGCTGGACGACGACGATAACTGGGTGATCGTGGCCAACCCGGACGTGCAATGGGGCCCGGGCAGCATCGACGCGCTGCTGGACGCCGCCACCCGCTGGCCCCACGCCGGCGCGTTGGGCCCGCTCATCCGGGACCCCGACGGGTCGGTGTATCCGTCAGCACGCCACCTGCCCAGCTTGATCCGCGGCGGCATGCACGCGGTTCTCGGGCCGCTCTGGCCGCGCAACCCCTGGACGACTGCCTACCGCCAGGAGCGGCTCGAGCCCAGCGAACGGCCGGTCGGCTGGCTGTCGGGATCGTGCCTACTGGTGCGCCGGTCGGCGTTTCGCGAAGTCGGCGGATTCGACGAGCGCTACTTCATGTACATGGAAGACGTCGACCTCGGCGATCGGCTCGGCGAGGCCGGCTGGCTGAGCGTCTACGTGCCGTCGGCCGAAGTTCTGCACCACAAGGGCCACTCCACCGGGCACGACCCGGCAAGCCACCTGGCCGCACATCACAAAAGCACCTATATCTTCCTGGCCGACCGGCATGCTGGTTGGTGGCGGGCCCCGCTGCGCTGGACGCTGCGGGGATCGTTGGCGGTGCGTTCCCGCCTGATGGTGCGGAATTCACTGCGTAGTTCGCGAAGACGGAATCGGTAACTGGCAGAAGGGCGCACTGAGTTGGCAACCTCCCAAGTCGATGCGGTGGTCTTGGTCGGTGGCAAGGGCACCCGGCTGCGGCCGCTGACGCTCTCGGCGCCCAAGCCTATGCTGCCGATCGCCGGGCTGCCGTTTCTCACCCATTTGCTGTCGCGGATCGCCGCGGCGGGCATCGAGCATGTGATCCTCGGCACCTCATACAAGCCGGCGGTGTTCGAGGCGGAGTTCGGCGACGGGTCCAAGCTGGGCCTGCAGATCGACTGCGTGACCGAGCAGAGTCCCTTGGGGACCGGCGGCGGCATCGCCAACGTCGCCGAACACCTGCGTCACGACACCGTGATGGTGTTCAACGGCGATGTGCTCTCCGGCGCCGACCTGGGCGAGCTGCTTGAGTTCCACCAATCCAACCACGCCGACGTCACGTTGCACCTGGTGCGGGTGGGCGACCCACGGGCATTCGGCTGTGTGCCCACCGAGGACGGCCGGGTCACCGCATTCCTGGAGAAGACGCAGGATCCGCCGACCGACCAGATCAACGCCGGCTGCTATGTCTTCGAACGCGAGATCATCGACCGGATTCCGCGGGGCCGCGAGGTCTCGGTCGAACGAGAGGTGTTCCCGGCGTTGCTCTCCGACCCCGATGTCAAGATCTACGGCTATGTCGACGCCACCTACTGGCGGGACATGGGCACACCGGAAGACTTCGTCCGCGGATCGGCCGATCTGGTGCGCGGCATCGCCCCGTCACCGGCCCTGCACGGCCACCGCGGCGAGCAGCTGGTGCACGACGGCGCCGCGGTGTCTCCCGGCGCGGTGCTGATCGGCGGCACGGTCGTCGGGCGGGGCGCCGAAATCGGCCCCGGTGTCCGGCTGGACGGTGCGGTCATCTTCGACGGCGTCCGGATCGAGGCCGGCAGCGTGATCGAGCGGTCGATCATCGGCTTCGGCGTCCGCATCGGTCCGCGGGCGCTCATCCGCGACGGTGTGATCGGCGACGGCGCCCACATCGGCGCGCGCTGCGAGCTGCTGCGCGGCGCCAGGGTGTGGCCCGGCATCACCATTCCCGACGGCGGGATCCGGTTCTCCAGCGACGTCTGAGCTGGCTATCGCCGAGATCGACGCTACCGTGACGCCTACTCGAACTTTTTCGCGCTGGCGTCGATCTCGGCGGCGAGCATGGTCCGCGTCGCCCGTGCCACGAGGTACGCCAGCGCGTGATCGGTTCCCACCGGCAATCTGTCGGCCGGCCACCACCGCAAGTCCTGCGACTCGTCGCTGATCGCGATCTGCGGGTCGGCCGGCGCCTGCGCCACAAACTGCAGGTCGAGATGGCGAGTCGGCACCCCTAGCGAGCACACAACCGGGTGGACATGCACAGCGGCCAGTTCGGGCCCGATGCGCAGGCCGGCGACACCGGATTCCTCGGTGGCCTCGCGCAATGCCGCCGCGACGATGTCGCCGTCGTCATCGTCGCAGTGCCCGCCCAGTTGCACCCAGCGGTGCAGGCGGGGGTGCAAAGTCAGCAGCACCTGGCTGCCGGTGTCGTCGAGCACCAGCGCCGAAGCGGTGACGTGGCCGGGTACGCACTCGCGACGGCAGGCATCGGTACGGGCGTGCACGAAGGCCAGGACGGCGTGCCGCAACGAATCCTGGGCCGGATCAGGGGCCTGCCAGTCGGTGAGGATCGAGATCGCCGACGCTCGGATGCTCACCGGGATCCCCGACGTGTCCTGCGATCCCGCAGCAACACCCAGGCCGCGCGACATTGCGCCACGACGTCGCCTGACAAGCCGAGTCCGTCGATCAAAACGTGACGGTCGACGACGTCGAGCGCCTTCTGGATTTCGTTGGCCTTCAGTAGGAGATCGACGTCGCAGGCGAGTTCGGCGCCGGCATGCGCCGGCGCGGGAATGGGTAGCTGCTCGGCTTCTGCGGGTTCCAGCTCCAAGATGCCTCCACCATAACTGCGGCCGGTTATCTCGGCGAAGGCAAATGTCACGCTGTTGTGGAACACCGCGGCTAGTGCGGTCGGGTCGATATCGGCGACAAGCCGGACCCGATGCACCGTGTCGGTGCTCGTCGCCGCGGCGGCGTTGACGGTCAGCCGCGGCGCCAGGTGGATCTGGCGCAGCATGAACAGGTCGGGAATCCACAGCGACGGTGTGCTCCACCACGGGTTGCGGACCGAGCACTTGTAGCCGGTGTGGACGCCGGCGGCTTCACCGGCGTCGATGTGCGCGACCAGGGCGGGATCGGTCGGGTCCCGGGGGGCGTCGAGCAGCCAGGTCCGGTGCCCGGCGGCGACATCGCCGGCCCGGCAGTCGGTGTCGTATACCAGGCCGGACAGTTGGGCGCTGCGCGAGACCAGCGGGACGCAGTGTGGCCTCAGTCCTCGTTCGTGGGCTTGCGCATCGGTGAAGGTGAAGAAGCTGTTGCGGCCCGTCACGATGCCCACGTCCACGTCGGCGATAGACCCGAGCCGGGTCATGGCCCCGGATCCCTTGAGCGTTCGCAGCAGCTGAATCGCAGGGGGCTTGAGGAAATATTTGGTCCACTTCTCCCTTTCGTGCAGCAGCGCGGGAGCTGACTCGACGTCAAGGTCGACCTCGGCCAGACAGTCGGCATCGGCGAGATGGACCGTGCGTATTCGCGCAGGGCCCGCACCGACGACACCGCAGAACAGCACGACTTCTTGCAGGATGCCGTCGAAGACCAATCGCTCGAACGTCAGCAGCGTGATCTCGGCGAATCGGCTCAGCAGAAAGTCGCGCAACTGTGCGGCATAGGTGACTTGCAGCAACTCGGCCGGAAGCACCAGGCCCACGCGTCCGCCGTCGCGCACCAATGCCGTGCTCGCGACCACGAAGGGCACCCAGGCATTGGTCAGCCTGCTGGGGCGCAGACCCTCGCGCCTCATCAGTTCTAAAGCCGGATCTCGCTGTTCGGATACCCAGTTGCCGAAGCGGATATAGGGCGGGTTGCCCGCGACCCCGTCCCAGCTGGCCTCGGTCTTGGCCAGCCAGGTGAACAGGTTCTCGGCGTCGACGGGAGCGAACTCACGCGACTTCGCCGCTTCGTGGGCGATGAGTTCCACACCGTGGACTCCGCTACTGAGCTTGGCCAGCTCACGAAGGATTGCGCCGTCGCCGCAGGATGGCTCCACGATCTTGGGCCCGGCTTCGAGAACCCATCTGGCCAAGAATCGGGCAATGGGCGCTGGCGTGTAGTAGCCGCCGCGGACCTTGTCAGCCGACACCGCCGCCTTGCCCGCGAACTTCATGGGCTCAAGTATCTCCTCAAGGCGAGGCTCACTTGCGGATCAGCAAGTCCGCGACCTCGACCGGGTCGCGCAACCCGGTCGGCTCCGCGGGGTAGCCGATCGCGACGGCGCCCGACGCTTCCCAGTCGGCGGGCAGCTCGAGCTCGGCGCGGACCAGGTTGGCGGCAAAGATCGTCGAGCCGATCCAGCAGCTGCCCAGCCCCCGCACCGCCAATGCGACCAACAGGGCCTGCACCGCCGCTCCGACCGCGACGGTGAACATGGTGTGCTCGGCATCGGCACGGGCGGCATCGGGATAGGTGTGGGCGCCGTCGGGGACCATGAACGGGATGACGACCTCGGGTGCGTCGTAGAGGATCTGGCCGCGCGCCACCCGCCGCTCTATCGCCTCGGCGGGCCTGTCGTCACCGGCGAGGTCTAGGCGCCACTTGGCTTTCATGCAGTCCAACAGCCGGGCCCGGATGGCCCGGGTCTGCAGCCACACGAACCGTACCGGCCGGGTGTGGTGGGGGGCCGGCGCGGTAAGGGCCTCGGCGACGGCGGCGGTGACCAGGTCCGGCGGCACCGGCTCGTCGCTGAACCGGCGAACCGACCTGCGCAACAGCTGGGCCTGCCGGCGACCCAAATCGAGGGCTTCGGCGGTGCCGAGCCAGAACAGGTCTTCGTCGCCGCCTCGCAGCAGTTGCCGGGCCGTCGTGCCGTCGTCGGCCACGACGTGTTTGGGAAGCCCGCGCACCACAGCCACCGGCATGGCGGTCAATTTGCCCTTGACCAGATCGGCAGCCGCCGCGACCTCGTCGGCGATCGCGATCTCGGTGACCAGCAGCTCGTTGCCGTATCGGTCGACGGCTCCCGAATAGCTGTGCAGCACAGCCAGACCGGCCGCGCCAACTGCCACGTCGATCTGGCCGTTGCGCCAGGCGCGGCCCATCGTGTCGGTGATGACCACGGCCACATCGACGCCGAGCCGCTCACGCAGCCCGGTGCGCAGCGCCGCGGCGCTGGCATCCGGGTCGACCGGCAGCAGCGCCAGTTCGTCCCGGCCGACGTTGGATCCGTCCACGCCGGCGGCGGCTTGAACCAGACCGAGCCGGTTCTCGGTGATCAAGGTTCGGCCTTTGCGCGCTAACACGCGTACCGCTTCGTCGTCGACCAGCTTGCGCCGGAGTCGATCCCGCGCCTCGGCATCGTGCGGCGCCGCTACCAGCCGCCCCTCGCACTTGGACACCACCTTGCTGGTCACCACCACGACGTCGCCGTCGCGCAGCCAGGGTGCGGCCGCCGCGACGGCCAGACTCAGATCATCGCCGGGCCGGAATTCGGGGAGCCCGGCGACCGGCAGGATCTCGATTGTCGAGGCGGTGCCATGTTCGCCCGGCGGCGCGAAATTCTTGCGACTCTGCGGACTCTGGGCGCCCGGACGGATCACGCCGCCACGCCCGCAAGGTCCAGCCCGGCGCTGACCATCTCAGCCGTCGTCTTCGGGTCGCCCATCAACAGCGGTATCGAGCGCACCGCGACTCCCTCGATTTCGGCATGGTCACCCTCATGCACCAGCCAGCAATCCAGTATCCCGGTGGCCCGCCGCGCCCCGTAATGCCGGCCCACCGCCTCTGCGGTGGACTCGACCCCGATCACGGAAAGGCATTCATCGGCCATGCCGCGCAACGGCTTTCCACCGATGATCGGCGAGTAGCCGACGATCGGGGCGGTGGCCGCCCGCAGCGCACCGCGAATGCCGGGGACGGCCAGGATGGCGCCGACGCTCACCACCGGGTTGGATGGCGCCAGCAAGATGACGTCGGCATCGGTGATGGCCGCTACCGCTTCAGTTGCGGCGCTGGCCTTTTCGGCGCCGACAAACGCGAAGCTGTGCGTGGGCACCCGGGCCCCGTAGCGCACCCACCACTCCTGGAAGTGGATTGCCCGTCGGCTGTTGTCGGCCGGATCGGTGATCACCACGTGCGTCTCGCAGCGGTCATCGCTGGCTGGCAGCAGCCGTGCGCCCGGTTGCCAGCGGTCACACAGCGCCGTGGTGATCTGCGAGAGCGGGTAGCCGGCCCGCAGCATCTGGGTGCGCACCAGATGGGTGGCCAGATCGCGGTCGCCCAGTTCGAACCAGTCTGGCTGCACGCCATAGCGCGCCAATTCCTCTTTGGCGTGCCAGGTTTCGTCGCGGTGACCCCAGCCTCGCTGCGGGTCGACGCCTCCACCTAAGGTGTACATGCAGGTGTCCAGATCCGGGCAGACACGCAGCCCGTGGATCCATGCGTCGTCACCGATGTTGATGACCGCAGTCAGCTCGTGGCTGGTGCCGTCAGGGCGCCCATGCGAGGCGAACCGGCCCAGCCCGAGCAACTGCTGGACCCCCAGCAGGAAGCGGGCGCCGCCAACCCCCCCGACCAGAACGGTGACCTTCACACCGCACGACAGTACGCCCGGCGACGATGCGCGCCGCGCAGCGGCAAGTGGGGGTCCCCCCGCTTGCGGGGGAGAGCTGTGCGCATAGTGCGCGACACGCCGAGGGCCGATAACTACAGAAACGCCGAAATTTGGTTACGAGATGGTATGGACATGCCGCGTAGCGCTTGACCCGGCAGATTAACCCGTGTCTAATCACAACAGTGTCATTTCCCGGTTGGCCGGCCGGTTCCGGTGTCGCAGACCGAGATTCGATCACTTGTTCGAATTGTCTGTACATCAGAACAGCGGGGAACATTCACTCTCTCAATCAAGCCGAGGAGGCGGACGACGCATGTCTTATGAGCACCTTCGGGGCGTTATGGCAAGCACACCGCACACCGCTGTTGGCTCGGTGCCGGCGGCAATTGCCCGGCCGCGCTTGACTGTGGTTCCTGATGCGCCAGTCGCATTCGAACCCGAGCCCTTGCCGGCGCCGGCCACCGACCAATGGCAGGACCGCGCGCTGTGCGCGCAAACAGATCCCGAGGCGTTCTTTCCGGAAAAGGGCGGCTCCACCCGCGAGGCCAAGAAGATCTGCCTAGGCTGCGAGGTACGTCACGAGTGCCTGGAGTACGCCCTGGCACATGACGAGCGCTTCGGCATCTGGGGCGGCCTTTCCGAACGCGAGCGCCGCCGCCTCAAACGCGGCATCGTCTGACGCGATACCGCGGCACTTGGTTATTCGTCGTCGATCGTCGGGTCGATCACTGAGGGCTCGACGTCCAGGTAGATAGCCACCTGAGCCACCAGGATCTCGTGCAGCAACTCGCCAAGTTCGACGGTGTCCTTGGCCCGTCGCTCAATCGGCTTGCGGAACAAGACGATTCGTGCCCGCGTGGCATTGCCGCGGACATCGACACCGGCCGGGATCAAGCGGGCGAGCGCGATCGGTCCATCGGCGACGACCTCGGGCGGCCACTGCACGCTGTCGGGGTCCTTGGCGGCGATACGAGGGATTTCATCGACCGCCACGTCGAGCTCCGACAGTCGCTCCTGCCAGCGCCGCTCGATGGGTTCGTAGGCCTCCAGCACTGCCATGTCGAACCGCTCGGCCCGGCTGCGCCATCCCGGCACACTCGGCGGCAGCAGCGGACCGCGCATGTCGCGACCTCTTCGGGAGGCTCGCTGTGTTGCCGACCGGCCCCGCGACCGATCGTTGCGCGGGGAGCTGCGCGAATCGCCCACGCGCCGATGGTAACGGTTGAACATCGTGGGTCGAACGGATGCGCGTGTCCGGCGCTTCGGCGGCGTTTCCGCACGATAGCCTTTCGGTCGTGAACGTTCCCCGTCGCTGCTGCCGGCCCGGGTGTCCGCACTATGCCGTGGCGACCTTGACGTTCGTCTACACGGACTCGACGGCAGTCGTAGGTCCACTCGCCACCGCGCGGGAACCGCATTCGTGGGACCTGTGCGTCGGCCATGCCGGCCGGATCACCGCACCCCGCGGATGGGACCTCGTGCGCCACGCCGGCCCGCTGCCCACCCATCCCGACGAGGACGACCTGGTCGCTCTGGCGGACGCGGTGCGCGAGGGCGGCCCGAGCGATCGGGGCCCGTCCTATGGCGGCACCGGCTCGCCACTGAACGGCTTCCCCGCGCGAGCGGGTGGGGGTACTCCCCTGCGAAGCGGGGACCCCACCCGCGAGCGGGGGAGTGTTTCCGCCGATCCCTACATTCATCACACCGGAGCCCATGCCACCGCGCCGAGCAGTGGTCTGCTCGCATCACCTGAGCACCGTTCCGGACGCCGTCGCGGACATCTGCGGGTGTTGCCCGATCCTGCCGACTAGGCGCCGCGCGGAACCCTCGCGCACCGTTCAGCCCGTATTTCCTCCGGGCCGATAGGCTGACGGGCAAGAGGCGAAGGAATCCATGGCGTCAGGAGGCCCCGCATGTCTCGGCCCGCTGCGACCGTCCACCGCGTCGTCAAGGCTTATGACGTGCGCGGGCTAGTCGGAGAAGAGATCGACGAGTCGCTGGTCACCGATCTGGGGGCGGCGTTCGCCAAGCTGATGCGCGCCGAGGGGGCGCGGCAGGTGGTGATCGGCCACGACATGCGGGACAGTTCGCCGACGTTGGCCGCTGCTTTCGCCGCCGGGGTAACCAGCCGGGGCCTGGATGTGGTGCGAATTGGGTTGTCGTCCACCGATCAGCTCTATTTTGCCTCGGGGCTGCTGGACTGCCCCGGCGCGATGTTCACCGCAAGCCACAACCCGGCTGCCTACAACGGCATCAAGTTATGCCGGGGCGGCGCCAAACCAGTCGGCGCCGATACCGGGCTGAGCGTCATCAGCGACGACGTGATCGCCGGGGTCGCGCAATATGAGGGACAACCCGGAACCATCGCCGATCGGGATGTGCTGGTCGACTACGGGGCGTTCCTGCGTTCGCTGGTGAACACCTCCGGGCTGCGGCCATTGCGGGTGGCCGTGGACGCCGGCAACGGCATGGCCGGTCACACCGCGCCCGCGGTGCTCGGCGCGGTCGGCTCGATCACCTTGTTGCCGTTGTACTTCGAACTCGACGGCTCGTTTCCCAATCACGAGGCCAACCCACTCGACCCGGCCAACCTGGTGGACCTGCAGGCCTACGTGCGTGACACTGGCGCCGATATCGGGCTGGCCTTCGACGGGGACGCCGACCGATGCTTCGTGGTCGACGAACGCGGCCGGCCCGTGTCGCCGTCGACGGTGACCAGCCTGGTGGCCGCTCGCGAGCTCAACCGGGAGATCGGCGCCATGATCATCCACAACGTGATCACGTCCCGCGCGGTGCCCGAACTGGTCGCCGAGCGCGGCGGCACCCCGTTGCGCTCCCGGGTCGGGCACTCCTACATCAAGGCGCTGATGGCCGACACCGGCGCGATTTTCGGCGGTGAACATTCAGCGCACTACTACTTCCGTGACTTCTGGGGCGCTGACTCCGGGATGCTGGCGGCGCTGTATGTGCTGGCCGCCCTCGGCGAGCAGCAGCGGCCGTTGTCGGAGTTGACCGCCGACTACCAACGCTACGAATCGTCCGGCGAGATCAACTTCAAAGTGGCGGACGCGTCGAGTTGTGTGGACGCGGTGTTGAAGTCTTTCGGCAGCCGGGTTCAGTCCATCGATCATCTGGACGGGGTGACGGTCGATTTGGGCAACGGCAGCTGGTTCAACCTGCGCAGCTCCAACACCGAGCCGTTGCTGCGGCTCAATGTGGAGGGTCGCACCACCGAGGACGTCGACGCGGTGGTTGCACAGGTAAGCGTCGAGATCGCTGCCCAGACGGCGCGCGAAGAGGCCGGACGGTGAACGCCGCCCGGGCCATCGATCTTGAAGACACCCAGGGCCTGCTTGCCGCCGACCAGGCGGGCCTGCTGCGGGCCGCGTCATCGGCCGGCGCGCAGGTGCGCGCGATTGCCGCCGCGGCCGACGAAGGCGCACTGGACGCGCTGCGGGCCGACGACCGTCCACGCAGCGTGATCTGGGTGGCCGGCCGCGGTACCGCCGAGACTGCCGGGGCCATCCTGGCTGCGACGCTGGGCGGTGCGGCCTCCGAGCCGATCGCGGTCGCCGGCGAGGCGCCGCCGTGGGTCGGTCCGCTTGACGTGCTGATCGTCGCGGGCGACGACCCCGGCGATCCCGCGCTGGTCACCGCTGCCGCCACCGGGGTGCGCCGCGGTGCGCGGGTTGTCGTGGTGGCACCGTATGAGGGTCCGCTGCGGGACTCCACTGCGGGCCGCGCCGCGGTGCTGGCGCCGCGGCTCTGGGTTCCCGAGGCGTTCGGATTGTGTCGGTACCTGGCCGCCGGCCTGGCCGCTTTGCAAACCGTGGACCCCAGACCGAGCATCGATCTGGGGTTGCTCGCCGACGAGCTGGACGCCGAGGCGCTGCGCAACGGCGCCGGCCGCGAGCTGTTCACCAATCCGGCCAAGACAATTGCCGCACGCGTGGCCGATCGCCGGGTGGCGCTGGCCGGCGACTGTGCCGCGACGCTGGCGCTGGCCCGGCATGGCAGTTCGGTGCTGCTGCGGATCGCACACCAGGTGGCCGCCGCCATCGGGCTGGTGGATGCGGTTGTGGCGCTGCGCGACCGGACGCCAAACGGTTTCCGGGATGCCCCTTCTTCGGTGGATGCTCTCTTTCACGACGAAGAGATCGACGGACCACTGCCCGAGCGGCTGCGGGTGCTGGCACTCACGTTGGCCGCCGAGCGGACGGTGGTGGCCGCGCGGGTCGCCGGGCTCGGCGACGTCGACCTGGTCGCGGCCGAGGATGTGCCCGACGTGCCCGAAGTGCCCGATGCGTTCGGCGGCTCGGCAGGCTCCGGTGGTTTGCGCACGCCGACCGGCGCCGGGCGCGCCGAGCAGCAACTGGCAGTATTGGCCGTTCGGCTGGAGATGGCCGCGGTTTACCTGCGACTGGAGCGGGGATAGATAGACAAGTGGAACTGCTTCGCGGGGCCTTACGGACGTACGCCTGGGGATCGCGCACCGCTATCGCCGAATTCACCGGGCGTCCGGTGCCGGCGGCTCACCCCGAGGCCGAACTCTGGTTCGGCGCACACCCGGGTGACCCGGCCTGGCTGGAAACGGCGAAAGGTGAAATCTCCTTGCTGGACGCGCTGGCCGCCGATCCGGAGGGACAGCTCGGCCCCGGGTCGCGCGCCCGGTTCGGTGACGTGCTGCCGTTCCTGGTCAAGGTGCTGGCGGCCGAGGAGCCGCTGTCGTTACAGGCCCATCCGAGTGCCGAGCAGGCGGTCGAGGGTTACCTGCGTGAGGAGCGACTGGGCATTCCGGTGTCCTCGCCGGTCCGCAACTACCGCGATACCCGTCACAAACCCGAGTTGTTGGTGGCGCTGCAGTCGTTCCAGGCGCTGGCCGGATTCCGTCAGGCGTCGCGTACCACCGAGCTGCTGCGGGCGTTGGCCGTCTCCGACCTCGACCCCTTCATCGATTTGCTGAGCGACCAGTCCGACGCGGACGGTCTGCGTGCGCTGTTCACCACCTGGATCACCGCACCCCAGCCCGATATCGACGTCCTGGTGTCTGCCGTGCTGGACGGCGCCATCCACTACGTCAGCTCCGGAGCAACGGAATTTGCGGCCGAAGCCAAGACCGTGCTGGAACTCGGCGAACGCTATCCCGGCGACGCCGGTGTGCTGGCGGCGTTGTTGCTCAACCGCATCAGCCTGGCTCCCGGCGAGGCGATCTTCCTGGCGGCCGGCAACTTGCATGCCTATCTGCGTGGTGTCGGCGTGGAGGTAATGGCCAACTCCGACAACGTGTTACGTGGAGGCCTCACCCCCAAGCACGTCGATGTGCCCGAACTGCTGCGGGTGCTGGACTTCGCCCCCACCACCGAGGCGCAGCTGCGGCCGCACACCCACCGCGAGGGGTTCGGATTGGTTTATGAGACCCCGACCGACGAGTTCGCGGTCGCGCTGCTGGCGCTGGAAGGCGAGTATCTCGGCCACGAGGTCGACGCGTCGTGCAGCCACGAGGGCCCACAGATCTTGTTGGGTACCGAGGGTTCGACGACGGTGCACGGCAAGTCCGGGTCGCTCACGCTGGAACGCGGAATGGCTGCCTGGATAGCGGCCGACGACGGCCCGATCCTCCTGGTCGCCCGAGAGCCCGCCAAGCTGTTCAGGGCGACCGTAGGGTTGTGACGGCTCGCCATTGCGCCGCGGGCCATCAGCAGGTGTAAATGTCAGGTCCTGAGGGACCGTCGCGCGGTTGGCCGGTGCGCTCGGCAACTCGCGTGTTTTCTCCGCCATCCGGCGTGTCCGCAGACTACCCAGTACTGTGCGGTCCAACGGTGACGAAAGGGCGGGTGGATGGCCAATCGATGGCGCATGAAGTCGGTCGAACAATCGATCGCCGATACCGACGAGCCGGACACCCGGCTACGTAAGGAGCTGACCTGGTGGGACCTGGTGGTGTTCGGGGTCGCGGTGGTGATCGGCGCCGGTATCTTCACGGTTACCGCGTCGACCACCGGCGACATCACCGGCCCGGCCATCTGGATTTCGTTTGTGATCGCGGCGATCACCTGTGCGCTGGCGGCATTGTGCTATGCCGAATTCGCCTCGACGCTGCCGGTCGCGGGCAGCGCATACACCTTCTCCTACGCCACCTTCGGGGAGTTCCTTGCCTGGGTCATCGGCTGGAACCTACTGCTGGAATTGGCGATCGGGGCGGCCGTCGTGTCCAAAGGCTGGTCGAGCTACCTGGGTACGGTGTTCGGATTCGGCGGTGGCACAACCAATTTCGGATCGGTCCAGCTCGACTGGGGCGCGTTGCTGATCGTCTCGTTGGTGGCGACCCTGATCGCCCTGGGAACCAAATTGTCATCGAGGTTTTCCGCGGTGGTCACCGGCATCAAGGTGTCGGTGGTGGTGTTGGTCGTGGTCGTTGGGGCCTTCTACATCAAGGGCTCTAACTACTCGCCGTTCATTCCCAAGCCGGAAGCCGGGCACGACGCAAGAGGCATCGATCAGTCGGTGCTGTCGCTGCTGACCGGGGCGCACAACAGCCATTACGGCTGGTACGGCGTGTTGGCGGGGGCATCGATCGTGTTCTTCGCGTTCATCGGATTCGACATCGTGGCCACCATGGCCGAGGAGACCAAGCACCCCCAGCGCGACGTTCCGAAGGGCATCCTGGCGTCGCTGGCGATCGTGACCGTGCTCTACGTCGCGGTCGCAATCGTGCTGTCCGGCATGGTTTCCTACACCCAGCTCAAGACGGTCCCGGGCCGCGGTCACGCCAACTTGGCCACCGCATTCAAGGAAAACGGGATCCACTGGGCGAGCGAGATCATTTCCATCGGCGCACTGGCGGGATTGACCACCGTGGTGATGGTGCTGATGCTCGGGCAGTGCCGGGTCTTGTTCGCGATGGCGCGCGACGGGCTGTTGCCACGGCAGCTCGCCAAGACCGGTTCCCGTGGCACCCCCGTCCGGATCACCGTGCTGGTTGCGGTGCTGGTGGCCGTGACGGCGTCGGTGTTCCCGATAGCCAAGCTCGAGGAGATGGTCAACGTCGGAACGCTGTTCGCGTTTGTCCTGGTGTCAGCGGGCGTCATGGTCCTGCGCCGAAACCGGCCGGACCTGGAGCGGGGATTCCGGGCCCCCTGGGTGCCGTTGCTTCCGATCGCCTCGATATGCGCGTGTGTGTGGCTTATGGTGAACCTCACCGCGCTGACCTGGGTCCGGTTCGGTGTCTGGCTGTTGGTGGGAACCGCGATCTATGTCGGCTACGGATACCGGCACTCGGTGCAGGGCCACCGGGAGACCGAGCAGGCCCAGCAGCCCGCCCCGTTAAAGCCGACCCGAACAGCCGGGTGACGTAGAGCCAACCTCGAACCTGAGCTGGCTGGGCTACGACGGCGCGTTGAGCTGGGCGGGCAAGCCAGGCGTAGCGCTGTCGGTCGGCGTCCTCGGCGGCGTCGGCATCAACACCGCGCACGAGATGGGGCACAAGAAGGATTCGCTGGAGCGGTGGCTGTCCAAGATCACCCCGGCGCAGACCTGCTACGGCCACTTCTGCATCGAGCACAACCGCGGTCACCACGTACGGGTGGCCACTTTCGAGGACCCGGCGTCGGCCCGCTTCGGGGAAACGTTCTGGGAGTTGTTGCCGCGCAGCGTTCTTGGCAGCCTGCGCTCGTCATTGCGGCTGGAGGCTCAGCGGCTGCGCCGGCTGGGCGCCAGTCCTTGGAACCCCAAAACGTATCTGTCCAACGACGTGCTCAACGCCTGGCTGATGTCGGTGGTGCTCTGGGGCGCCGCTGTGGCGCAAGGTGATGGACCATCGGGTGCTGGCGCACTACGACGGCGACGTCACCAGGGTCAACTTGCAGCCGCACCTGCGCGAGAAGCTGCTGGCCTGCTACGGCGCCACGAAATGACGGCGGCCTACCAGTGCCCGGTCTGCGACTACATCTACGACGAGGCCAAAGGTGATGCCAGGGAAGGCTTTCCAGCGGGCACGCGGTGGGAGGACATTCCCGACAACTGGTGCTGTCCGGACTGCGCGGTGCGCGAGAAACCGGATTTCAACCAGATCCAAGAGGAGCAAACAAATGAGTTGCGATGAGCGCTTGCGCGAAGAGCGTCAAACCCAGTTCAAACTGTTCCGCTGCATCCAATGCGGCTTCGAGTATGACGAGGCGGTGGGCTGGCCGGAAGATGGCATCGAGCCCGGCACCCGCTGGGACGACATTCCGGAGGACTGGAGCTGCCCGGACTGCGGCGGGGCGAAATCCGACTTCGAGATGGTGGAGGTGGCCCGACCGTGAGTAGCTACAAAAGCGCTTCAAAAAAGATATCGTCGCGCCTGTGAAGCGGATGCCTTACGCCGAGGCGTCGCGAGTCCTGCTGCGTGACTCGGTGCTGGATGCGATGCGGGACCTGCTGCTGACCCGGGACTGGTCCGCGATCACGCTGTCGGACGTGGCCCACACCGCGGGCACCAGCCGGCAGACCATTTACAACGAGTTCGGCTCACGGCAAGGTCTGGCGCAGGGTTACGCCCTGCGCCTGGCCGATCGCCTGGTCGACACGGTCCATGCCGCCCTGGACGCCAACATCGGCAACATCTACGAAGCGTTCTTGCAGGGTTTTCGTTCCTTTTTCGCAGAATCGGCAGCGGATCCTTTGGTGATCTCGTTGCTGTCCGGGGTCGCCAAGCCGGATCTGCTGCAGATCATCACCACCGGCAGTGCGCCCATCATCACCCGCGCGTCAGCCCGGCTGAGCTTGGCGTTCACCCAGACCTGGGTGGCCACCAGCGACGAGGACGCCGGCGTGCTGGCGCGCGCCATCGTGCGGCTGGCGTTGAGCTACGTGTCGATGCCGCCGGAGGCCGACCACGACGTCGCAGCGGATCTGGCGCGGTTGATGACGCCTTTCGCGGAGCGTCACGGCATCGTCAGCATTCCCTGACCGTTACTCATGAGGTTGGCCGGTGTTGGCCGTTGTTGGGGTAACGGTTGCCCGGCCCGGTAGTCGTGTTCTTGCCCGGTTGGGTGCGCGGGTTTTGGTTCCCGGGTCCCTGGCCGGTGACGGCTATCGGTGCTGTCGCCTGTTGGTTTTCGGGTGCGGCCTGGTCGGTAGCTCTCCCGCCACGATCCTCTGGTCGTGGCAATGTCACACCTTTGCGTCGCCGCGCCGGAAAAACCTTGGGCGCGACGCCCGATCACGGTGGCGGCTGCTCCCCCGCAAGCGGGTGGCACCCCCAGGTGTCGGGTGACGTTTTCATAGGGGTGCGCCAGTGCTGGTCTCCCCACGCGCTGCTGTAGGCGGGTTGACCGCGAACAGCGCGATGCCGTGGCGGTGGGCCTGGGTGGACAGCCGGTTGCGAAACACCACCGTGGGGATGCCGGCCACCGTCGTGCGGAAGCGTTTACCGTGCCGGCCGCGGCCCATCGTCTCGCGCCCGCTGGCCCGCGTGTCGGCGAAGTCGAGGTCCTCGACGGCGATGGTGTCGATCCCGTGTCGGCGGGTGTAGTGGACAAGGCGGGTGATCGCGTGGCGCACCTGGGCATCCCGGCGCGCCGAGACCCCGGACAGGTCCACGTCGATGCGGTGAGGCCGACCGACCGGGTTGCCACGGGTATCCAGGCGGCGCACCGCCAGGTGCCCATCGTTGAGGTCCACACCGACGATCGGGCCCCGGGCCCGAACGTCGCTGTCAGGTTCGGCACCGATGCTGGTGGCCCCGGGCGGGGTGGCCCAGCAGGCGCTCAGATAGCGGCCCGATCGCCCGGGCTTGGCGGTGAGGGTGTAGGCGAGCGAAGATCCGCCGGTGATCCGGGCCAGCCACTCGTCAGTGCGGTAGCAGAACACCGCCGTCGCGGACAGCACATAGCGGCCGTGTTTGGCGTTAGCCAGGTGTTCCAAGGGTTTGGGCAACCGCGCACACTGACCTGCCCGGCGGGGTGACGGTGATGGTCAGGTTGCCGAACGGCTCATCAGCGGAACCGATCGCCTCGATGCGGTAACGGGCGCAATCCCACCGCCGCCGCCATTGCGTCTCGGTGAGGTTTGCCGTCTGCAGGTGGTGGCGGATCTTGGCCAACCGTTTACCGCCTTCGGTCACATGCACCCGCCGGCTTTCGAAATCCATTGGTGACACGGGCCAGCTCGGCGCGCAGCACCTGCAGTCGACGCTGCTTGGCGAACCTCTCGGCCTGGCTGCGATAACCCTTCGGCAGCTTGGCTTTGCGGCGTTGCCTGCGCTGCTCGGCGGTGAGCGTGTCGGTGGTGGGTTGGGCCAGCCGCTTCTCAATCGTGGCGATCGCCGCTCGTAACCCAATGAGGTGGCGGTACTGGGCATCCCGGGCCAGTCGGTACTGCTCGTCGTTGCCGGCGATGATCGAATTGGCCCACCGCGCACTCGAGGCCGCCGTCAACGCCTTCTTGCGGGCGTTCAGCCGAGCACGGCGCCCTGCGCGTTTGGCCTCACCATCCAGGCCCGAGTCCACCGGAATCGGCTGACACACCCGCGCCAGATCCGCCCGCCGCAGCCGGCCCAGCTACTCAGCGGCTAGGTCAAGCACCTGCTCGTCTTCTGGGGTGGTCTGCAATCGGGTAGTGATCGCCACCCCAGCAGGCTCGACGACCGATTTCACCCCACGCCACTCACGCAACTTCACCGCCGTCACCACATGACCATCTCAGACCACACCGACAAAGCCCGACGACGACCAACCCCGACCAACAAACACGCCAACAGCCACCAACCCGTGGCTCAGGCCGTGCCCTGTTCAGCTGCGGGCCACACCGATCGAGCCAAAGAAATTGCGCGCACGATAATCCACGGCGTTCGGCGTCTCGATGGAAACCAACCCACCGGACCAATTACGCCTTTGCAGGACGCACTGAGCTGGCCGCCCAAGATGCGGACGCCCCTTCGCCAGCGTGCTGGTGGGCTATACGCCCAAAACCAACGGAGGCCGTCCGCGGCGCGCAACGGGCTGGACTTGTCGAACATGGCCGACTTTCACCCGGTCAGGCCAGGAATCAACGCCGTATCGCCGATCTCAGACTGCAGGTAGTGCCGGCCAGTTCGGCACCCGACGACGAACTCGAGACACCGCCGATCCCGCAGCTCGCACTACATCCCGCGGGTGCGCAGCATCAGCGGCAACACCCACCAAAAGAACGCAAACATCGCCAGCGCACAGGCTCCCGCTATAAACGCGGCGTTACGCCCGGCCACCGCGGCGAAAATGACGATCGTCACCCCGGTCAGCGCCAGTCCGAGTAGTGCTAGCCCGGCGTAGGCGCACCGGTGCGCAGCCGACACCAGCACTTGCAGACGATGCCGCCTGAACAGCACCCGATGGATGCTGACCGGGGCGATGAGCAGCACCGTTGCGCTCACCGATAAACCCACCGTCGCGAGATATACGTTCCGCATGTGTGGGCCGAGCACGTCGAAACGCTGCTGGAACGGCAGCGTCAACAGGAACCCGGTGAGCAGCTGCACCCCGGTCTGCACCACCCGCAACTCCTGCAACAGGCTGTTCCAATTGCGGTCCAGCCGTTGGATTTCGGTTTCGCCTCGCTCATTGCGATCCCACTGCTGGTCATCTTCCGGATGATCGACATCCATAGCCGTGATCATCGCACCAGCCACGTCGATTTCGGGGCTGACCTACCGGATCAGCCGGTCATGAACTGCTTACCGAAGCGCAGCCCGAGGGTCAGAATCAACGAGTAACGTCCCGCCAAGCGGACGTCCAGCCGAGCAGTGGACGGGAGAACGACGATGCCGGCGACCGATCACCAGTGGAGCAAACCCGCCGCAACGGCCATACCCAAGGAGGGGTACTTCGAACTCCAGCGCGGCAGATACGGACCGGTCTTCCCCAGGACACCCGCCTGCTATGGGTTCTCGATCATCGCCAAGGTCAAGCCGGGCCGGGAAGCCGCGATTCGCGAATACGGCGCGGTGATCGAAGCGGCAATAGAGGCTCAGCCGGACCTGCTTGCCCCGCTGCGCTTGCACTATCTGCGATGGGTCCTGTTCGACGTCGGCTTCGGACTGCATTTCCAATACCAAGGAATTTTCGACACCGACTTCGACAAGTACACCGAAGACGCGATAAAGCTGTTCACGCAGTCGGGTGTCACCACCGTGTTCACCAACCTGGAAGGCTTCCCGGACGACTGGCAAACCAACCCGGAGGCATTCATCAAGTTCGTCCGCGAGCACCAATTCCCCAGCTTCCTCGAGTACGGGGAGTACCCCTACGTCACGGCGGACGAGATCAAAAAGGCGCTTCGACTCAAGGCCGCCTTCTCCGACATGCTCGACCAGATGCAGTAATTCGTTGCCCGGGTGCATCGATGCTCGACCTTGACAACATCCAGCACATCCTGGTGACCCGCACACCCGCGATGACCGGGCGCTACGAATTCTTGTCGTTCGGCGACCCGGCAGGAGGGAGAACGTGGCTGGGCGAACTGGTGGAAAAAGTCCAGTCGGCGGCGGACGCCCGAAAGACGATGGACAGCCAAGATCGATGGATCACGCTTGCCTTCACCTGGAACGGCCTGCGGGCGCTTGGCGTTTCCGAGGATTCACTGGCCACCTTCCCGGATGCGTTCCGGGAGGGCATGGCCGCACGCGCCGACATCTTGGGCGACACCGGCGCGAACCACCCAAGCAATTGGGTAGGCGGATTAGCCGACGAGGACCTGCACGCGATCGCAATCTTGTTCGCCCGCAATGACACAGAGCACCAACGCTGCATCGCGGTCCACGCCGACCTGGTCGCACGGTGTCCCGGTGTGCGAGTGTTGTCTTACCTGGATCTGAACGCGACGCCACCGTTCGATTACGCCCACGATCACTTCGGGTTCCGGGACCGATTGTCGCAACCGGTGATCGAGGGAACAGGCGAGGAGCCAACGCCGGGTTCCGGCGGACCGCTGAAACCCGGAGAGTTCGTCCTCGGCTACCCCGATGAGGAAGGTCTTATCGCGAACCTGCCGCAGCCCGAGGAATTGTCACGCAATGGCAGCTACATGGCCTACCGGCGACTGCAGGAGCATGTCGGCTTGTTCCGCAGCTACCTGAAAGAGCAGGCAGGTACACCGGAGGGGCAAGACCTTCTTGCCGCGAAGCTCATGGGCCGGTGGCGAAGCGGCGCACCGCTGGTTCTCGCACCCGAGCATGACGACCCCGAGCTCGGCGCGGATCCCATGCGTAACAACGACTTCAACTACAAGGAGATGGACCCGGTCGGCTATGCCGTGCCATTGGGTTCCCACATCCGCCGGCTCAACCCGCGCGACACGGCCGTCAACATGAACCGGCGCCGCATGATCCGGCGCGGTGCGACCTACGGCGAGGCGCTTCCAGAGGGCGCCGACGATGACGGCGCAGATCGGGGTATCGCCGCGTTCATCATCTGCGCCAGCCTGGTCCGTCAATTCGAGTTCGCACAAAACGTGTGGATCAACGACCGCAACTTTCACGAGCTGGACAACGAGCACGATCCAATCTGCGGAACCCAAGACGGCACACTGGAATACAAGATCCCCAGGCGTCCTATCCGCAAGGTTCTCAAGGGACTGCCGGCCTTCACCACGCTCACCGGCGGGGCATACTTCTTTCTTCCGGGCCTCAATGGCCTTAGATACCTGGCCACGCTCACCTAATGGGGACACCATGAGCACCATAAGCACGGCTCGGCGCGCACGCACGTACAACCAGACGCACCTCCCTCGTAGACACACAGCGGGCCGTCGGCGCATCAGCATCTATTGGACCTGGAGCTATCCGTGGGAAGCCCAACGCGATCCCGCCGCGATGGACAATCGCTTCTCCACGATGACCGAGGTCCGCAGGGTGGCCTGGCCGAGTTACGAGGCTCCGGAATGGGACGAGGCACACTTTCTGCAAGGCATCGCCGGAACCCTGGAGTTGTTCCACCGCTCGACATTGCACTTCCAAGAACTGGCCGGCGAGGTAACCGGTCACCCGGTCGCGGTTTTCCAGCGCATCGACCAAGCCGGCTACAAACTTCCGATCGACGAGCGGGTACTGGCCGACACCGACACTCTCATGGTCTTCGGACTCGACCATGTGCTCGGACAAGAAGAGGCACAGCCGCAGGAGGTCGCCGGGATTCAGGATTGGCTACAGCGGGAAGGCACGTGCCTGCTGCTGGCCCCGCATCACGACGTCGGCTTCACCCACGACATGAAGCAACGGCAGATCGAGTACCTGCACCACGGCGACCCGCTGGTCCCTCGCCAGCAGCGCTTCAGCCAGTACACGCGCTCCCTGATGAAGGCCCTCGACGTTCCCGTCTACAACAAATGGGGGCTCCGGCCAGCGGTAATCGACGGCAGCAACCAAATCGCTCCGCTGACCGGGTTCCGGGACCTGGACACGCCGCGACTCCTCGACAACGTCACCACCTTCAACTTCCACCCTCACCTGCCGCACTACGAGCTGACGGCGCCGGAAAGCGACACTTTGTGTGTGTTGGGCCGTCAACGAATCGATCCGATGCGGCCCCATCCGTTCACCAAGGCAGGTAACACCGAGTTCAACGCGCTCATCTGGATGCCGCCCGTCGGCCGGCGCGCTGGCGACATCGTGTTGGTCGACTCCACAAACTTCACAACACTGTTTGGCGGGACCGACAGCCTGGTGAGTTTTTGGCGGAACTTTTCGCTGATGAGGTGAGGCGCGCTAACGGTCGAGCTTGCCGTCCCGCACAGCGGTCAACGCGTCGTCCAGCGTCGGGTACAGCGGGAAGGTCTTGTCCAGACCGGTGAGGTGAATCGGCCTTCTGGTCGCCGGACCGCGGGCAACTACCCCGAACTCGGTGGACTTGCCGAGTTTCTCGTAGGTCGCCGCGAGGATCTTCAGCCCCACCGAACCGAGAAACTCCACTCCGGAAAGATCGATGACCAGCGCCGCCGGACTCTCTGCAACCACTGCGCCGATGGCTTTTTCCAGGGCCGGAGCGGTGACCAAATCGATTTCGCCGCTGACACTGACCACGGACACCCCATCGTGGTCCGCAACCACCGTGGTAATCGAATCAGGAGCTGACAATGGCGATCCTTTGTCCCGGGCCTTAAGTGTGATGCAAGCCTAACCTGCTGTTGCGAACTGCGAGAAGAAGATGCCCTCAACACCTGCCCCGCGACAAACCAGACTAGTCTCGCAAAAGGACCTGCGCACAGCGCAGCGCGACGCGGCAGTTGGGAGGCCAGATGTCAGATTCGCCGTCGGATTTCAGCAGCACCGCTAGCACCACGCAAGTGGTCAGCGTTTCCAGCGAAGGTCTGCTGCCGCAGCTAGTCCAGCATCTACGGCAACATCGAACCATCTTGCGCGAGGAGTGGGCGCGCAGAATCACCAAGGCCGAATTGCTTACCGCGATGACCCCAGAGGAGCTGTTCACCGAAGCGACCGCCGTCTACGACAACTACGTCGAGGTGCTCGAGACCGGCAGCGTCGAGGCGCTGCAGGACTACGCGCGCGACCTCTCGGAACGCATCATCCCGCGAGGTGTGGAAACCGACGAGGTTATCGGTATCGTCCTGCTGCTACGCGACGTGCTGGCACGCTCGCTGTTCGAGAAGTACCAGAGCGACTTCGAGATGCTCAACCGGGTGCTGGACGCCTACGAGCCGGCGGCCAACCGCATCGCCAATACCGTGGCCGTCAGCTTCGTACAGGAACGCGAGCGCATCATCCGCCAACAGCAGGAAGCGATCCGCGAGCTGTCGACGCCGGTGCTGCAGGTGCGTGAACAGCTGCTGATTTTACCGATCATCGGTGTACTCGACAGTCAACGGGCCCGCCAGGTCACCGAACAACTGCTGAGAGCCATCCGCGCGAACCGGGCGAAAGTCGTGGTCATCGACATCACCGGTGTGCCCACCATCGACTCGACAGTGGCAAACCACCTGGTGCAGACGGTCGACGCGTCGGGGTTGATGGGCGCAAGCGTGATCATCACCGGCCTGTCCTCAGAAATCGCCCTGACGCTGGTGACCATCGGCCTCGACCTGTCGAAGATGAACGCCGTCGGCGACCTGCAGGGCGGCATCGAAGAAGCCGAACGCCTGCTCGGCTACGAGGTCACGCGTACCGGTGACCAGACCGGGTGAATAACACGACCGCGAGCTTCCCATGCCAGTACCGATCCTGAAACAGGGCGCGATTCTTATCGCCTCGGTGCAGGCCGCGCTGACCGACTCCGACGCCGAACGGCTTCGCTACGACCTCATGGAACGGGTCAGCCGGTTCCGCGCCCAGGGCATCATCGTCGACGTCACCGCCATCGATGTAATGGATTCCTTCGCCGCCCGGTCGCTGCGGACCATTGCGCACATGACCCGGCTGCGTGGCGCGGACACCGTGATCGTGGGTCTGCAGCCAGAGATCGCCTTCGCGATGGTTCAACTGGGACTGGCATTCGACGACATGAACACCGCGCTGGACCTCGAAGAGGGCCTTGCCTTGCTGAATCGCAAACTAGGACTTAGGAAATCGATGATCGGGCGCGACGGTGGCGGATGAGATCGTCATCGATATCGATGACTCCGACGATATCGTCGCAGCCCGCAAAGCGGGACACCAACTCGCGCTCGAACTCGGATTCTCGCTGACCGACGTCACCATGATCGCCACGGCGATCTCCGAAATCGCCCGAAACATCACCAGCTACGCAGGTCGCGGTGAAGTCCGGGTCGCGGCGGCCGACCGGGAGGGCCGCAAGGCCCTGGTGGTACGCGCCGAGGACGAGGGTCCCGGAATCGCCGACATCGAGCGCGCGATGGAGGACGGATACTCGACCGGTCGTGGGTTAGGGATGGGCTTACCCGGTGCCCGCCGGCTGATGGACCGATTGATCGTGGAATCCGCACTCGGCCGTGGAACGGTCGTCGAAATGTGGAAATGGGTTCCGGCCCGTGCTTGAAAACGGCCGGCTGGGACCGATCGAGTGGGCAACCGCGGGTCGCCCTCTGCCGGGCGAGCACGTCTCCGGCGACCAACCGATCGCGATCGGCATCGGCGATGACGCTGCTCTGTTCGGTGTGATAGACGGACTCGGCCACGGTCCGGCTGCCGCGAGAGCCGCACTGAGCGCCGTCGATGCGCTCAAGCGCGCGCGTAGTGAGCGGCTCGAGCTTCTTGTTCAGCTCTGCCACCGTGTGTTGGGCGCCACCAGAGGAGTTGCTATGACCCTGGCACGGGTGGATTTTGAGGCCGGCACCCTGACGTGGACCGGGGTCGGGAACGTCACCGCCGACCTGGTCGCCAAGGCTCCCACCGGTGTCCACGTGCGATCCAGTGCACGCCTTGCCGCGGGCATCGTCGGCTACCGCATACCGGAAATCAGTCCGGCGCAGGTGGTTTCCATTCGCGGTGGCGACCTGATCGTGATAGCCACCGACGGTATTGCCGAGGATTACCTGGAGCACATCGACTTCGCCGCTTCCGCCGTGGTTATCGCCGAAGAAATCCTGAGTAAACACGCCAAGCAAACCGACGATGCGATGGTGCTGGCCGCGCGTCACCGGGGGCCTCGACATGAGCAATAACGACAACTTTCGCATCCAATACATCGCCGCGTTGCATGCCTACTTGGACGCGCGCGGCGAGGACGGCCTGGCCGTAGGCCATGAGCTCGGGCGCCGCGCCTTGCAAGAACGAATCAGCACGCTCGAAATCATCGAGCACCACTTCCAGCTGGTCGAGGAACTCTCGAAGAATTCCCGAGTCGACGCGCCGGCCGCGTTGGAATTCTTATTGCAGACGCTAGCCCCGCTTGACGTCGCAACGCGGGGATTTCTCGACGGCACCAGGCGCTACGCGGAACAACGGGCCCGCGCCGAGGTTCTCGCCGACCGCGACAAGTTCCGCACCGCCTTGGTGAATTCTTTGCACGAGGGGTTCTTCGTTGCCGATCACGAGGGCGCGGTGATCGAAATGAACAACGCCTTCATCGAGATCCTCGGTTATCCCGCAGAGGGCTTGCCGTACCGGTGGCCGCACCCGTGGTTAGTCGACGAGAAGACCGCGCGTCAACAACAATCCCTCGTCCAGAGCAACGGCAGCGCCGAGTACGAGACACCGATTCGGCATCGGGACGGCCATCTCGCGTGGGTGATGATGAGCATCAATGTGGTCAACGAAACTGACACCGACCGAGATGTCTACGTGGGGACGATTCGTGACATCACCGCCGAACGGGCATTCGCGGCTCGGGAAAGCGCGGTCCTGCGCCTGGCCACGGCTGTGGCGGTGGCCAAAAGCGTGGCCGAGCTGCTGTCGATCACTCTCGACGAGTGCCGGACGGCGCTCGACGTGCAACGCGTGGTCGCGGTCTCGTGGCCAGCTGGCGAGGGCGAACCAACCGTCCAGGTGGCGGGCGAACCCTCCGAACCGAGTTGGCGCGGACTGGATCCGTGGTTGCGCAACACATTTCAGGACGCGCGTCGCCAGCTGCCGCTGACGACCAAGACGGTTGAAAGGCCGGGCAATCCCGGTAAGGCGCAGGGATTGGTCGCGGTGCTCTCTGGCGCGGGGGACCTCGCGTTGTGGCTGGAGCTGCGCTCGCCCCGCTGGGTCAGCGCGGAGGATCGGCTCCTGGTCACAGTGCTCATCGGCCACCTCAGTCTGGCCATGCAGCACGTGCGTCAGTTCGAGAGTGCTCGCGAGACGTCGCTGACGTTGCAGCGCGCGATGCTGCCGCCGGTGCAACCGCCGCCGGGCTTTGCGGTTCGCCACGAACCCGCTGTCCCGCCATTGGAGGTCGGGGGCGACTGGTATGACGTGCTGCCGATCGACGATCACAGTATCGGCATCGTCGTCGGCGACTGCGTAGGCCGTGGCCTGCCCGCCGCCGCGATCATGGGTCAGCTTCGCAGCTCGGCACGCGCACTTTTGATCAACGGCGCCCAGCCCGCGCTGTTGCTCGAGCAACTCGACTCGGCGGCGTCGCTCATTCCGAATGCGTACTGCACAACGGTCTTCCTGGCAATCCTGGACACCGAATCGGGGGTTCTGCAGTACAGCAATGCCGGCCACATGCCCGCCGTGCTCGCTGAGGCTGGGTCCGGTTCCAGGTCCGGGCCGACCCTGTTGACCGACGCCGCGTCGGTGCCGCTCGCGGTCCGCAGAGACGAACCGCGCCCGCAAGCCTCCCACGTGCTACCGCCGGGGTCGACACTGATGTTGTTCACCGACGGCCTGGTCGAGCGGAAACACGAGTCGATTGACGACGGAATCGCCCGCGCCGCAGATGTTTTGGCGGAGACGATGAACTTGCCTATGGATGCCGTCGTGGATGCGATCCTTCGTGAGCTGGCTCCGGCAGGAGGATACGACGACGACGTCGCGATGGTGATATACCGGCACCAGCAGGCCCCGCTTCGAATCGAAAGTGGGGCTACCGCAGAACAATTGGCCAATATTCGGCATCGGCTGGCGGGGTGGCTGCGGGCCGCTAACATCCCGGATGCATTGGCCGCCGACATCGTGCTGGTCGTCAACGAAGCGTGCACCAACTGCGTCGAGCATGCATACCGCGGACACAGCGCGGGGACAATGCTGCTCGAAGTCAAAGCCACTGAGGGCGAAGTCCGGGCGCGGGTTACCGACTCCGGCTCCTGGAAGACACCGGCCGCCGACCCGGGCAACAGTGGATGGGGCCTGGTACTGATGAGGGAAATCAGTGACACGATGGAACTCGACAACACCCCAACCGGGACCACGGTCGACATCACCTTCCGGGTGCCGACAGCGGCCGGTACTGGTGGCCGAGTTCCGTGATGAGCTGCTCGGCCGTTGCCGTTGCGCGTCGGAGACGTCGGGTTGCTGCGCGATCCCGGGGAGCATCGGATCGCGGGCGAGCTACAGCCGCTCCTTGACTGCCGCAGACAACCTCGCCCCGTCGGCTTTGCCGGCCGCGATCGCGGTGGCCGCCTTCATCACCACTCCCATCTGCTTGATGGTGGGCCGATGCCCGAGCCCCTCGGCAACCTGCGCGATCGCGGTGTCGGCGACGTCGGCCAGCTCGGCCTCGGTGAGCGGCGTGGGCAAGTACTCGTCGATGATCCGCGCCTCGGCGTGCTCGTTGGCGGCGAGCTCACCGCGCCCGTTTTGGGTGTAGATCTCCGCCGACTCCCCACGCTTCCGCGATTCCCTGGCCAGCACCTTGATGATTTCGTCGTCGGAGAGCTCGCGCGCCTGCTTGCCGGAGACCTCCTCGGTCTGGATCGCGGCCAGCAGCATGCGCAGCGTCGCGGTTCGCAACTTGTCCTGGGTCTTCATCGCCTGGGTCAGGTCCGCCCGGAGCCGGGATTTGAGTTCCGCCATGCCTGAGACGCTACGCGCCAGGACGGTGGGGAAGATTGAGAAATGCCCGGACCACCGACAGGATGGAGGCCATGACGCACGACGATGGCCGCTGGCCACGGTGAACGCGCCGCCGCCTAGTTATCCGGTTGGTCCACCGCCCGGCCCCCCGGGCTACGGCGGTCCGCCACTCGGCTACGGCGGACCGGGGTACGGCCCGCCACCTGGGTACGGTCCGCCGTCCGGCTACACCCCGCCACCCAGCTACAGCCCCCCACCGGGGTACGGAGCCCCACCCGCCTACGGTCCTCCGCCGGGCTCGCAGTATGGCCCGCCCCCGCTGCTGCCAGCAGCGGTCAAACCCGGGATCATCCCGCTGCGGCCATTGACCCTGAGCGATATCTTCAACGGCGCAGTCGGCTACATCCGAGCCAATCCGAAAGCGACGCTGGGATTGACCGCAATGGTGGTTGTGGTCATGCAGCTCATCTCCATGATGGCGACCCTGGGACCATTGGCCGCCTACGGCCGGCTCAGGACCGAAGAGCCGGACGAGCTGACCTCGGGGGTGGTGGGCGCGTGGATGGCGTCGATGGCTGCCGGCCTGCTGGTCACCTGGCTGGGTGGCATGCTGCTGTCCGGAATGCTGACCGTCATCGTCGGGCGGGCGGTGTTCGGGTCGCCCATCACTATCGGCGAAACGTGGGCCAAAATTCGCTGGCGGGTGCTCCCCTTACTCGGCCTGGCACTGCTGGAAGCCGCCGTCGTGGCGGCGCTTGGCGGGCTGGTGGCGGTAATAGTCGCGCTGTTGGCGACGATCGGCAATCCAGCGGCGGCGGTTCTCCTGGGCTTGCCGCTGGTGCTCGTCGTGATTGCGGTGATGGTGTACCTGTACACGGTGGTGTTGTTCGCACCTGTGCTGATCGTGCTGGAGAGGCTGCCCGTCATCGATGCGATCACCAGATCTTTTCTGCTGGTCCGCAATGGCTTCTGGCGGGTGCTGGGGATCCGGGCGCTGACCTTCCTGGTGGCAACAGTTGTCGCTTACGCGATCGCGGCACCGTTCAGCATCGTCGGCCAGGTAATCCTGGCCGGGAGCACATCCACTTCAGTTCTGCTCTTCGGCACCGCGGTCGCGTCCGTCGGGTCGGCGATCGGCCAGATCATCACCGCGCCGTTCAACGCCGGAGTCATCGTGCTGCTGTACACCGACCGCCGAATGCGCGCCGAGGCATTCGACCTGGTGCTGCAGACCGGCGCTGCCGGCGGACCCTACGCAGTCGCGTCCACCGATAACCTCTGGCTGACCCGGCCGGTGTAAGGACCCGCTGACAATGCCTTCCATCGACGTCGACCGCGATGCCGCACACCAGGCCGCACAGGGCGAACTCAACAAACCGATCTACCCCAGGGGTTCCGCGGCACAACAATTCGCCGATTGGATCAACGAGCTGATATACCGGCTGTTGCAGAAGACCGCCTCGATACCAGGTGGATGGTTCACCGCCACGGTGCTGCTTATCCTGCTGGCGGTCGCGGTGGTAGTCGCCATCCACATCGCACGGCGCACCATGCGCACCAACCGCGCTGGCGACTACCTGTTGTTCGAAGCCGCGCAGCTCACCGCGGCCCAGCATCGTGCTACCGCTGAAAGCTTTGCGGCGGAAGGAAATTGGGCAGCAGCGATCCGGCATCGGTTGCGCGCCGTCGCCCGCCGGCTCGAGGAGATCGGCGTACTCGACCCCACCCCTGGCCGTACCGCCAACGAGCTGGCCCGCGACGCCGGTGCGGCGTTGCCTCATTTGACGGGCGAATTCTCCCAGGCGGCAACGGCTTTCAACGACGTCACCTACGGCGAGCGGCCCGGAACCCAGACCGCCTACCAAATGATCGCAGACCTCGACGACCATCTGCGGTCGCGGTCACCAGCCGTCCCGTCGGCGGCGGGGCAGCCCGCCGCGGTCGAGTCATGGGCGCAGGTCCGGTGAGGGCGACTATCGGGGCGCAGCGATGGCGATCCTGGCGCTGGGCGCTCCTCACGCTGGTTGTGCTCGCCGTCCTAGCCGGGATCGACGCCTACCTGACCGCACCTCGGCCCGGCGCCCGGATGGATCCGGCGTCGACCGATCCCGACGGTGCCCATGCTCTGGTGGCGCTGCTGCGCGACGGCGGCGTCGAGGTTGTCGTGGCGGACAGCATCGCCGACGTCGAACAGGCGGCACGCCCTGACACGCTGATCCTGGTGGCGCAGAGTCAGTACCTGACCGACACCACCCTGGACCAGCTGGTGAACGCCCCCGGTGATCTCCTACTGGTGGAACCGACGGCGCGAACCCGCGCGGCACTGATGCCGGGTGTGCGCATGTCAGCCGCCAACACCTTCGACAGCAATCCGAATTGCACTCTGCGGGAGGCTGATCGAGCCGGATCGGTTCGGTTCGGGCCAAGTGATGCCTACCAGGTCAACGATGGCCGGGCGATGACCAGCTGCTACGACGGGGTGCTGATCCGCTTTCGGGACAATGGGCGGAGCGTCACCGCGGTCGGCAGTACCGACTTCATGACCAACGGGGGCCTGTTGCAGGCGGGCAATGCCGCGCTGGCGATGAACCTCGCGGGCGGGCGGCCCCGGCTGATCTGGTACGCGCCCCACCACGTTGAGGGTGAAACATCGGCTCCGACATCGCTTATCGACATGATCCCGGACAACGTGACGTGGCTCGTCGGGCAGCTGTGGCTGGTCGTGCTACTGGTTGCCCTGTGGAAAGGCCGCAGGCCCGGCCCGCTGGTGGCCGAGGAGCTGCCCGTCGTGGTACGTGCGTCGGAGACCGTCGAGGGCCGCGGCCGGCTTTACCGGTCCCGCCGGGCACGCGATCGCGCCGCCGCGGCATTGCGCACCGCCACACTGCAGCGGCTGCTGCCCCGCCTCGGCCTGGGCGCAGGCGCACCGGCACCGGCGGTGGTGAGGGCCGTAGCCCAGCGCAGTGGGGCCGACGCGGGATTTGTTTCCTACCACCTGTTCGGCCCAGCCCCGGCCACCGACAATGACCTGCTACAACTTGCCCGTGCGCTGGACGAAATCGAAAGGCAGGTCACACACACGTGACACAACCCTCTCCCGCCCAGACCCCCACCGCTGAGTCGGCACGAGATGCACTGCTGGCGTTACGCACCGAGCTCGCCAAGGCCGTCGTCGGACAGGAAGGGGTCGTCAGCGGCCTGGTGATCGCGCTGTTGTGTCGCGGCCACGTGCTGCTGGAAGGTGTTCCGGGAGTGGCGAAGACGCTGATGGTCCGGGCGTTGTCCGCCGCACTGCGATTGGAGTTCAAGCGGGTGCAGTTCACCCCCGATCTGATGCCCGGCGACGTCACCGGTTCGCTGGTGTACGACGCGCGCACCGCCGCGTTCGTGTTCCGGCCGGGTCCGGTGTTCACCAACCTTCTACTGGCCGACGAGATCAACCGCACCCCACCCAAGACCCAGGCTGCGCTGCTCGAGGCGATGGAAGAGCGCCAGGTCAGCGTGGAGGGTGAACCCAGGCCGCTGCCCGACCCATTCATCGTCGCCGCGACCCAGAATCCGATCGAATATGAGGGCACCTACCAGTTGCCCGAAGCCCAACTGGATCGCTTCCTACTCAAACTGAGCGTGACGCTGCCGCCGCGCAACTCCGAGATCGCCATCCTCGGCCGGCACGCCCACGGCTTCGATCCCCGCGATCTGTCCGCGATCAACCCGGTGGCCGGGCCTGCCGAGTTGGCCGCCGGGCGCCGAGCGGTGCAACAAGTACTGGTCGCTGATGAGGTGCTGGGCTACATCGTCGACATCGCCGGAGCCACGCGCTTCTCCCCCGCACTAAGTCTGGGCGTGTCACCACGCGGGGCAACGGCCCTGCTGGCCGCCGCTCGTTCCTGGGCGTGGCTGTCCGGCCGTAACTACGTCACTCCCGATGACGTGAAGGCCATGGCCCGCCCGGCGCTGCGGCACCGGGTGATGCTGCGCCCGGAAGCCGAGCTTGAAGGGGCCACACCCGATGGTGTGCTCGATGGAATTTTGGCGTCGGTTCCGGTGCCCCGCTAGTGATCCTGACCGGACGCACCGGGTTGGTGGCGCTGATCTGCGTCCTGCCCATCGCGCTGTCGCCTTGGCCGGCAAGGGCTTTCGTGGTGCTGCTGGTAGCGCTGGCGACGGCGGTGGCCCTTGATGTCGGGCTGGCGGCCAGCACCCGCAGATTGCGCTACACCCCTTCCCCAGACCGTTCGGCCCGGCTCGCACAGCAGGTGGATGTCGGGCTGGTGATCTACAACGACGGCCGCCGCCGGTTCCGCGGCCAGATCCGAGATGCCTGGCCGCCCAGCGCGCGCGCGCAGCCGCGCAGCCATACCGTCAACATCGCCGCCGGGCAACGTCAGCATGTCCAGACTCACCTTCGACCGGTTCGCCGCGGCGACCAGCGCGCGGCCGTGGTCACGGCCCGATCGATCGGGCCGCTGGGGTTGGCGGGACGGCAGGGTTCGCAGTCGGTGCCCGGTCGGGTCCGGGTGCTGCCGCCGTTCCTGTCTCGCAAGCACTTGCCGTCGCGGCTTGCCAAACTGCGGGAGATCGATGGGCTGTTGCCCACGCTGATACGCGGACAGGGGACCGAATTCGATTCGCTGCGCGAGTATGTCGTCGGCGACGACGTGCGCTCGATCGACTGGCGCGCAACCGCGCGGCGCGGCGACGTCGTGGTCCGCACGTGGCGGCCCGAACGCGACCGGCGAGTGGTGATCGTGCTCGACACCGGACGCACAACGGCGGGTCGTGTCGGTGTCGACCCGACCGCCGCCGATCCCGCGGGATGGCCCCGGCTGGACTGGTCGATGGATGCGGCACTGCTGTTAGCGGCACTCGCGTCGCGGGCCGGCGACCATGTCGACTTCCTCGCCCACGACCGGGTGAGCCGGGCCGGTGTGTTCGGCGCCTCGCGCACCGAGTTGCTGGCCCGACTGGTCGAGGCGATGGCCCCGCTGCAACCGACACTTATCGAGTCTGATTGGCGTGCAATGGTTGCCGCTATTGCGCGGCGCACCCGGCGACGGTCGCTGGTAGTGCTGCTGACCGACCTCAACGCGACCGCTCTCGACGAGGGCCTGCTGCCGGTTCTGCCCCAGTTGTCGGCCAAACACCACGTGCTGATCGCCGCGATCGCCGACCCTCACGTCGACCAAATGGCCTCCGGGCGTTCCGATGCGGCCGCGGTGTACGACGCGGCGGCAGCCGAACGATCCCGCAATGACCGCCGCGCGATCGCGGCGTGGCTACGCCGCAACGGGGTGGAAGTCGTCGACGCTGTCCCCACGGAACTGGCGCCCGCCCTTGCCGACCGCTATCTGGCGATGAAAGCCACTGGGCGGCTTTAAACCAAAGCGGCGCAGTCGCTTCGGTCGGCGGGGAGGTCAGATTGGGTGTCGACCTGCTGATCGCCACCACACCAGTCACGTTGGCACCGTCGCAAGTCCGGATGTCTAACTCTGATCCGAAAAGCGATAGCACATTTGATATCAGATTTCAGACAACAACATCGGGTGCCGGACGCCGATCGCGGCTTAGCGGGTCGGGACCACGTCGGGTGCCTCGTCGATATCGCCGGTCTCGCCGGCTTTCAGGGCGCGACGGCCGAAATAGACGACATACGACAAGAACGCCACCTCGGCGATGATTCCGATGCCGACCCGAACGAATGTCGGCAACGGTGACGGCGTCACCAATGCTTCGATCAACCCGGAGACCAACAACACGCCCACCAGTCCCACAGCGACCGATACGACGGCACGGCCTTGTTCGGCAAGCACCTGTCCACGCGGCCGGTCTCCGGGCGATATCACCGACCACCCCAGCCGCATCCCGGTTGCCCCGGCCAGGAATACCGCCGTCAGCTCCAGCAGTCCGTGCGGAGCCAGCAGGCCCAGCAGGATCCCGCCCCTGCCGGCCTGGAACATCAGCCCGGCGATCAGTCCCAGGTTGGCGGCGTTTTGGAACAGCACAACCGGGATCGGCAGTCCCAGCACAACGGATAACGCGATGCATTGTGCGGAAACCCAGGAGTTGTTCACCCAGACTTGCAGGGCGAACGTCGCAGCGGGGTGTTCCCTGTAATAGGACGCAACATCGTGGTTGACCAATTCGTCGATGTCACTTGGCGTTCCGATGGCAGACTGCACCTCCGGATTGCCGGCCACCCACGACGCGATGACCACCACGACGGCGAAAAACACCACCGCGGTGCCCAGCCACCACCGCCAGGTACGGTACGCAACCACCGGGAAAGACACTGTCCAGAACCGGGTGAACGTACTGCTCAGTGGTGCGTGGGCACCGGTCACCACGGAGCGGGCGCGCGCGACCAGACTCGAGAGCCGACCGATCAGCAGCGAATCCGACGACGCCGACCGCAGTATCGACAGATGGGTGGACACCCGCTGGTAGAGCTCGACAAGTTCGTCGACTTCGGCCCCGGTCAGCGACCGGCGCCTCCTGATCAACTGATCGAGACGGTCCCAAGTACCACGATGGGTCAGCACGAATGCGTCGACGTCCACCCTGCGCAGCCTAATCGCAAATCCGGCGCAGCCCAGTGCAGCCGGGTGCACCCAGAAAACCTGTACGTTCGGTGCTATGTCGGAGGTGGTGACCGGGGATGCCGTGGTGCTCGATGTGCAGATCGCCCAGTTGCCGGTGCGGGCTGTGGGCGCACTGATCGATATCACGGTGATCTTTGTCTGCTACCTGCTTGGGCTGATGCTGTGGGCAGCCACCCTGACTCAGTTCGACACCGCGCTGAGCACCGCTATCCTGATCATCTTCACGGTGCTGGTGATTGTCGGGTATCCCTTGATATTCGAAACCGCCTCCCGGGGACGGTCGGTGGGCAAGATCGTGATGGGTCTGCGCGTGGTGTCCGACGACGGTGGTCCAGAACGCTTCCGGCAGGCGCTGTTTCGCGCGCTGGCGTCGGTAGTGGAGATCTGGATGCTCGCCGGGAGCCCCGCCGTCATCTGCAGCATATTGTCGCCGAAGGCCAAACGCATCGGCGACATCTTCGCCGGCACAGTCGTAATCAGTGAACGCGGACCCCGATTGGGGCCGCCCCCGGCGATGCCACCTTCGTTGGCATGGTGGGCATCGTCGCTGCAACTGTCTGGCCTAAACACCGGCCAGGCCGAAGTCGCGCGCCAATTCCTTTCCCGGGCACCGCAACTCGATCGCCAATTACGCCAGCAGATGGCATACCGAATCGCCGGTGACGTAGTATCCCGCATCGCCCCGCCGCCCCCGCCCGGCGCCCCGCCGGAGCTGGTGCTTGCCGCCGTCCTCGCCGAACGACACCGTCGCGAACTGGCGCGACTACGCCCGCCCTGGCCACCGGCCGGACCCGCACCCTGGGCATCCGGACCTCCGGCCGGACCCTGGTATCCCGGACCCCCTGGCTGGCCAACCGCGGCAGGAGGGGCAGCCCCATGGCCCCAACCGCAGGCAGCCCCCTGGCCGGAGCCGGGATCACCACAGCCTCAATCCTGGCCGCAGCAGGGGCCCGGCGGCGGCTTTTCGCCGCCTCACTAGCGCGCTAGCCCGCGACGGTAGCCGCCATCACGGCGACGTCCCCGACCGCGCGAAGAGCATCACAGCCTCCTCGGGAAGCCACGTGGGAATACATCGTTGCATCGCGTTAGTTTACGATATATCGTGATATAGCGAGCGTAATCCTGCGCTTCAACCACGAGACGTAAGGAACTACACATATGAACTACCCATTCACTCCTGGCGGCGGACCATTCGCCGGCCGGCCGGGCTTCGGATTCGGCTTCGGCCCAGCGCTGGGGGCACCACCCGCTCGCGGGGGACGGCGTGCCCTGCACGGCGCCAGGCGGCAAGCCCGGCACGAATTCCGCGAACACCTCCGCGACCAGGCGGGCGAACATGACGGGCCGTTTGGTTTCGGCCCTGGTATCGGACCCGGCTTCGGCCCTGGGTTCGGTTTCGGCTTCGGCGCAGGCGGCCGACGCGGCGGATGGCGTCGTGGCGGCCCCGGCCGCGGACGCCGCGGTGACGTGCGGGCGGCGATTCTCGTGCTGCTGGCCGAGCGGCCGATGCACGGCTACGAAATGATCCAGCAGATCGCCGAGCGCAGTAACGGAATCTGGCGGCCCAGCCCCGGGTCGGTGTACCCCACGCTGCAGCTGCTGGACGACGAAGGCCTGATCGCCGCAACCGAAACTGACGGCAGCAAGAAGCTTTTCGAGCTGACCGACGAAGGCCGCACGGCTGCCCAGAAGGTCGAGACCCCACCGTGGGACGAAATCGCCGAAGGCGCCGACCCAGGCCACATCAACCTACGGGCGGCCATGGGCCAGTTGTTCGGCGCGGTCGCTCAAGCGGCGCATACCGCCACCGCTGAGCAGCAGCAGCGCATTGTCGAGATCATCAACAATGCGCGACGCGAGATCTACGGCATCCTCGGCGAAGACTGAGCCCAGCAGCGGACCCTGGATTACGACACGTCGACCCAATCCAGGGTCCGCTGCACCGCCTTACGCCAACCCGCATAACCCGCGGCGCGCTGGTCGTCGCTCCACGTCGGCGTCCAGCGCTTGTCCTCTTGCCAGTTGGCCCGCAGGTCGGACGGATCGGCCCAGAATCCGACCGCCAGACCCGCCGCGTAGGCGGCGCCCAGCGCGGTGGTCTCGGCGACCACCGGCCGGACCACGTCCACACCCAGCACGTCAGCCTGAATCTGCATGCACAAGTCGTTGCCGGTGATACCACCGTCGACCTTCAGCACCTCAAGGCGCACACCGGAATCTGCTTCCATCGCGTCCACCACGTCGCGGCTCTGGTAGCAGATCGCCTCCAGCGTCGCGCGGGCCACGTGTGCGTTGGTGTTGAACCGCGACAGCCCCACGATCGCGCCGCGGGCATCGGATCGCCAGTACGGGGCGAACAACCCGGAAAACGCCGGGACGAAATACACCCCGCCGTTGTCGGCGACCTGACCAGCCAGCGACTCGCTTTGTGCAACGCCGCTGATGATGCCCAGCTGATCACGCAGCCACTGCACCGCCGAGCCGGTGACCGCGATCGAACCCTCAAGTGCGTACACGGGTTTGGCGTCCCCGAACTGGTAGCAGACGGTGGTCAGCAGGCCGTGGTTCGATCGAACGATCGTCTCACCCGTATTGAGCAGCAGGAAATTGCCGGTGCCGTAGGTGTTTTTCGCCTCGCCCGCGGCCAGACACACCTGACCGACCATCGCCGCATGCTGGTCGCCGAGGACTCCGGTGATCGGCATCTCGCCACCGATGGGCCCGGTCCCCAAGGTGACACCGTACGGTTGCTGCGGCGACGATGGCGCGATCACCGGCAGCATCGCGCGGGGGATGGAGAAGAACGACACCAGCTCGTCGTCCCAGTCCAGCGTCTCCAGGTTCATCAGCATGGTCCGGCTGGCGTTGGTCACGTCGGTGACGTGCACGCCGCCGTGAGGGCCGCCGGTCAGATTCCACAGCAACCACGTGTCTGCGGTGCCGAAAATGGCGTCACCGCGCTGCGCAGCCGCGCGTACGCCATCGATGTTCTCCAGGATCCAATGCAGCTTCCCGCCGGAAAAATACGTCGCCGGCGGCAGGCCCGCCTTGCGGCGGATCACCTCGCCGCGGCCGTCTCGGTCCAGCGCTGACGCGATGCGGTCGGTGCGGGTGTCTTGCCAGACGATCGCGTTGTAATAAGGCCGTCCGGTGTGCCGATTCCACACCAAGGTGGTTTCGCGTTGGTTCGTAATTCCAAGTCCAGCAATATCTTTTGGTGACAGGTTGGTGGCGTTGAGCACTGACATAAGCACCGACGCGGCGCGTTCCCAGATCTCGACCGGATTGTGCTCGACCCAGCCGGCGCGAGGTAGGATCTGCTCGTGCTCGAACTGATGGCGAGCCACTTCGGCACCGTCGTGATCGAAAATCATGCAGCGGGTGCTGGTGGTGCCCTGGTCGATGGCGGCGACGAACTCGGCGGCCAACTGCTCTCCTCCAGCGTGAACTGCGACGCTTCCTGTCATCGTCCATGATGGTCTATCCGCCCACCGGATCGACAGGTAACCGACGTTATTCGGTTGCAAGCGGGGGCGCCGGACGACAGCGCAGGTCAGACCCCTCACCCTTGCGTTACCGCCGGTAAACCTGTTGCATCGGCGTTGTGGGCGAAGAGGTCAAGCGCACCACGTACAGCCGTGCAGATCGGCGGGAATACCGGCGCAAGGTGCGGTTGTGTCTCGACGTCTTCGAGACGATGCTTGCGCAGTCGCGCTTCGATTCCGACCGGCCGCTCACCGGCATGGAGATCGAATGCAACCTCGTCGACGCCGACTACCAGCCCGCGATGTCGAATCGGTACGTGCTGGACGCCATCGCAGATCCGGCTTACCAGAGCGAATTAGGCGCCTACAACATCGAATTCAATGTGCCGCCCCGGCCACTGCCCGGACACACCGGCCTGGACCTGGAGGCAGAGGTGCGGGCCAGCCTGAACGATGCTGAGACCAAGGCCAACTCCGGCGGGGCCCACATTGTGATGATTGGCATCCTGCCTACGCTGATGCCCGAACATCTGACCGGCGGCTGGATGAGCGACTCGAATCGCTATGCGGCGCTTAACGCCTCGATCTTTTCCGCCCGCGGTGGGGACATCCCGATCAACATCGCCGGCCCGGAGCCGCTGAGCTGGCATGCCGCGTCTATCGCGCCCGAATCAGCTTGCACCAGCATGCAATTGCATTTGCAGCTGTCCCCAGTGGATTTTGCCGCCAACTGGAACGCGGCTCAGGTGCTGGCCGGTCCGCAGCTGGCGCTGGGCGCCAACTCGCCCTACTTCTTCGGCCACCAGCTGTGGTCGGAAACCCGCATCGAAGTGTTCGCGCAATCCACCGATACCCGGCCCGAGGAGCTCAAGACTCAGGGCGTGCGACCGAGGGTGTGGTTCGGCGAACGGTGGATCACCTCGGTCATCGACCTGTTCAAAGAGAACATCCGCTACTTCCCCTCCCTGCTGCCCGAGGTGTCCGACGAGGACCCGGTCGCCGAGCTGGCCGCCGGACGCAGCCCGCAGCTTTCCGAATTGCGCCTGCACAACGGCACCGTGTACCGGTGGAACCGCCCGGTGTACGGCGTTGTCGACGGGCGCCCGCACCTGCGGCTGGAGAACCGGGTGTTGCCGGCCGGGCCGACCGTCGTCGACATGCTGGCGAATTCGGCCTTCTACTACGGCATGCTGCGCAGCTTGTCCGAAGAGGGGAACCCGCTGTGGTCCAGGATGAGTTTCGCTGCGGCACAAGCTAATTTCGTCGAGGCTGCCCGCAACGGCATAGACGCCCGGCTGTACTGGCCCGGTCTGGGCGAAGTGACGGCGCAAGAATTGGTGCTGGACACATTGCTGCCGATGGCCTACGAAGGACTGCGGCGCTGGGGTGTCGATGCCGAGGTGCGCGACCGGTTCTTGGGTGTTATTGAGGGCCGCGCCGGCACTGGCCGCAACGGAGCGAGCTGGCAGGTGTCCACCGTGCGTACCCTGGAGGACGGCGGGTTGACCCGGCCCGCGGCATTGGCCGAGATGCTGCGACGGTACTGCGAGCACATGCATGCCAACGAACCGGTGCATACCTGGAATCTATAACAATGCGTAGGGGAACCATGTCATCTGAACTAATGGACTGGGACAGTGTGTACCGCCAACAGGATGTATTCGAGGGTCCGCCGCCGTGGAATATCGGTGAGCCGCAGCCGGAGTTGGCCGCGCTGATCGCGGCCGGCAAGTTTCGCAGCGACGTACTGGACGCCGGCTGCGGGTTCGCCGAGCTGTCGTTGGCGCTGGCCGCCGAGGGCTACACCGTGGTCGGCATCGATCTGACGCCGACCGCCGTCGCGGCGGCTACCAAGGCGGCTGCCGACCGCGGCTTGACCACCGCCAGCTTCGTCCAGGCCGACATCACCTCGTTCACCGGTTACCCACCCGGATCCGAAGGGCGGTTCTCCACGGTGGTCGACAGCACGCTGTTTCACTCGCTGCCGGTCGAGGGCCGCGACGGCTACCTGAGCTCGATACAGCGCGCGGCGGCCCCAGGGGCCAGCTATTTCGTGCTGGTGTTCGCCAAGGGTGCCTTCCCCGCCGAGATGGAACCGAAGCCCAATGAAGTCGATGAGGACGAGTTGCGCGCCGCGGTGAGCAAGTACTGGGAGATCGACGAGATTCGGCCCGCCTATATTCACGCGAATATCCCCCAGGTCTCCGGCGCGCCGTTCGAATTTCCGCCGCACGACCGCGATGAAAAAGGCCGGATGAAGTTGCCGGCCTACTTACTGACGGCGCACAAAGCCGGCTGACGGTATGACCGGTTGCGTCGAAATCGACGCTACCGCGGATTCTTCCCGCGCTTTCTCACGCTAACGTCGATCTCGGCGTTGACGAGCTACCCGGTCGCCGCGGTCGCGGCCGCCAGCGCTTCGGCGAAGGTGGTCAGGTCATCAGTCGTGGTGTCCACATGGGGCGAGATCCGCAGCACCGGCGCGGTCAGCTCCAGCGGCGCCCGCTGCACTCCTACGTAGGTGGTCAGGATCCGCCGTTCGGACAGCAGCCAGGCCCGCACCGCCTGCGGATCCGCACCGTCGACCGGTGCCAGCGTGGTGATCGCGCTCGGCTCTTCGACCTGTTCGACCACCGCCCAGCCGGGCACATCGGCCAGCACCGTCCGGCTGATGCGTCCCAACTCAGCCAGGCGTTCGCGCACGGCTGCTGGCCCGTACGCCAGATGTTCACCGAGTGCCACCGAAAAGCCCACGCGCGCAGCGACATTGGCCTCGCCGAATTCGAGTTGCTGGGCCACCGTCAGCGCCGGGGCCCACTCCGGGGCCGGCAGCCGGGGACTCAGCCGCTCCATCAGATCACGGCGCACCGCGAGGAAGCCCACACCGCGCGGCCCGGCGATCCATTTACGTGATGACGAATAGGTCACGTCGGCCCCCACCGCGCAATCCACCTGGCCCAGCGCCTGGGCGGCGTCCACGACCAGCGGCAGCCCCAACTCGCCGCAGAGCTGCGCGATCATCGACAGCGGTTGCACCACACCGCTATGGCTGGCCACCGCGGTCAGGTGGACCAGATCAGGTGGCTGAGTTTCCAGGCCAAAAGCCGCGTCGTCGAGCGCGACCCGGCCGTCCTCGAGGGTCGGCAGCAGCTGCCGGTCGAATCCGTGGGCGGCCATCATGGCCAGGTTGGGACCGTATTCGCCGGGCAGGCAGGCCACTGTCCGGCGGTCCGCCGGCCAGCTGCCAAGCAGCAGATCCAGCGCGTTCAGCGAGCCGGTAGTGAATACCACCTCGGCATCGGGCATGCCGTTCAGCGCGGCGAAGGCGGCGCGTCCTGCGTCGGGCACAGGTGCCGCGGCCTGCGCCGCGACATATCCGCCGACTTCGGCCTCGTAGCGCGCGTGCCGGGCGGTGGCGTCGAGCACCGCGAAACTCTGCCGCGAACAGGCCGCACTGTCCAGGTGTATCCCGGCGACCGGCGGGCGGGCCTCCCGCCATCGGTCGGCCAGCGAATCGCTATCGGTCACTTGACCGCCAACGACAGCCCGAAGTCGCCGGCACTGTCGGTCCACCATCGAATGCGACGCAGTCCCGCGCCGGCCAATTCGGCACTTACCCCGCTCGGGTGGAACTTGCACGACACCTCGGTGAGCATTTCCTCGCCGGGCGCGAAGTCTACGGTCAGCTCGAGCGCACCGACCCGCACCCGCTGGCGATGGTCGACCCGTAGCCACATCTCCATGCGCTCCTCTTCGGTGTTCCAGCGCGCCACGTGCCGGTAGGCGTCGACATCGAAATCGGCGTCGAGCTCCCGGTTGATCACCGCGAGCACATTGCGATTGAACCGGGCCGTCACCCCGGCGGCGTCGTCATAGGCGCGCACCAGCCGACCGGTGTCCTTGACCAGGTCGGTGCCCAGCAGCAGGCTGTCCCCCGGCCGCATGACCGTGGACAGGGTCGCCAGGAACTCAGCGCGTGGTTCGGGCGTGAGGTTGCCGATCGTCGACCCCAAGAACGCGAACAGACGTCGCCCGCCGCTGGGAATCGCGGTCAGGTGTTCCTCGAAATCGCCACAGACAGCTTTGATCTCGACGTCTGCGTATTCGCGCTGGATGGCGGTCGCGGCCGCCGACAGCATGCTGGCGTCGACGTCGAACGGTACGAACCTGCGCAGTGATCCGCGGCTGCGCAGCGCGTCCAGCAGCATCCGCGTCTTTTCCGACGTCCCGCTGCCCAGTTCGACCAGGGTGTCGGCCTCGCTGGCCGATGCGATTTCGACTGACCGGGCACGCAGGATTTCGGCCTCGGCGCGGGTTGGATAATACTCGGGCAACCGGGTGATCTGGTCGAACAAGTCGCTGCCCACCGAATCGTAGAACCACTTGGGCGGCAACGACTTCGGCGTCTTCTGCAGGCCATCGAACACATCGCGACGCAATGCGTGATAGGCCGAGTCGGCGGCCAGGTGGTTGGACAACGACAGTGTCATCAAGGTCCTTTCGGGTGATCCAGCGGGTTCAGCGTGACACCGTTGGCGGTGACTTCGACGAGGTGGCGGTCCGGCACGTCCTCCCAGTCCGAGTCGTTGTCGTAGGGCTCGCTGGCCAACACCACACCGTCGTCGCGGCGCAGGATCGACAGCGTGTCGCCCCAGGTCGTGGCTACCAGCCGAGACCCATTGGCGGCCAGCACATTAAGCCGGGCATTGGGGTCGGCCACTCCTATCTCGGCGATGGTATCGCCCAGCGCGTCGAGTCCACGCGCGAAGATAGTGGCCGCCAGTATCGCGCTGTCGCAGACTGATTCGGCTGATGAAGTCGGCGTCAGCACGGCGCGGTCGACAATTCCGTTGTGCGACAACAACCACTGGCCGTCGGTGAACGGCGCCGTCGCGCTGGTTTCGATCGGCATGCCGACGGTCGCCGAACGCACCGCGGCTACCACGCAGTGGCTGCGCAGCGCCGGTGCAACCGAGTCGAACGACACGTCGCCCCATAGCGGCGCCGCACTGCGCCAGCGCCGGGGCACCGCACCGTCGAAAAACCCGACGCCCCAACCGTCAGCGTTCATCAGGCAGTGCTTTTGCCGGCGCGGAGCATAAGACTGCACCCGAAGACCGTATGGCGGGTCCAGCACCAGCGAGGAGACCGTGACGTCGGTCCCTAGCCAGCCGAGGTGGCGGCACATCAGGCGGGATCCTCAACGGACCACGCCAACCGGACGCCGGAGAAGATCTGCCGGCGGTACGGATGATCCCAGTTGCGAAAGCTGGGCCGCAGGATGCCAGGCTCCACCGCCCACGATCCGCCGCGCAGTATCCGGTAGTCACCGTCGAAAAAAGGCTGCGAATAACGCTCGTAGATCATCGACACGAATCCCGGCCAGGGCCGCAGCGATGAGGTGGTCCACTCCCAGACATCGCCGAGCATCTGTTCAACCCCGTAGGCCGAAGCACCGCCCGGGTAGGCGCCGACGGGTGCCGGACGCAGCGCGGCGCCACCCAAGTTGGCCACGGCATCCGACGGCTGCTGCGCTCCCCAGGGGTAGCGACGCCGGGTGTTGGTCGCCGGATCCCACGCGCAGGCCTTCTCCCATTCCGTCTCGGTGGGCAGCCGGGCGCCGGCCCAGGCCGCATAAGCCTCGGCCTCGAAGTAGGTGACATGCTGTACCGGCTCATCGGCGGGAATGTCTTCGACGTAGCCGAACCGGGTGCGCGTTGCACCGTCGGAACTCCAGAACTGCGGCGCCCTCAGGCCCGCGCCCTGGCGATACCGCCAGCCCCGCTCAGACCACCACCGCGACTGGTGGTAGCCGCCGTCGTCGATGAACTGCTGCCATTCACCATTGGTGACCGGAACCCGGCCGATCCGGAACGCCGGCAGGTCGACAACGTGGGCGCGACGTTCGTTGTCCAACGAGTACGGTTCGCTTGCGGCATCGGTGCCCAGCACGAACGGGCCGGCGGGCACCAGCACCGACGTGCCGGCGAGGCATGGTCGGCCAGCCGGCAAAATCGAAGTCTCGCGCAGCAGCGGCGCGCCGGTGCGCAGGTTCAATGCCTGCAGCATGGTTTCGTCGTGCTGGTTTTCGTGGCTGACCACCATGCCGAAGACGAAGCTGGCGTCGGGATCGTCGGGCAGAGCCTCCAGGGCGTCCAGCGCGGCCGAACGCACGGTCCGGCAATATGACCGCGCCCGCTGCGGGGACAGCAGCGGTAATTCGACACGACTGGCGCGCGGGTGTTGGAAGGCGTCGTAGAGGCCCTCGACGGCTGGCGGCAAAATCCCGGGCCGGCCCGGATCACCGCCTCGCAACAGCCACAGCTCTTCTTGCTGACCAATGTGCGCCAAGTCCCACACCAGCGGGCTCACCAAGGGGTCGTACTGCCGGCATAGTTCGGCATCGTCGAAATCGACCAGCAGCAACGTCCGCGCCCGCGCCCGCGCCAAATCGTCGGCAAGTCTCTCCCGGGAAGTCACAGCCCCCCTTGCGTCAACCACGTGACCGTTGGCGCGATGCCATGCTCGATCACTTGGTCGGAAAAGTCGTCCCCGGGACATCGGCCCTGCTCGACGCTTAGGACCAACCGCTGCATCGCGTCGGTGAGCTCCGCCGGCGCCTTCTCGGCGGCGACGGCCACGCACTTGTTGGCCGCCGCGTACAGCCGCCGGTCACGCAGACCGACCCGGGCCGCGGTGTCCCAGGCGGTGGCCACCGGTTCGACGGCCTCGGCCGCGATGTCGGCGGCAACCGGGTCGTCGATCAGGGCCACCAGGGTGAACACCACAGCGGGCCAGAAGGCATCCGGCACGCTGTCGAGGTAGCGGATTTCCAGCCACTGCCTCGGGCGTACCGGCGGGAACAGTGTGGTCAGGTGATATTCCAGGTCGGCGACGGTCGGGCGGCGGTCGCCGAGCAACACGCGACCGTCCACCCAGTCGGCAAAGGGCACCCACTGCGTGACCGCCACGGCGTCCGGGTTGTTCACCAGCATCACCGGAGCCTTGAGCGCATAGCGCGCCCAGTCGGTGCCGGGGTCGTCGCCGCTGGCACCCAGGATGGGCCCGCAGCGCGCCGAGTCCAGCTGGCCCCACACCCGCTGCCGAGTGGAGACCCACCCGGTGAACTCGCCGCCCACCATCGGAGAGTTGGCTGCAATCGCGATCATCGTGGGCCCCAGGGCGTGCGCCAGCCGTACCCGCGCCGCCCACCCCTCCCGTGGCCCGGCATCCAGATTGACCTGAATCGATGCGGTGCACGTCATCATGGCCGCGCCCGCCTCCCCAGAGCGGCTGGCGGCGAAGAACTGTTCCATGGCGCGGTAACGCGCACCCGGGTTGACGCGCTTGGGCAGCCTCAGCGGATCCGTCCCGAGGAAAACCAGACCCAGCCCGGCCTCAGCGAAGGCCGACCGCAGCACGACTTGGTCACGATTCATCGCATCGATGGCGGGCACCACGCCGTCGGCGGGCGGGCTGGACAGTTCGACGGCACCGCCCGGTTCCACGGTGACCCCGCTGCCGCCCGGCAGAGCGGGTAGAAACTCGAGAACCTCGGTGATTTCGTCCCAGCTCGGCCTGCGGTACGGGTCGGCAGGGTCGTGGCAATGTCCTTCCATCTCCAGACCGACACGGCCCAGTGGGGCGTCCGCCAGAGCGCCCTCGGCGATGTATTGCGCGGCAGCCGAGAAATCGGCCATTTCGGCTTCTTTTATTTCCGAGACGCGGCGGGCGGTATTGAGCTGCGAGGCCGCGCCGGCGATAGCGAACGTCATATCACGATCCCTTCGGGCCCAAGCGTGCCCCGGCATGCCCTGCGGACCGCTTGTTGCGCAGCTAACGGAATTCACTACTTCATCTAGCAGATGGCCCCGACATATTCCCGTTCCCGCAGGATTTTCCGGCCGCGGCTTACCCGAGTACCCGAATCCACGCTATTGACCCAGCGTGTTCTGCATTGCCCCGGCCAGGACATTGACCGCGGGACCCGCGTTGCCAGACTGGCAGACTTTCGCCTGCAGCAACACGTTTTCGCGCAGCCTGGTTTGATCGAAGCACCGGCGATCGGTCCCGGCTTCTTGCTTGGTCCAATCCGCGGCGGTAGCGCCCGGCGCGCCGCCGGTGAACGACCACACCTGCGTGGTCCCGTTATCCAGGTGCATCGCCGTGGTCTGACCCGAGCAGCCCACGGTTCGGTCCACCACCCGGTGGAAGGCCCGGCCCGCGGCGTCGTTGGTGGCGAACACCCCGACCGCCTGCTTGACGTAGTGGGTTTGGTCGGTGGCCGACGTCTGTGTGGTGGCTCCGTTGAACGAAGCCAGGTCGGGGTCGTCGTACACCTCGGGCAACCCGATGTCGGCCCAGTTGTTGCATTCCGCCAGGTCCACCCAATACGACTGGAACGGCTGGGTGAACAGCGACTCCCAACCCATCGCTGCGCCGACGATGTTGCCGACCGACCCTTTGCCGAGGACCGCGTAGGACACCACCCCCGGATCCGAGGGGTGGGCGGCCGCAACAGGGATTGCCAGCCCTCCTGCGATGGCCAGACTGATGCTCGCCGCCGCAGCGGCGATCCACATATGGGCTAGACCTTGGCCGAGACGTCGACGTCGACGTTGCCCCGGGTGGCTTTGGAATACGGGCATACCTGATGGGCCTGCTTCATCAGGTCGTCTGCGACGCTTTCCTCCAGGCCCGGCAGGTAGCCGACGACCTTGCCGGTGAGCCCGAATCCGCCCGCGGAGTCCTTGCCGAACCCGATCTGGACGGCGACGTTCGTGGCGTCGTCCAGCTTGACCTTTGACTTGCCGGCCACCAGGCGCAGCGCACCCAGGAAGCAGGCAGCATACCCGGCGGAGAACAACTGCTCGGGATTGGTGCCTTCGCCGTTGCCGCCCATCGCCTTGGGCGGCCGGGTTTCGAGGTCGATGCGGCCATCGTCTGACTTGACGTGACCGTCACGGCCGCCGCCGGTGGCCGTGGATTCCGTGGTGTAAACGACTTCAATGGTCATGAATCTCGATCATGCCAACACGGCCAGCCAAACAGAAGGCAGAACTGCCGACCTTCGCGGCGACCCATTACGGGCGCGCCGGCGGAGTGCTGGGAGCTGGGCTCGGAGCACTGGTGGTCGGCGACTGAGCGGGACCACCCGGACTGAAAGGACCGGCGCCCGGGCCACCCGGGCCACCCGGACTGAAAGGACCGCCAACCGGGCCACCCGGGCCACCCGGACCGAACTCCGGCGGGCCAAACGGACCGCCGGGGAACGGGGGAGCCATCCCGGGGCCACCAGGTCCGCCGAACTGCCACGGTCCGTTCCCCGGTCCGGGGCCGCCGGGGTGGAACATCATGCCGTGGCGGTAATGGCAGTAGTGGTGGTGTCCGAAGATGATGGCGCCGGAGAAGAACACGATCGACAGGATAAAGACGATCCCGGCGACGATTACCACCCACGCTGCGGCCACGTAGACCTTGGGCGGCTTTGCTTGCCGCGGTGGTGGCGGTGGAGTTGCGGCGACGCGAGTCGGCTGGGCCGGGGGTTCAGGAGTTTCGCTCATGCCTTGCATATTGCCCCGACAGGCAACCCCGTAACAGGTTCCGGACAACAAAGTTGCTGTGAATTCACCTGAAGGCGTTCTACGTGCCGGTTACCGCTGAATCACGGGTAGCCCGGCGCTCAGGCGAGCGCCGGGCTACTAACTTGTTGAGTTGGTTGCCGGTCGGGGTCCTCCTATTACCCCGTGAGCACGATGACTGTTGGGATGTCTCCCGCTACGGCGCCCGAAGGTGACGTTGCCGCAGATCGGAAGACCGACGACGGCACCTGACCGGGTCCGGCGGGGAGACCGCCGGGACGCAAGGACGGGGACGCACTCGGCGGGGTTGCCGCAGGCCCGCCACCCGGGCCACCCGGGCCGCGGGGATGCATGAACATCGCGTGGTGCTTGTGGTGGTGGAAGCCGTGACCGGCATGCCTTCCCAGGGCGTAGCCGGTGAAGAAAATGACCGCGACGATGAACACGATCCCGGCGACGATGGCGACCCAGGCCGCGAATAGGAAGACCTTGGGGGTCTTGTGTGGCGCCGCCCCTGACGGTGGAGGCGTCGGTGCAGTTGCGGTAGATGTCCGCGTGGTTGGGGTTTCAGATGTTTCACTCATGAGACGTATGATGCCTGGGTAAACAATAGTTACGGCTATGCCCTACCTGTGTAGCAGCTATGAGCTGAGACCCCTGTCTTACCTGGCAAAATCGGCCTAGCCGGAGTGCTAATCCGGTTTGAAAGGGTTGACGGCGAATTGGATCACCCGATACGGCGCGCTTACCCGCGCGCGGGTGTCCCACTGGCTGACGAAAATTCGCAGCTCATCGAGTGTGGAGCCGGGCGAGATGTAGCCTCCATAGGGTTGCGCGAGCCGGTTGTCGTACGGGGCCGGCAGGTTTTCCGCGGGATCGGGCCACTCATCGTGTTGCACCACCGTTGTCACCGGCGCGTCGCCCAGCGACGTCGGACTGTTGGCCACGCGGACTTCCATGTTGCCCGTGCCGGCATTGAAATACGACAGCACCGTCTTGCCGTCGATCTGCCGGATGCACATCTCCCCCACCATTTCCGGCCACAGCGGTGTCGGTGGCTTGTTCCAGCCGCCGCCGGGCCCCGACGCCCAGCCCTGCCAATGGGAGCGGTCGGTCAACGTTTGCGGTGTGGCCCGGTACAGCTCGACTGGCTGACTGCGGGTGAAGCTGTTGGCCACGATGTACACCCACCCAGTCGGCGAATCAGGGGTAGGGATCGGGTCGTAGTACCCGCTGATCTGCGTCTGTGAGCCGCCCTGAAAGGACGCGTCGCGCCGAGACCCCGGAACAGTCTGCCAACCCGCGCGCGCCGCTTCGGCGGTCACCAGCCGCGAGTTCTGCGGCTTCAGGTTCTTGGTCGTAGCCACCATCAGATAGTTGCGCCGATTGATCTGCACCACTCCGGCAGGCAGCTGCGAGTCCCCCGGCGGCGTGGGATCGGCCAGCAGCGGTTTGCTGATTCCGGTGACGCCGGTGTAGCGCACCCCGGCGGGGTCGTCGACCGATGCGGTGTCGACGTGCAGCGCGACTGGCGAGTACCAACCACCGAACCCGACCCCCTGGCCGGCGAAACTGTCCCCGCAGACCTGCAGCAGCTCGGTGGGGAACTCGACGAACTCGCACAGGTCGGTCGCGCCGATGCCGTAGTCCCCGGTGGGGGTGCCGGTGCCGGCCGTCGGACCGATCCGCAGCACCTGACCCGGTGCCAGGGGCTGCAGGATCGGCTCGGGGGCCGGTGCCGGCGGATCGGCGCGGGCGGGCCCAAACGGACCCCAAACAGACTGCCCCACAAGCAAACACGTCACCGACGCGATCAACAGCGAGCACCGCGTGACCAGGCGAGTGTGGGCGGAGCTCACCCGCGGATCACAATACAGATCTCAATTCAGAGGCCAGCAGCTCGGCGATCTGGATGGTGTTCAGCGCCGCGCCCTTGCGCAGGTTGTCGCTCGAGACGAACAGCGCCAGGCCGCGCCCTTCGGGTACCCCCGGGTCGTGCCGGATACGGCCGACCAGTGATTCGTCGACACCGGCGGCGGCGAGCGGCGTCGGCACATCAACCACCTTCACGCCCGGTGCGCCGTCAAGCAGCTGATGGGCCCGCTCGGGCGACAGCGGCCGGGCGAATTCGGCGTTGATCGACAGCGAATGCCCGGTGAACACCGGAACCCGCACACAGGTACCGCTGACCAGCAGGTCGGGGATGCCGAGGATCTTACGGCTCTCGAAGCGCAGCTTCTGGTCCTCGTTGGTCTCCCCGGAACCGTCATCCACCAGCGATCCGGCCAGCGGAACCACGTTGAACGCGATCGGCGCGACATAGGTTTTGGGCGCCGGGAATTGCAGCGCGTCGCCGTCGTGCACCAGTTGCTCAACGTCGTCGATCACCGCCCGCGTCTGGGTGGCCAGTTCGGTGACCCCGGCCACGCCGCTGCCGGATACCGCTTGATAGCTCGAGACCACCAACCGAACCAGCTGAGCTTCGTCGTGCAGCACTTTGAGCACCGGCATCGCGGCCATGGTGGTGCAGTTCGGGTTGGCGATGATGCCCTTGGGCCGCCGATGCGCGTCGCGCGAGAAGTTCACCTCCGACACCACCAACGGCACATCCGGGTCCTTGCGCCACGCCGACGAGTTGTCGATCACCGTCACTCCGGCCGCGGCGAACCGCGGCGCCTGCACCCGCGACATTGCCGAGCCGGCGGAGAACAACGCGATGTCCAGGCCGCAGGGGTCGGCCGTCTCGGCGTCTTCGACTTCGATCTCCTGACCGCGAAAAGCCAGCTTGCGGCCCTGTGACCGGGCGGACGCGAAAAACCGCACCGACCCCCCACCACCAACGGCCGGGAAGTCGCGCTCGTCGAGCAGCGTGCGCATCACCTCACCTACCTGACCGGTGGCCCCCACTACACCAATCGACAAACCAGTTGCGCCCATTTACCGCCCCGTCCCCGCGTACACCGCCGCCTGCTCCTCGCCGCCGAGCCCGAACGCCTCATGCAACGCGACGACGGCCTTGTCCAGCTCGGTGTCGCGGCATAGCACCGAGATGCGGATCTCGGAGGTGGAGATCAATTCGATGTTGACCCCCACAGCGGCCAGCGCCTCGCAGAAGGTCGCGGTGACCCCGGGATGGCTGCGCATGCCCGCCCCGACCAGCGACACCTTGCCGATGTGGTCGTCGTAGAGCAGTTGGGTGAAGCCGATCTCGTCTTGGAGCGAGTCCAGCTTGGCCACCGCGGTGGGTCCGCTGTCGCGGGAGCAGGTGAAGGTGATGTCGGTCTTGCCGTCTTCTACTTTGGAAACGTTCTGCAGCACCATGTCGATGTTCACGTCGGCGTCGGCGACGGCGCGGAACACCTTGGCGGCATACCCCGGGAGATCGGGCAGCCCGACGATGGTCACCTTGGCCTCGCTGCGGTCGTGTGCGACTCCGGTCAGGATGGGGTCTTCCATGGGAATGTCCTTGATCGATCCGATGACGATGGTGCCTGGTTTGTCCGAATACGACGAGCGGACGTGCACTGGAATGTTGTAGCGGCGTGCGTATTCCACGCAGCGCAGCATCAGCACCTTGGCGCCGCAGGCCGCCATTTCGAGCATTTCCTCGAAGGTCACCGTGTCGAGCTTGCGCGCGTTGTGCACGATCCGTGGGTCGGCGCTGAAGATGCCATCCACGTCGGTGTAGATCTCGCACACGTCGGCGCCCAGCGCCGCGGCCATGGCGACCGCCGTGGTGTCCGAGCCGCCGCGGCCCAGCGTGGTGACGTCCCGGGTGTCCTGGCTGACACCTTGAAATCCGGCGACTAACACAATCCGCCCTTCGTCGAGCGCGGACTGCAGCCGGGTCGGCGTGACGTCGATGATCTTCGCGTTGCCGTGGGTGCCGGTGGTAATCACGCCGGCTTGCGAACCGGTGAACGAACGGGCGTGCGCACCAAGCGATTCGATTGCCATGGCCACCAACGCATTGGAGATGCGTTCACCGGCGGTCAGCAGCATGTCGAGCTCCCGGGGCGGCGGGACCGGGCATACCTGCTGGGCCAGGTCCAGCAGGTCGTCGGTGGTGTCGCCCATGGCCGACACCACCACGATGACGTCATTTCCCTGCTTCTTGGTCGCGACGATGCGCTCGGCCACCCGGCGGATCCGGTCGGCGTCGGCCACCGAGGATCCGCCATACTTTTGCACGACGAGCGCCACTGTTTCCCAGCCTGCCCTTCTGCGACTTTCTTGGCCCCTTTTCGGGTCCTGCCAGCGGGTTCCATCGCTTGGTTGCTGGTCGGTGTTCGCGTCGCCCCGCGTTTGAGTCCACAACAGGATACGTCCCGGCGCATCTCATTTAACGTCGCGATGCTGGGCAGCACAGCCTGCGGTTTTGGTAGCGGGGCCGAGCACGGTAGAGTGCAAATCGTGCAGCGGGTGCTCCTCCTCGGACGCCGCGACGGGGTCTGATCCAGACCGGCTTCCCGTCGCGGGCGTTCGCGATGCGCCGGTCTGAGGTCCCCTCTGACATCCCGGAGCAACTACCGTGACAAGTTTTTCTACGTTTTCCCGCCCGGACCCGGCCGACACCCCCGACGCCTTTACCTCGGTTCGAACCATCACCAAACCGGCGGGTGCGCCCAATCCCGGCCAGCCCGCATGGAACCCGCAACGTGGATCCTCGATGCCGATCAACCGGTACCGCAGCTTCGCCGAGGAAGTCGAACCGGTCAGCCTGCGGACGCGCACCTGGCCTGATCGGGTGATCGACCGGGCGCCGATGTGGTGCGCGGTGGACCTGCGCGACGGCAACCAGGCGCTGATCGACCCGATGAGCCCGGCCCGCAAGCGCCGTATGTTCGACCTGCTGGTGCGGATGGGCTACAAGGAGATCGAGGTCGGCTTCCCGTCGGCCAGCCAGACCGACTTCGACTTCGTCCGTGAGATCATCGAGCAGGACGCGATTCCCGACGACGTCGCCATTCAGGTGCTGACCCAGTGCCGTCCGGAGCTGATCGAGCGCACCTTCGAGGCGTGTGAAGGTGCGTCGCGGGCCATTGTGCACTTCTATAACTCGACGTCGATCCTGCAACGCCGGGTGGTTTTCCGTGCCGACCGGGCCGCGGTGCAGGCCATCGCGACCGACGGCGCTCGCAAGTGCGTCGAGGAGGCCGCCAAGTACCCGGGCACCCGCTGGCGGTTCGAGTATTCGCCGGAGTCCTATACCGGGACCGAGCTGGAGTACGCGAAAGAGGTGTGCGACGCCGTCGGCGAAATCATTCAGCCGACGCCGGACAACCCGATCATCTTCAACCTGCCCGCCACGGTGGAGATGGCGACTCCCAACGTCTATGCCGACTCGATCGAGTGGATGAGCTGCAACCTGGCCAACCGAGAGTCCGTCATCCTGAGCCTGCATCCGCACAACGACCGCGGAACTGCCGTCGCCGCAGCCGAATTGGGCTTTTCTGCGGGCGCCGACCGGATCGAGGGTTGCCTGTTCGGCAACGGGGAGCGCACCGGCAACGTGTGCCTGGTGACGCTGGGGCTGAACCTGTTCTCCCGCGGCATCGACCCGCAGATAGACTTCTCCAACATCGACGAGATCCGCCGCACCGTGGAGTACTGCAACCAACTGCCGGTGCACGAACGTCACCCCTACGGCGGCGACCTGGTCTACACCGCGTTCTCCGGCAGCCACCAGGACGCCATCAACAAAGGCCTAGACCAGATGAAGCTGGATGCAGATGCCGCCGACTCCGATGTCGACGACATGCTGTGGCAGGTGCCGTATCTGCCAATCGACCCGCGCGACGTCGGCCGCACCTACGAGGCGGTGATCCGGGTCAACTCGCAGTCCGGCAAGGGCGGGGTGGCCTACATCATGAAGGCCGACCACGGCCTGGCGCTGCCGCGGCGGCTGCAGATCGAGTTCTCGCAGGTGATCCAGAAGATCGCCGACGGTGAGGGTGGTGAGGTCTCGCCAAAGGAGATGTGGGACGCGTTCGCCGAGGAGTACCTGGCCCCGGTGCGGCCGCTGGAGCGGATGAAGCAGCGGGTGATCGCTTCGGAGGTCGACGGCGGCACCGACCGTATCGAGGCGACCGTCAAGATCGATGGGGTGGAGACCGAGATCAGCGGTGCCGGCAACGGACCGCTGGCCGCGTTCGTCGATGCGCTGGGAAACGTGGGGTTCAAGGTCGGCGTCCTGGATTACTCGGAGCACGCGATGAGTGCGGGCGACGACGCCCAGGCCGCCGCCTACGTCGAGGCGTCGGTGACGATCGCGAGCGCGGCGCAGCCGGGCGAAGCGGGTCGGCGCCCATCGGACCCGGTGACGATCGCGAGCGCGGCGCAGCCGGGCGAAGCGGGTCGGCGCCCATCGGACCCGGTGCATGGACGCACGGTGTGGGGGGTCGGTATCGCACCGTCTATCACGACCGCGTCGCTGCGCGCCGTGGTGTCGGCGGTCAACCGTGCCTCCCGCGAGTGAGCTCGGTCAAAGGTCGAGCACGCGACGAAGTCCGCGGTCGACGTCATGCATCAGGCTCGGCGGTACCGCCCCGATTCGATCGATGAGGTCGGTCTTGTTCAGCGTGACAAGTGCCGTGACGTTGACGACCGAATCACGTGGCAGTCCCGTTGCGGCCGCAGGCAGGAGCCCCGGCCAAGCGGGCACGAGCGGTATTTCTGCAGGTCAGGAGCCATTCGCTGGAAGCGTCACGGTGACGCGTGTACCGAACGCTCGCGACGGAATGTGGCACCGAATTGCCGAAGTACGTTTCACCACCCATCTCGGCGACCCCGCCGCCAGTATCTCCTGCCTGCGAGGGCGAGCGATTATCCTTTCGCAATGGCATCGAGCGTGTCGGGCAAGATCGCATTCGTTACCGGCGGCGCATCCGGCATCGGTGCCGCGCTGGCCACCAAGCTAGTCGACGGGGGCGCCGAGGTCTGGATCGCCGATCGTCAGATCGGCCCGGCGCAGGAGCTGGCGCAACGCCTCAACACTGGTCGCGCAAAGGCGCACGCGATCGAGCTCGATGTGCGCAGCTTTCCATCGTTTGAGCGCGCCGTCGCCGAGGCGGTGCAGCAATCCGGGCGGATCGACTATCTGTTCAACAATGCCGGCATTGGGGTCGGCGGTGAGGTCGACTCCTACACGCTCGATGACTGGAACGACGTCTTCGACGTGAACCTGCGCGGTGTGGTACACGGCATCCAAGCGGTCTATCCGATCATGATCCGCCAGCACTCCGGCCACATTGTGAATACCGCTTCGATGGCCGGTCTTGTCACCTCGGGCATGGCGAGCTACACCGCCACCAAACACGCCGTCGTCGCGATCTCGAAGACGTTGCGGCTGGAGGCCGAGCGCCACGGCGTGCAAGTGTCGGTGCTCTGTCCGGGCGTGATCCGGACCCCGATCCTCACCGGCGGCCAGTACGGACGGGGACGGACCAAGATGACCGGCATCAGCGATGAGGAACTCCTCAAATCTTGGGAGCGGTTGCGGCCGATGGCCCCCGAAATGTTCGCCGAGCGCGCCCTTCGTGCCGTGTTGCGTGGAGACGCGATTATCGTGGTGCCGGCATGGTGGAAGGCATGGTGGTACCTGGAGCGGCTGTCGCCAGCGTTGTCGATGCGATTTGCAAAGGTAGCGCTCAAGCGCATCCGTGAAATGGAGTCCACCGCCTCCTGATCCGCCGCGCGTCTTATGGTTGGGCGCACCGGTTCACACGTCGCGTGGGGCCTACGGTGGGTAATCCTGCCGGCGGGTATGCCAATACGGTCGACATAGCCACGTTCGGCAAGTTCGAACGTAATTGCTTGGTTGTGGTGAAAACAGGCACTAACGCTAACCTGGTCCAGGTTGAACGCAGGGGAGGACGCGAAACCTGAGGGGAGACAGGGTTCGTGCATTCCTTAGTAGGAGAAGGGGCGTCGGCATGCTAGCGCTGGACGAGACTCCGTCGAAGCAAATGGGAGCTGCCGCCG
>DATJBA010000289.1:0-3318 GCA_035515675.1 Mycobacterium sp.
ATTAGAAGGCTGTTACACTTTCTATTCTTTAGCCCGCGACGGCCCGGATACGGCCCGGGACAAAGGGGGGCCACGATGGCACCGGAAAACGCGACGACAGCCGACGAGTCACTGGATGTGATCACCGATGCGTTGCTGACGGCGTCCCGGCTGCTGGTAGGCATTTCGGCTCACTCAATCGCTCAGGTCGACGACACCATTACAATTCCGCAGTTCCGAACCCTGGTGATCTTGTCCAACCGGGGTCCGGTCAACCTGGCCACGCTGGCCGGTCTGCTGGGTGTGCAACCATCGGCCACCGGCCGGATGGTCGACCGGCTCGTCGCCGCCGAGCTGAGCGACCGCCTACCGCACCCGACTTCTCGGCGCGAACTGGTCGCCGCGCTGACCAAGCGTGGACGAGAGGTCGTCCGGCGGGTCACCGCGCATCGGCGTGCCGAAATCGCCCGCATCGTGGAGAAGATGCCCCCGGCGGAACGCCACGGGCTGGTGCGGGCCCTGACCGCGTTCACTGCCGCCGGCGGTGAGCCCGACGTACACCTCGACATCGACGATCTGTAGGCAACATCGTTGAGGCCCCCTGACTCAGGGTTTCTGCGGTGAACAGCAAGTACTCCCATTCCATGACGCCGTCGGCCAGGTAGTGCTGGGCCAGTTCGACAAGTTGGGTGTCGAGCTCAGCGGCCAACACGGGGTTGTCGCCGATGTTTGCGTACGCTTCGATCGTCGGGCCGTAGTGATTCTTGAAGTAGTCGTGGACGGCCTCGGCAGTGTCGAACCGCTTCACCTCCAACATTCCGCGGCGCATTTTGACGCCAGTGACTCGATCCCCCAGCAGCCCACCGACGTAGTCCTCACGTCCCCACAACGCCGACGGGGGTAAAGCCGCCGACAGGCTCGGCCGGTATGGCCTGATCGCGGCCAGCATCCGGCCGAAGAATCCTTCTTGGGTCCAGCTGATCACGCCGATCGTCCCGCCGGGCCGGCAGACCCGGACCAGTTCGTTGGCCGCGCACTGATGATCTGGCGCGAACATCACGCCGATCGCCGACATCACGGTGTCGAACTCGTCGTCACCAAACGGCAGGGCCTGCGCATTGGCTTCCTGGTAATCGAGTGTCAACCCCTGTGCTGCGGCCCTCGCCTGGGACCGCTGCAGCAGCTCCGATGTGAGGTCGGTGGAAACGACCGTGGCGCCCGTCCTGGCGGCGGGAAGCGAGATATCGCCAGAGCCGGCGGCCACGTCGAGCACTCGAACGCTCGGTCCAATACCCGTGGCAGCGACCAAGATCGGGCCGAGTGGGGCCATCACCTCTTCGGCCATCAGGGCGTAGTCGCCCAGCGCCCACATCGCCCGATGCGTGGCCGCGAGCGTTTGATCGTCGCGACGGGTTGTGTCGAGAGTCATCAGATCTCCTGAGAAGCAAGGGAAAGGGCCGCGTACTCGACGTCGTTGTCGTTAGCGGCGCAGTGCGCTTGAAGCGCTCCAATAATGCCCGCTGAAAACAGTATGCACTAGCAATAGTATATGTCTACGACATTGACGCCAGTTGAGCAGTGTGACTCACGCCACGTGAGCACGGGTGGCGAGATCGGGGTTCGACGCTTCTTACACAGTGCCAGTGCGCCTCGTCTTCGCCGGTACCCCCGAACCCGCGTTGCCTGCGCTGCGTCGCCTCTTTGACTCACCCCGGCACGACGTGGTCGCGGTGCTGACCGACCCGACGCCGTCTCCGGCCGGCGGGGCAAGCCGGAGCCGTCACCGGTGGCCCGCGAGGCGCTGGACCGGGGCATTCCGCTGTTGCGCCCAGCGCGGCCGAACTCACCAGAGTTCGTCGGCGAACTGTCGGAGTTGGCGCCCGAGTGTTGCGCGGTGGGCGGCATGACCACGTTGTGAAACTGGTCGGCGGACGCTAGCCACCGGTCGTGATCATCTCATATATCGGGTTGCGTGCTGCGGCACTGCGTGTTTCAGTGCCCGCCGCCGATACGTAGCGTTGTGAGGTGGTCGTGGATTCGTGTTTTATATGCGGGTGATCTGTGGGCGTTCGGCCTAGGTTGGTTCGTCGACCGACGAGCGAGGAGATCCCGTGCATCAGTTCATGCCATGCCTGATCCGTCACCACCGCGGGACGGAGTTGGCGGCGATCACGCTGGGGCATCCGCTGTTGGACGAGTACCTGGCTTTCGTTGCGGCGCGGGCTCGGACGAACACCTGGCTGGCGGTTGCGTCGGATTTGAAGATCTTCTTCGGTGTGGTTGCCAAGGAGCCGGCCCAGGTGAACGCCTCGGATGTGTTCGCGTTCTTGGCGGTTCAGCGAACTCCGCGCCTCGGCGAGCGGGTGGTGCGGTTGGAGGACGGCGAGGCGGGCCTGGCGGCGCGCACGATCGCGCGGCGGCTGTCGAGCGTGCGTGGCCTCTATGCGTATCTGACGGCGCGCAGCGATTCCGGCGTCACCCGCAACCCGGTTCCGACCAGCCTGGCGGCGCGTCGCCCCGGTGGTCGGCGTGGCAAGGGTGGGGTGCCGTTGGTCCGCACCCCACGCACGCTGCCGCGGGTGTTGTCGCCGGCCGCAGTCGATGCGCTGGTGGGGGCGTTGCGGACGCACCGCGACCGGGCCATGGTCGAGGCGATGGTGCTGGGCGGGCTGCGGCGCTGTGAGGTGCTCGGCTTGCGGCTCGAGGATGTCAACGCCGGGGAGCGGCGTCTGTTCATCGCCGAAGGCAAGGGCGGGCGGCAGCGGATCGTGCCGGTGTCGGCCCGGTTCTTCGTATCCCTGGGCAGGTACCTGGAACAGGAGCGTCCGCCGAACGCGACGACCGAGCGGGTGTTCGTGGTGTTGAAGGGCCGGCGGCGCGGTGCGCCGCTGTCGGCGGCGGGAGTGGACGAGATCCTCGACGGCGCCCGGGCTCGGGCAGGACTCGATCGGGCGACCTGCCACCAACTGCGCCATACCTGTTTCACCCGACTGCGGGAAGCGGGCATGGCCCTGGAAGCCATCCAGGCCCAGGCCGGCCACGCCTCGATCGACTCGACCCGCATGTACTTGCACCTGGCCAACGACTGGCTGGCCAAGGAGTATCTGCACGCGGCGGAGGCGATCGAAGCACAAGCCGCGCGACCCGCCGAGGCGGACACGCAGTGATCGGCTCACCGATGCACCGCCACGCCGACTTAGAGAGTGTTTGAGAACTCGCGATGGGCGGGCGTGTGCCTCGCGGAGAGCCGAAGAAGTCGGCTCCTGGTTGGGTCGGTGATGACCAAGTCCCCGCCCAGACCAGGAGCCCACAATGCCATCATCGCCGATCTCGCCATGC
>DATJBA010000290.1:0-16963 GCA_035515675.1 Mycobacterium sp.
CGCACCCGATTCCCACCGTGGCGCGCCTGGCGACATGCGGACCGCTCAGCAGAAGGCACCGCTCCCCCGGCGGGGGACTGATCGTGGGCCGCGAGTGTGTTTGGCAAAGGCGGGTGTACAGGCTGGCAGTCACTGTGCCCACCTGGCGTGTCGAGCATTTTGGGAGGCGTGCGGCATGGGGCGACTCAAGCGCGGCAACCGCGAAGGGCAAGCTACACGCACGCGCTCTTGCTCCACTGCCGGCCGGTGACGTCCAGGATGAACGGCACGCCCCTCCCACCACCAGCACCGCCGCCACCGGCACCCCGAATTATGTTGGCGGGTACCCGGCAGACACTGGCAATGGTGATCGGACCGGCGCTAACGGCGGCACGGGAACCGACGGCACCAACAGCCAAGTGCGAGAATGGCGACAGGTTTGCGGCGCGTTGGCAAGGACATGACTACAGCATTCGTGCTCTCCGGGGGTGCGAGCCTCGGTGCAATCGAGGTCGGGATGCTTCTTGGTCTGGCCGAGGCGGGCATAACGCCGGATCTGATCGTTGGCACATCCGTCGGCGCGGTCAATGGCGGCTGGGTCGCCTCGAGGCCCGACATCGCTGGGATCGAGGCGCTGGCCGACGTGTGGGGGTCGCTGTCGCGAAACGACGTCTTCCCCACCCACCTGGTCCTCGGGCTCCTGGGCTTTCTCGGTCGGCGGCCGAACCTCGTATCCGACAGTGGGCTGCGGCAACTGCTCACCGACCACCTCGGATTCTCCCGGCTTGAGGACGCGCCGATCCCCCTGCATGTGGTGGCCACCGACGTGCTGTCGGGCCACGACGTGCTGCTGTCGTCGGGAGACGCGGTCGATGCCATCGCAGCCAGCGCCGCCATTCCGGCTATCTTCCCGCCGGTCAACATCGATGGGCGCTACCTGTTCGACGGCGGGGTCGTAAACAACACCCCGCTGTCGCATGCGGTCGCGCTGGGCGCCGACCCGGTCTGGGTGCTGCCGACCGGCTATTCGTGCGCCCTGCCCGAGCCACCAATCGGGGCGCTGGCCATGGCGCTGCACGCGTTGATCCTCACCATCAACCAACGCCTGGCCGTCGACGTCGCCCGCTTCGAGGACGCCGTCGACGTTCGCGTCATCCCGCCGCTATGCCCGACAAGTATCAACCCGACGGACTTTTCGCACTCGGCCGAGCTCATCGAACGGTCGCATATCGCTACCCGTGACTGGCTGGCGACGCGGCGTCCCGTCACCGGCCAGGCAGCTTTGCTTCAGCCACACCGCCACTGAAGCGCAGCCCCGCGGGAATCGTGTCGGTCATGGCAGAACCAGCCAGGGTCGCGCTGATGGCCGGCGGCAGTCGTCCGTCCAGAGCACGCCGACCCCGGGGCCGCAACCTGGGAGGGTCGGTAGTTGTGGCGGTGGCGAATTAGCTGTCCTATCGTCCGAATGTAGGGTTTTTGGGATCGCCAGATCAACGAGCTGCTGACCGGTATTGGAGAGCTGTTGGGTGGCCGGGGGGTGTGCCGCTGCAGCCGGCTACGCCTGCTGGCCCCTCCCCTGCTCCGGACCCGACCGTGCTGCCGCGGCGAGTGCGGGCTGCGTCGTGGCCGCCGGGGTGATTCGATCCAGGACCGTGTGCATGGTCGGCATGATCGCGTTGTCCATCGCCGACCGCACGGATCCGCCTGAGCCGGCGCCGCCGCGGCCACACTTCCCGACGCGCCGGCGAGACGCTCTTCGAGCCCGCAGGCTCGGTGCACCTGTTCGCCGAGGACCTCAGCCGTACCGAACCGGCAAAGATCATGTTGATCCAGGTAGCTGACGACGGCGCGCAGTTGGTGGTGTTTCACTGACAGACCGGCCGCGGCTGTCCGCTCGGGGCCATCTTGCAGGCGTGACCCTTCTAACCTGAACCGCACTGGCTCCCCAGCGCCGGCGCGGTGGTCACATGACGTGGACGTGCTGCGAGTGCGGCGCGTGGTGTACGCGCCGCCGCTACCGTCTGACTGTCACCTATTGAGCGGTCCAGCTTCGGCGAGTCAGCGGGGTCCCCCTTCTAACGCTTGCAGTATTCTCGCTCACCCCGACACCCTCATAGGTTTCGGGATTCTGCCGATAGCCGCATTCCCGCGAAGTGATCGGGCTGGCCCCGAGGAGAAGCCGGGGCGGCCCGATCAATTCTGTGCAGACGCGGGGCGATCCGGTTCCGACTCCGAGCCGCCGAGCTATGGCATAACGGTATCGATGGGTATATATCCAAGATTGTGGCAGCTCGCTCTATTTCCAAAGTCGTTGCGGACCCAGACGAGAAACCGATCGCCCCGGACCGTCTGAGCATTCTCGTCGGTTTGTGCGCCGCGTCGCTCGCGATCGCCCTGTCGCCTCCCCCAACTGCCTCCGCCGACTCTCCGTCCTGGAACGGCGAGTACGCGATCACGTTCATCGTTGGTCCAAAGTCCGGGACTAGCATGGCGGCCGGTGACCCTGAGGTGCAGTACACCGATATCTACGCATTCCGCTCGAGCTGTACGAACGGAAAGTGCACCGCCACGATAATTAGCGGCCCTCCGCCGAGGAACCCGACGGTTCCGCAACCGGTTCAATTCACCTGGGATGGGTCGTCCTGGACTCAAGTCAGCGATTTCCAATGGGATTGCATGATGCCCGACGAACACACGATCGAATGGGATCCGGCCCGAGCCGACGTGCGCTACACGCCCCAACCCGACGGGTCACTTTCCGGCACCATGCACACCGAGATCTTGAGCGGCGCGTGCCAGGGCACACTTGACATGAACATGACGGCAGAGCGCGCATAAACGGCTAATGTCGAAAGCGGTCGTCGACGATATCGAAAGGCTACTGGCCGGAGAACCCAATTCCGCGGCACAAGCAGCCTCAACAATCCCTTAGCATCACCGCGCCGGCCTCGGGCATTTATCGGCTGCTCGTTCACGCCGAGTTTGATCCGGCCGAGACCATCGGCAACGTGCACGTCTTCGACATCGTGCAAACTGACCAGCAAAGTGACAAACGTGGCGGAGTCCGGGTCGTCACCGTCGTCGCGCCGTGACGCAGCCCGGTCGAATGACGCACCGAGTATTTGGGCCCGCAGCAATGAACCGTCGCTGACTTCCCAGTGCTCGGAGATTTGGACGGTGTCCGACGTTCCGGTGACGCCAACGGTGATCAGCGCCAGGCGTGAGTGCCCTCGGCGGTGAAGCTGCTATCAGGCCGCCAAACACCTCGCTGACCAGTACCGGAGAGACTGATGAACCAGCCCGTGACTCCTGACGAGGAATACGGCTTCTACGCCCGCCCCGAAAACCAAGAACCCCAGGGTCATGGCAACACGATCACCATCGAGGACTGCCGGATCTCGACCTGGGCAAAGCTGTGGGGCAAGCGGATCGCGCTGTTCAGTCCCGGCATGCTGGTATCCGCACTCGAAAGCGAATGCGCCGCCACCGGGGGGCAGCTGTATCGGGCCGGCACCCGCTGGACCGCGCTCAGTCAGCACTGTCTATGCGGAGGCCGGGTCGCCAAGACCCTCGACCAGCGCACCCACGACTGCGCGCACTGCGGGCTGCACGCCGACCGTGACATCGTGTCGGCCACGCTGGCCGCCTGTGTGGATCTGACCGACCCCGAGGATCCGCGCACCGCGCGGGTCGATTACGAACTTGCCCACGTCCTGCGGACGTGGCTGGCACCCCAGCAAGAGTGGGGTGGTTCAGTCAACCGGCACCAGCCACCGGCACCATCAGATGCCAGACCGGCCGGGACCGGCAGCCGCCAGCCGCCAGCCGGTGGCCTCTGCTGGGCACGCGGCACTCGGCCCACCCCCGAACAGACCAGGCCCCCAGCCTGGACGTCGCGGGACCAGCCGAAAAAAACAGCCCCCCAAGCTGTTTGGCGCCGCATGACCGCAATTACGGGTCAGCTCTTAGCGGGTCGCGTGCAATATCGTGTCGAGCCACACGGCTACACCACTGCCCACGATTGTGATCGCGAGTGTCACCCAGTCCGCTAGCTTCGGCTGGGCCGGATTGGCAGAGAGTTGACCGGTGCCGCCACGAGCGGTGATCGCATCGCCCATCTCGTCAGCTCGTCGCAGAGTCACAGTGATGGCAGCGGCCAGCAGGTCGATCAGCTCCAAGGCGCGCCGCCGGCGGCGAGCCTTGCGGCTCTGCGGTATCCGTTTAGGCCGTAGCCGGCGGGCGGCGTAAAGCACCTGGAATTCATCGATCAACATCGGAAAGGCACGCAGCGCGAGCGCCAACGCTACTGCCCATTCGTCGACCGGGATCCGCAATATCCGCAGCGGACGCCCCAAAGTCGCTAACGCAGGTCCTATTTCGGCGACATTGGTAGTCCAGGACACCATCGCCCCGAGCGCGAGCAACACAACCGACAGCGCAGTGATCCGCAGGAAGTGCAACCCTCCGCCGAGTCCGATCTCCAGCCCGCCGATCGAGACCTTCGGGCTACCGCCGGCCAGCGCGGCCGTGATACCGCCCAACGCGAGAATGACCCACAGCCACCGCGGTACCGACGGCAGCGCGCCGCGCGGAATGCGCGCGATTCTGGCCGCCGCCAGCACTAGGGCCGCCACCAAGCCGATCGTCACCCATCCCGGGTAGAACGTCAGCAGCGCCGAAACACCGAACACAACCAGCAGTTTGGTGCCGGCCCACAGATCGTGGATGGTCGAGGTTCCGGGCACCGGAACCAACAGCACTACCGGACGCGAGGGGCGTCGGGTCGAGCCGTCCTTCGCGACCAAGGTCGCAGAGGTCGCAGTCACGCCATTCCCCCCGCCGCGGCCGACATCGGTTCCAGCATGCCATTGCGCAAGAACAGGGTGCGCGGGCACAGGTCCTCCAGCCCGGCGAAGTCATGGGAAATGACAACCACCGTCAGACCCCGCTGACGGCGCAGGTCCTCCAGTAGCCGCAGCAGGCCGCGCTGGCTGGCGGCGTCCAGCCCCGCCAGCGGCTCGTCGAGGATCAAGGCTCGCGGTGAACACGCCAAAAGTCCCGCCAGCACCACACGGCGCATCTGACCACCGCTGAGCTGGTCGATCCGCCGCTTGGCCAGTGTGGGATCCAGCCCGACGACGCCCAGCGCCGCAGCGACACGTTCTTCGTCGCGGTGCGAAAAGCCCGCCGCGGAGGCCACTTCCAGGTCGACGCGGCTGCGCATCAACTGCAACCTTGCCGCCTGGAACGACAACGCCACCGCGCCGACCTGCTCGTGGGTGGGCCGGCCATCCATAAGACAGGCGCCGGTCGCAGGAATCGTCAGCCCGGCCATGATCCAAGCCAGCGTCGACTTACCCGAGCCGTTGCCGCCGTGGATCAGCACCCCGTCTCCGTGCTCAACCACGAAGCTGATGTCGCGCAGTGCAGTCTTGGCCCACGGGGTGCCACTGCCGTATTCGTGGCCGACACCCACAAGTTCGATCACCGGCGCGTGCTGAAGGTGATCCACCGCGACGGTCGGTGCTGGTGCGGCCGCGGTCTCGACAATGTCGGTATTATCCGGCGAATCGCTGAGGTCGATTGTGCGCTCCGCGGATTCGGCCTCATTGTTGTAATGCGTGATGTGCACCAAGGCAGTCCGGTGTCGTTTGGTGAGACCGGACAGCACGCCCAGCAAGGCATCCCGGCCCTGCTGGTCGACCATCGTGGTGACCTCGTCGGCAATGAGCAACGCCGGCTCCCGGGCCAGCGCCGCTGCGAGCGCCAGGCGCTGCAGTTCACCCCCGGACAGGCTGCCGGTGTCGCGTTCGGCAAGTGCCTCGAGGCCCACCTCGCTCAGCAACCGGCCCACATCGATTTCGGTGCCCGGTGGCAAACCCCAGACCACATCGTCGGCGACTCGGGTACCCAGCACCTGGCTTTCGGGGTGCTGAAGGACGACGGCCGTGCCGCCCAGCTTGCCCAGACCCACCGCGCCTGGACGGTCCACGGTGCCCGACGTCGGTTCCCGGCCGGCCAGGATCAGCATCAACGTGGTCTTCCCGGAGCCATTGGCGCCCGTGATCGCCACGTGTTCGCCGACCTGGACATTCAGGCTGACCTCGCGCAGCGCGTCTTGGCTGGCACCGGGGTAACGGAAGCGCACCTTGTCTAGCCGCACCGGAACCGGCCCGACGGGGACATCCTCGCCCTTACTTCCGTCCCAAGCGCCCAGTTTGTGCACATCGGGGACACCGCGCATCCGTTCCAGCAGACGGGACAACGCCCACCAGCCGATCAACGACACAATCATGATTCCGAGGCCGAAATAGACCAGCATCACCCACGGCCAGTAGTGCACCGCATCGGCGAAATAGCGCTTCAAGTCGGCCGCGGCCCCCTGCCTGTGCACCCGGGCCATGAACGCGGCGACCCCGTCCACGTTCGCGGTCATTACCTCGAAAATCAGGTGCCGCAGCCGGGTCATCACGATCAGAAAGCCGACCATCACGGCACCGAACGCGACTCCGGCGATCAGGGACGAGACAATCACCGTGGGTGTGCCCCGGCCCTTGCGCTTGACGAATCCGGTCAGCCCGCCGATGTAGGCGCAGTGGATGACCGTCATGAAACCGCCCAGCCCGGCGATCAGGAAGGCAATCACCCCGGCAGCAACCGTCGCGGCGAGCAGCACGCGCAGCCGGTAGCGGAAGGCCAACAGGCCCGTGGGCACGGTGCCCAGCAAGGCCAGTCCCGCTGCGAACGGGACGATCACGGAGATGATTGCGATCACCGCGCAAAGTGCCCCCATGACCGAGGCCTGTGCCAATTCGACCGGTCGCAGCGATCCACCCCGATGGCACGAACGGGATGGTCGGGGGACGGTCACTTTACCGATTCTGCCAGGCCGCGGCGTTAAGTCCGTTACCTGGAATGTGAGTGTTTGTGTGACTGGGCATTTCAGGCAGCTTCTCCTTGCGGAGTTGCGGTCCCCGCACCCGTGTGACCGGTGTGTGGGGTTGACGCTTCATCGCCTCCCGCCGTCCCCACCGCACCCGAGGTGGTGGTCGCGCTGGTCTTCCTGGATGGCTCCACATCCATCTCGTCCAGCAGCTCCCAACCCTGCAGCGCACCGCGCTATCTGGGTTTTCGCGCCACGGCATCCAGGAGTCGTCTCCCATAGCAAAGCTATGCAACCATGGACGCATGAACGCATCTGCCGCCAACAACACCGATGTCGTTGATGCCGCAAATACCGAGCCCCAGCTTGGCTTGGGAGCAGATCTGCTCGCCGTGGTCGCGCGGCTCAACCGGCTGGCTACCCAGCGCATTCAGATGCCGTTGCCTGCCGCCCAGGCCAGGCTGCTGGCCACGATCGAAGCCCACGGAGAAGCCCGAATCGGTGACCTGGCCGCCGTCGATCACTGTTCGCAACCGACGATGACCACGCAGGTGCGCCGACTCGAGGAAACCGGCCTGGTTACCCGAACAGTCGACCCCGGGGATGCCCGGGCGGTCCGAATCCGCATCACGGCCGAAGGGATACGCACGCTTAACGCGGTTCGGGCCGACCGCGCCGCTGCGATCGAACCGCAATTGGCCCTGCTCGAGCCGGCGGACCGCAAGGTGCTGACGGATGCGGTCGAGGTGTTGCGCCGGCTTCTCGAGAATGCCGCAACCACAGCACGCCGCAACATACTGTGATCGGCGCCCATCCCTAGTGGATGGACCACGTCCAGCGGGTAGACACTTAATCAATGGCCTGAAGGATCAATGGCCTGAAGGTGGGATCGATTAGGTCTGACTGGTGACGAAAGGTGGCGGGCATGCGGACCGAGGCTTCCGCTTTTCGAGCCTCCCCGTTGACCGTATGGGTCGGATCGATGAGATACGTCGTCGCCCCGGGCCGCGACGTGCTGGTGGGCTACGGCCGAGGGTGTGACATCCCGCTGGAGCGCCCGGGGAACGCCGCCCCACCACCGCCGGCACCTCGCCCGGAGTTGGTGCTGCGGTTCACCGGCACCCAGTGGGTGGCCATCGATAGAAGCCCCAACGGCATCTTCGTCAACGGCTCCCGGGTGTCGACGGTCGACATCCGCGACGGTCAGGCGATCACGATCGGTGATCCGCAGCGAGGTCCACAGCTGGTTTTCCAGGTCGGTCCCCCAGCCGGCCCGCCCGGGCGGCCTCCCGGTCCACCTCGACGCCCGGCTTACCCGCCACCCCCGCAATTCCCACCACCGCAGTTCCCGCCGCCCCCGCAGTCCCCGCCGCCTCCGCGTGCCGCGGCACAGCCGAATCGGGCGAGCCACCCCAACGAGCCCAACCTGCAGGTCCCCACGCAGCGGGCCACCCAGCAAATGCGGATAGCCCCACCTCAACCGCCCCCCGTTCCGGCATTCCCACCCACAGCGCCGCCCGCCCATCCGCCGACAGCGGCGCCCTGGCGGCCACCCGCCCAACCAGTGAAGCCGCCCGTCGCGGAGGATGAGCAGCCAAAGGGTCGGGGTCTGATCAAACGGATGAGCGACGCGACGCGAAAGCTGCGCGCCCAGCGCCCCTCCTTCCGCTCCGATGAAGTCGACCCCACCTATCGGTTGCCGCTCAAACCAGGGGCACGCACGATCGGGGTAGCCGCATACCGGCTGGGACTTACCGTCGACGGGCACGAGATGCTCACGGATATCTCGTTCACAGCGCGTCCGGGCACAATGACCGCAGTTATCGGACCGTCGGCTGCGCGCAACTCCGCGCTGCTCGGGCTGCTCGCCGGCACCAGGGAACTCAGCTCCGGCGAAATCACCGTCGACGGCCACGACGTGCATGCCGAGCCCGAGTCGATGCGCGCACGCATCGGGATAGTGTCGCGTGATGAACGCGTTCACCAGCAGCTGACCGTCGAACGGGCTTTGGGATACGCGGCCGAACTGCGCCTGCCACCTGACACCTCACCTCAGCATCGCCACCGTGTGGTGAATCAGGTTCTCGAAGAACTCGAGCTGGCGCCGCACCGCGCAACCCGGATCAGCAAACTCGCGCCTGAGGTGCGCCGGTGCGCGTCGATGGCGATCGAGCTCATCACCAGACCGACACTGCTGGTGGTTGACGAGCCGAGCGCCGGCCTGGATGCTGCGCAGGGAAATCACGTGATGACGGTCCTGCGACGCCAGGCCGACATCGGCTGTGTCGTCGTCGTGACTATGAAATCGCAGACATCGCCCACCGACCTCAATATGTGCGACCAGGTATTGCTGCTCACCTCTAGTGGCACCATGGCTTTCGTCGGCACACCCCTGCAGATCCAGTCCACGATGGGCACCACCGGCTGGTCGAAAGTCCTCATGCAGGTGAGCGCCGATCCCGACGGTGCCCACCGTGCGTTTCGCGCTCGGCAACAAGCATTGGCTCCGATCACGCGGCCAGAGGTCGCTACACCGTGGCCGCTCCCCACCGAGCTCACCGTGAAACGGCAAATCCGGTTGCTGGCCCGTCGCCAGGTTCGCCTGCTCTTTGCCGACCGCGTCTACTTGTTCTTGGCGGCCCTGCCGTTCGCGTTGGCGGCGCTGATACTGCTGATTCCCGGAGATTCTGGGCTGGACCGGCCCAACCCGAGCAGCCCTAACCTGCATGAAGCCGTCGAGATCCTGGCCGCGCTCAACATCGCCGCAGTGATCGTGGGCACCGCGCTGACCATCCGCGCCGTGGTTGCGGAGCGTCGCGTCTTCCGACGCGAGCAGGCTATCGGGCTGTCTACGTCGGCCTACCTGGCCGCTAAGGTCATCGTGTTCAGCCTGGCCGCGGCCATTCTCACAGCCATTTTGTTCGCCATCGTCGTCGTCGTCAAAGGCGGGCCGGTACACGGCGCCGTCTTGCTGCACAACGCCACGGTCGAGCTCTACGTAAGCGTGGCTGTCACGGCGATCGTCTCGGCGATGGTCGGGCTCGCACTATCGACGCTGGGTAAGTCGTTGCGAGAAGTCCTGCCGCTGCTCGTGCCGGTAATCCTGGCGTCGCTGTTGTTCGCCGGAGGACTGATTCCGCTGGCAGGCACGTGGGGCTACGACCAGATCTCTTGGTTCATTCCGGCCCAGTGGGGCTTCGCGGCCTCGGCCTCCACCGTTGATCTGCGCAGGGTCGACACGCTGGTCGCCGACGTCGAGATGTGGACCCACTACAGTGGCTGGTGGCTGTTCGACATGATCATGCTCGTGCTCTTTGGCGCGATGTGGGCAGGGTTGACCCGGTATCGGCTGCGGCCACCCAACCGCGAAATCCGCGACGAGTCGCGCGCATCGCGAACAGCAGGAACGCGTGACCTGATTGGATGAACAGCGCCACCGGCGGTATCAGGAAGTCCGTCTTGTCGAGTTCCCGAAATATCGGAAGTTATTGTGCGCGAGCGCTATTGATTCGGGATCTTGCCGAGCGCCCGCAGCTTGCCGTCTGATCCGATCTGGAACTTCACCGTGCCGATGCCGGTGGGACAGCACGGCTGATCGTTGCCGACCTGCCATTGGTATTGAACCGTGATTGTGTCGTCAGAGGGCGGCAGCACCGTTATGTACGGCTTCGGGTTCGGGGTGGGTGTGCCCAGAGGGATGTTGTGGTGGAAGAACAGCAGCTGCTGGGGAGTCGATTCGCTGGCAATGGTCGGGATGATCTGCACCCAGTACAAACGGCATTTCCTGGTATGTCCCCGTGCGATTTCGACCCAGGTCGTACCCGGGATCGTGATCGGAACCGAGGCGATGGCCTGCCGCACCGTGTTGGCCGTCGGCCCGTCGGAGTCCTTGCAGGTGTCCGGTGGCGTCCGTGCCGGCACCGGCGGCTTCCAACCGCAACCCGAGGCCAGCACAATCAGCAGGATCGCGACCAGCCGACGACGCACACGGCGAGCTTAGCGAACACTGTGAATGCCCCATCTGTTTGGTCACGGCCCTAGTTCTGGGAGTTGGGGCGTGCGGCAGCGCAGGTAATCTGATGCGGGGTTGGCTGGTCGACGATAACTGCGCTGACCTGGGACGATTGCGGTTTTCCGGACACTTCACGACCACACCAGGTCCGGTGAGAGGAAGCCGTAAACCGGGGGAAACACCCGATACCCGGTGCCGAAACATCCTTGTCGCACGATTCAGCGCAAACCCATGCGCACTCAAGGGAGGAACGCAGGCGTGGCTAGGGAGTCCATGGCGTCCGGTAAGGACGCCGTGAACACCATGTGCGCCTACTGCGGTGTGGGCTGCGGCATGGTGTTGCAGGTCACAATGGACCCCAAGAGCGAGCGCCGTCACGTCGCGAAGTCCATTGGGAACAAGAATCATCCGGCCAATTTCGGCCGGTTGTGCACCAAGGGCGCGACCACTGCGGACATGCTTGCCGCAGCGGGCCGGATGGATTCGGCATACCTGCGGGCCGACCGCGGTGAACCGCTCGAGCCGACCGACATGGACACCGGGATCGTCGAGTCCGCAAAGCGGTTACGGGAGATCATCGACCAGCACGGTCCGGACGCCTTTGCGCTGTATGTGTCTGGGCAGATGTCCCTCGAAGCTCAGTATCTGGCGAACAAGCTGACCAAAGGGTTCATCGGCACCAACCAGATCGAGTCGAACTCGCGACTATGCATGGCCAGCGCAGGTTCAGGCTACAAGCTGTCCCTGGGCGCGGACGGACCGCCCGGCTCCTACCAGGACTTCGACCAGGCCGTTGTTTTCTTCGTCATCGGCGCCAATATGGCCGACTGCCACCCGATCCTGTTCCTGCGGATGATGGATCGCGTCAAGGCTGGCGCCAAACTGATCGTCGTCGACCCGCGGCGCACCGCGACGGCGGAAAAGGCCGACCTCTTCCTGCAAATCGCCCCCGGCTCGGATCTCGCGCTGCTCAACGGACTGCTGCACCTGATCGTCGAAAACGGCCACACCGACGCTGAATTCATCGCCGAATTCACCGAGGACTGGGCGGTGATGCCGAGTTTCCTGGAGCAGTACACCCCCGACAAGGTCAGCGAAATCACCGGTATCCCTGCCGAAGACATCCGTACCGCGGCCCGATGGATCGGCGAAGCCGCGAACTTCATGAGCTGCTGGACGATGGGCCTCAACCAGAGCACCCACGGCACCTGGAACACCAATGCGATCTGCAACCTGCACCTGGCGACCGGCGCGATCTGCAAGCCCGGCAGCGGCCCGTTCTCGCTCACCGGACAACCCAACGCGATGGGCGGCCGCGAGATGGGGTACATGGGGCCGGGTTTGCCGGGTCAGCGCTCGGTGGCATCCGCGGCTGACCGCGATTTCGTCGAGGACCAATGGGGCATTCCCCGCGGGTCGTTGCGAACCGAGGTCGGCACCGGCACAGTCGACATGTTCTCCCGCGTGGCGGACGGACAGATCAAGGCGTGCTGGATAATCTGCACTAATCCCGTTGCCAGCGTGGCTAATCGGAAGACGGTGCTGGCCGGCCTGGAACGCGCCGAGTTGGTGATCGCCCAGGACGCGTTCTTCGAGACCGAGACCAATGAGTATGCCGACGTGTTGCTGCCGGCCGCCCTCTGGACAGAGTCCGAAGGGGTAATGATCAACTCCGAGCGCAACCTGACACTGTTCCAGCCGGCTGTTGAGGCGCCCGGTCACGCAATGCCGGATTGGCAGATCATTGCCCGGATCAGTTGCGAGATGGGGTTTTCCGATTCGTTCAGCTATGACTCCGCAGAGGAGGTATTCGAGGAGATCAAGCGGTTCTGGAACCCCGCGACAGGCTACGACCTGCGCGGCGCCAGCTACGACCGGCTACGGCAGACCCCACTGCAGTGGCCGTGTCCACCTGACAGCACGAACGACCGCAACCCGATCCGCTATCTGAACGACGGTGTCAGCCAGACTCAGTTGGTCCGCGAGGACGGCAGCGTGCCACGGCTGGCCTTCGCGACCCCGAATGGCCGTGCGGTGTTCTTCCCCCGCCCGCACTTACTGCCGGAGGAAATGCCCGACGACGACTACCCGTTCTTGCTCAACACCGGGCGCCTGCCGCATCAATGGCACACGATGACCAAGACCGGGAAGGTCGCCAAGCTCAACAAGCTCAACCCCGGACCGTTCGTCGAGATCCACCCCGACGACGCTGCCCGGCTGCAGATCTCCGACGACGACCCGGTCGAAATCGCTTCCCGCCGTGGCCGAGCCGTGCTGCCCGCCGTGGTCAGCGACCGGGTGCGGCCCGGCAACTGCTTTGCACCCTTCCACTGGAACGACGCCTTCGGCGAATACTTGTCGATCAACGCGGTCACCAACGACGCCGTGGATCCGATATCGAACCAACCGGAATTCAAGGCGTGCGCCGTCAGCCTGACCAAGGCCGCCGTCTCCAAACCGGATTTGGGCACCGAACCCGAGCCTTCGGTAGCCACTGAGAAACCCCAATCCGCGCTTACGGAGGTACCGAGAATCAGCGTGTCACAGGTTGACGCCCTCGCCGAAATCCTCGGCATGGCAAACGAACCGACGCCGCAGTTCGGTCCACTCGGCCGCTCTTACCTTGCCGGAATGCTGAACGGGTTGCGTTCGGAAATCGGCTGCCGCACTGCCGGGATACCCACTGTCCCGCTCAGCGCTCCTTTCGATCCCAGCACCCGGATGTGGGTGGACGGTCTGCTGGCGGGGATGTTCGCACGCACCGAGGGGCCTCGCACGATGCCGGCGGTATCAACGGAATCACCAACGATCGAGGCACCGGCCCCGCCGCCCAATGTTCCCGAAGCGGTATCAGCGCCCGAGCGAGCTCCGATTGTGGTGTTGTGGGCCTCACAAACCGGGAACGCCGAAGAGCTTGCCGCCGATGTCGCCGCGCAACTAAGTGGGGCTAAGTTGCCGGTCGCGCTATACGCCATGGACGACTTCCCAGTCGCGGAGCTACCGACAACGCGGGAGCTTCTGGTGATCACCAGCACCACCGGTGACGGTGAGCCGCCGGACAACGGCGCCGCCCTCTGGCGAACGTTAACCGGCGACAGCGCACCAAAGTTCACCGACACCCGCTACTCCGTTCTCGCGCTGGGCGACTCCAACTACGACGACTTCTGTGGCCACGGACGCAAACTCGACCAACGACTCGCCGAGCTGGGAGCGGCCCGCATTGTGGACCGCATCGACTGCGAGCCTGATTACGAAGATGCCGCGGCCGGCTGGCTGAGCAAGGTCATCGACGCGCTGACCAGCACACGCACGCTGGTCAGCGGAGGTGCCGCCGCGGCGGCAACCGATGCACCCAGCGCACCTGCGGCCTGGCCGCGGCCTGCAACCCGGCCCGGAACGGGCACGTACACCAAAAAGCACCCGCTGATCACCAACATGCTCCGCAATACCACGCTCAGCCGGCCACGGTCGGCAAAAGACGTGCGCCAGTTGGTGTTTTGTCTACCCGAAGAGACCGTCAGCTACGAGGCCGGTGACGCTCTTGGGGTGTGGCCACGCAACGGCGACCGGCTGGTCGACGAATGGCTGTCAGTCACCGGATTGGACGACCAGACCCCGGTGGAAGTCGCCGATCACGTGTTGATGACCTCAATGTCGCTGCGCGACGCCGTTACCGAGCGATTCGAGATCGCCCACGTCAGCCCGGACCTGCTCCGGTTCGTGCAGCAGCGCACTGGCGACACCGAACTCGCCGAGTTGATGAAGCCGGAAAACAAGCGCGCACTCTCCGATTGGGCATGGGGCCGCCAGTCCGTTGACTTGCTCGCTGAGTTCCCTGTTACCGCGTCCGTCGACGAGTGGTTGAGCGTACTCAAACCGCTTCAGCCGCGGCTGTATTCGATCTCGTCCAGTCCCAAGGAGAACCCGCGGGAGGTCCACCTGACGGTCTCTCCGGTACGCTACAACTTCCAGGGCGTCCCGCGCCGCGGGGTGTGCTCGACGTACCTTGCGGGCCGCTCCCCCGGCGATCGGATCGCCGTCTATGTGCGACCATCGAGCAATTTCCGGCCCCCCAGCGATCCGCACACGCCGATGATCATGATCGGTCCAGGCACCGGGATCGCACCCTTCCGCGGTTTCCTGCAGGAACGCCGCGCGCTCGGCCACACCGGCCCCAACTGGCTGTTCTTCGGCGAACGGCACGCCGCCACCGACTATTACTACCGCGACGAGATCGAGCAGATGCGTGCCGACGGGTTCCTCACCGAACTGGACCTGGCGTTCTCCCGGGACCAGCGCGCCAAGGTCTACGTGCAGCACCTGATGCGCAAACGCGGGGCCCAGCTGTGGCGCTGGTTGCAGGACGGCGCACAATTATACGTCTGCGGCAACGCCGATCCCATGGCTAAAGACGTCGATCGCGCGCTCTGCGAAGTCGCGGCCGAACACGGCAACCTCGACCCGGACGCAGCAAAGGCCTACGTCCAGTCCTTGAGCGCCGACAAGCGCTACCACCGCGACGTCTACTAACGCCATCCGAGGCTTGCGAGGGAATCCTTAATACGGCGGAAACGTCGCACACCCTCTTGCCGAAACATCTTTGCCGCACCATTCGCCTAAGACTTGGTTGCGCATTCGAGAGAGGGTCGTTACGCGTGATTCGGCAGTATGACGGGCTCGATCGGGACGCCGTGAACGCTGTCTGCCCATTGCAGTGTCGGCTGCGGCATGGCGCTGCAGGTGACAACCCACTTGGTGACCAGGCGTCGGCACATGACCAAGTCGACTGGGCAGGGTTACCCGTCGACCTGGACTTGGTGTTCTCCCGAGAGCAGCGCGACAAGGTCTACGTGCAGCACCTGATGCGCAAGCGCGGGACCCAGCTGTGGCGATGGTTGCACGACGGCGCACAGCCGTGCGCCTGCGACGCCGACGCAGCCGAATCCATGTCCAATCGATAGCGATCCTGCGGCTGCCCGCCGTGAGGCCGCGGGTTGCCGCGCAGCGGTGCTGCATACCTATTTCGCCTCTCCTGTCTTTCAAATGCTCTTTAGGGTGCGTTCACCACGATCAGGGCTACCGTGACCTAATACGACAAGTCATCGGACGGAAGTTGTGATGAGCGATCCTCACTCGCCGCGGATCCCAGCGGCCCAAGCCGATCGACAAGCAGGGCCTGCTGTTCGACGACATGGACGACCTGCGCGATCTCCAGGTGCCCTACGCGAAGAACCGCCATCAGCTGGGTGTGGCTACCGGGGAACGGGTCGGACTGGTCGACGCGATCAAGCTCGCATCACCCACCATTCTGCTGGGCTTCTCAACGGTATTCGGCGCGTTCACCCAGGAGGTCGTCGAGGCGATGACGGCTTCCTGCGAACGACCGATGATCTTCCCGCTGTCCAACCCGACCTCACGCATGGAAGCCATGCCGGCCGACGTGCTGGCGTGGTCGAATGGCAGGGCACTGGTCACCACCGGCACCCCGGTCGCTCCCGTGGAGTACGACGGGATCACCTACACCGTCGGCCAAGGCAACAACGTGCTGGTGTTCCCCGGCCTTGGGCTGGGCATCATCGTGGCCGGTGCCAGGCTGCTCACCCAGGGCATGCTACACGCAGCAGCCAAAGCCATTGCGCAACAAGCTAGTCCGACAAATCCCGGAGACTCGCTGTTACCGGACGTCCAGGACTTGTGCACCGTCTCGAAGGCGGTCGCGGAAGCGGTTTACCACGCCGCCGTCGAGGACGGGGTGGCCAGCAAGACGCATGACGATGTCGCGCAAGCCGTCCTCGATACGATGTGGCGACCGAGGTACGACTAAGCATCGAAACGCGCTAAACGCCTGCAGCGCGCGCCCGCAGGGTCACTCGACGGCGATCGAAATCGTCTGGATTGCGTTGCCGCCGTAGCCAAGACGATTCCACACGGGTTGCTCGGGCTGAGTGCTGCCGGCCAGGTCGGTCGCCCGTGCCCGCACGGTGGTCGGTCCACGGGCATCGCAGTGCGTCAACAACTCCCACCACTGCCAGCAATGTCGGCGGCGTTCGCCGATTAGTCGCGCGGATTGCCAGGGACCCCCGCCGATG